>DATBPY010000029.1:0-7606 GCA_036561085.1 Methylophilaceae bacterium | reverse complement strand
TCGCTTAAACGCCTGACCTATGATAATCGCCTGGTTCCACGTATCAGTTTTGAGAACAAGCGCGGACTTCCGGAAGTCTATAATTCATATATCCTTTCGCAAGACAAGACTGACATCGTTGTATTTATGCATGACGATGTATGGATAGACGACTACTTCTTTGCCGATCGGATCATTGATGGATGTGCCAAATTCGATGTGATCGGTGTTGCCGGCAATCGGCGTAGAGTACCGAATCAACCGGCCTGGGCATTTATTGATGACCGGTTTACCTGGGATGAAAGAAGTAACCTAAGCGGCAGCATTGCAGGTGGAACTTACCCTTTTGGGAATGTTTCCTTTTTCGGCCCTGCTCCTGCTGAGTGCGAGTTTTTGGATGGCGTTTTCCTTGCTGCCAAAAAATCCGTGCTGAAAGACAATCAGGTTTTATTCGATCCGCTTTTTGATTTTCACTTCTACGATATGGATTTCTGCCGCAACGTAAGAAAAAACAACTTACGATTAGGCACCTGGCCGATTTGCATTACCCACCAAAGTGGCGGAGCCTTCGGTAGCCTGCCATGGCAGGAAAAATGTGCTCTCTATCTTAAAAAATGGGGAACTTGATATAGAACAGCACCTCACGCTTCCAAACATGCAAGCGGGCACTTGTTTCAGGTGACCCGCTTTTATTTTGCCCCGAGTTATGTCGTAATGCATACCTGCAATTCTTCTGCGATTAGACCTTATCGTCTCCTTGACGGGCTGTGTTAATTGTATCAAAGTCAGACATACGCTGTTTGACTGCTCGTACTTGTGGGGTACAGAGAATGGGGAGATGTCTACTGACTTATGGATGGCCTGATATACCCAGGCTGACGGGTCTAATGCTGGCATTTCAATATGCCTAGCCCTGCCCCTATATCCTCGAATTCGTCGCCCGCCACGAGCACGCGCAATTGGTCTGGTTCTCTTTTGCTGTCAGCATTGGTATTGATCGTCCTACTGGCAATCACCTACAGGTTATGGCTGGCAGCGGAGGAAAGTGCTGAGCAAGATCTGCGCAAAGATTTTGAATCGCGTGTACTGGATGTCGATAACCGTATCGAGCAGCGTATGCGGGCCTATACACAAGTGCTGCGCGGATTCCAGGGCTTATACGCCAACACTACGGACGTGACGCGTGATGCATTTCACACCTATGACAATGCACTTCATCTCGATCAGGACTATCCAGGTATCCAGGGTGTAGGTTTTGCACAGGTAGTCCCATCTTCGGAGAAAGATCGACTCGTCTCCCGTATACGCAAACAAGGTTTCCCAGAATTTAATATCTGGCCCAAGGGCCAGCGCGATCTTTATACTCCCATTATCTATATAGAGCCTTTTATCGGCGACAATCTGCGTCCCTTTGGCTACGATATGCATACCGAGCCGGCACGTCGCACCGCCATGGAACAGGCACGTGATAACGACGACGCGGCTCTTTCCAGCCGTTTAAAGCTGGTGGCAGATATCAGCAAGACCGGCAAAGCCGGCGAGAGTGCGCGTACCGGCTTCAAGTTGTTCCTACCTGTTTATAAAATAGGCGGACCGCACGACACACTAGCTGAACGCCGTGCCAATCTCACGGGCTGGGTTTATGCATTATTCCGTGCAGACGATCTAATGCGAGGCATTCTCGGCAATTCAGCAGATGACCTCAGCATTGAGATTTACGATGGCGAGGAAATGGCTAGTAGTAACCGAATATTCGACTCCAATTCCTTGCATCATTTTTCCCAAAATACTTCTCAAACAACGACATCGCGCTTCCAGAACATATCGAAGCGCGATATATCCAACGCCACATGGACGATAGCGATCCGTTCTTTACCTGCCCTTGAAGCACATCTGGATAGGGCAAAATCTCGCCTGATCGCTGTTTTCGGAGTGGCAGTAAGTCTATTACTGGCTTTGTTGACATGGCTACTGGCCACCGGTCGTGAACGCGCACTTGCCATAGCTAACATCATGACGCAGGAATTGCGGGAAAGCGAAAACCGCTTCCGCCAAATGACTTACGATTTGCTGAAAACAGAAGTTTCGTTACGCGTAAGTGAAGAACGCTGGCAATTCGCACTAGAAGGGGCTGGCGAAGGTGTATGGGATTGGAATCCGCAAACAGACGAAGCTAATTATTCCCGAATCTGGAAAGAAATGCTTGGGTATGCGGAGCATGAACTTTCAAATACCGGGGCGGCCTGGCTTGAGCTCCTGCATCCTGGCGACAAAGATCGCGTACTGAATTTAGTTCAGGACTATTTTTCAAATGAATCAGTGCCTTATATCGCCGAATTCCGCATGCGATGCAAAGACGGTTCGTGGAAATGGATATTGGCGCGAGGCAAGCTGGTTGCCCGCGACGAGGAGGGGAAACCCCTCCGGATGATAGGAACGCATTCTGACATTACCCACAGCAAACACACCGAGGATGCTCTTAAATCCAGCGAGGAACGTTTGAAGCTTGCTATTGCTTCAGGCAAGGTGGGTATTTGGGAATACAACCCCCAAACCGAAGAATTGTTTTGGGACGATATTATGTATGCGCTCTATGGGGAAAACTCCGAGAGCTTTAAGGTGACTTGCGACGGATGGTTGGCGCGACTGCATCCTGAAGACAGAGCGAAAAATGAGACTGCATTCCATAATGCGATCGAAGGCATCGGAACATACAGCCCCGAGTTCCGTATCATTTGGCCTGATGGAGAAGTGCACTATATCAAGGGACATGCTCAGATCCTCAGGGATGAAGCAGGTAAGCCGATACGTTTTATTGGCACCAACTGGGACAATTGGGCGCATGCGCACACCCAGCAGCAGTTGGAACTAGCATTTACCGCTATCGATAAGAGCAAGACTGCTTTCTTCTGGGTAACTCCGCAAGGAAAAGTATCCCATGCCAACGAGTATGCCTGCCAAAGCCTGGGTTACAGTCTCGAAGAACTAGTCCGCTTATATATCTGGGACTTCGACCCGGATTTTCCTCCCGAGGCAGTAGGTCCGACCTGGGCCGACGTCAAGCAACACGGAATGCGTCTCATCGAAACGCGCCACAAGCGCAAAGACGGGACGATATTCCCGGTGGAGGTCAGCGCCAACTACCTGAATGAAGAATATAACTTTTGTTCCGTGCAAGACATCACCGAACGCAAGCAGGCCGAAGCGCGAGAACATAGGTTGACCCAGCTGTATAAAGCGCTAAGTGAAGTCAATCAGGCCATCGTACGCATGGAACAGCAGTCCGAGTTATTCCCGCTGGTATGTCGATGCGCAGTAGAATTCGGCGGCCTTAGAATGGCCTTTATTGCCTTATTATCGGATGAAGCCAGCGGATTGATGGTAGCCGATGCCAGATACGGCAGCAATCTGGAATATCTGGATGGAGTCGTCATTTCTTCGCGGGCAGATGTAGTCGAAGGGCGCGGCTCTTGCGGCACCGCTTTCCGCGAGGGCAGGCCTGTCATTATCAACGATTACTTCTCAGACCCCATGACTTTGCCATGGAGGAAACGCGGTATGGATTGCGGTTGGAGCGCCGTCGGCGCTTTCCCTATCCAACGCGGCGGTAAGCCTTATGCAGTGCTGAATGTATTCCATGAGCAGCTCAATGCCTTCGACGCCGAGGTCATCGCGTTACTGGTAGAAATGTCGAAAGACATCTCTTTCGCACTGGACAACTTCGATCGGGAAACCGCACGCAAAGCGGGCGAAGATTCCCAGCGTTTAGCTGCGTCAGTCTATGAAACCAGCAGTGAAGCTATGATGGTCATGAATGCCGACAGAAAGATCATCGCCATCAATCCCGCATTCACTGAAATCACGGGGTATCTTGAAACAGAAGTGCTAGGCAAAGACTCCAGCATCCTTAAATCCGAAGAGCATGACCAGGCACTTTACGATGAAATGTGGGATCAGGCCGATACCGCCGGCAAATGGCAAGGCGAGATATGGGATAAGCGCAAGAATGGCGATATTTATCCCAAATGGCTCACCATCAATACGATCTTCAATGAAAGAGGTTCGGCTCAACACTATGTCGCACTATTCACCGATATCACTGAACGTAAACAGGCCGAACAAACCATCTGGCAACAGGCAAACTACGATCGCCTGACCGGCTTGCCCAACCGGCAGATGTTCCATGATCGTATGGATCAGGAGATCAAGAAATCGCACCGCGCCAGCTTACCGTTGGCATTGTTGTTCCTTGACCTGGATCGCTTCAAGGAGATCAACGACACCCTGGGGCATGACATGGGCGATATTCTGCTGATAGAAACTGCTAAACGACTTACCAGTTGCGTGCGTGAGACCGACACGGTGGCGCGACTAGGCGGAGACGAATTCACCATCATTCTGGGTGAACTGGATGACTCTCGTAACGTTGAGCGTGTCACTGAGGATATTCTGCGTAAGCTTTCTTCGCCATTTCAATTGGGTAACGATATGGCCTATGTTTCAGCCAGCATCGGTATCACGCTCTATCCGGAAGATGCCTCCACTGCTGATGCATTACTGAAAAATGCCGACCAGGCGATGTATGCCGCAAAGAACCAGGGACGCAACCGCTATCATTACTTTACGCCATCCATGCAGAAGACTGCGCAGTCGCGCATGCGCATTGCGAACGATCTGCGCAAAGCCTTGGCGGCGCAGCAATTCCGTGTTTATTATCAGCCTATCGTTGATTTGCAAACAGGTGATATCAACAAGGCAGAAGCACTGATACGTTGGGAGCATCCCAAACGCGGCTTGGTCGGCCCTGTAGAATTCATCTCAATCGCGGAAGAGACCGGATTGATCGTGGATATAGGGGCATGGGTGTTCCATCAGGCAGCCAACCAAGTTAAAAGCTGGCGTAAATCACACCATCCAGGATTCCAGATCAGCGTGAATAAATCACCGGTACAGTTCCATAATCAGGACAGCAGCTATCCCTCATGGACTATACATCTGGATAGTCTTGGCCTGCCTGGGCAGTCCATCGTGGTCGAGATTACGGAAGGATTGTTGCTGGATACCGGCACACATGTCATCGACCGTCTGCAGGAATTCCGTGCCGGCGGCATAGAGATATCACTGGATGATTTCGGCACGGGTTATTCGTCCCTGTCTTATCTTAACAAGTTCGACATCGACTTCCTCAAGATAGACCAGTCGTTCGTTCGTAATCTGGCATCCGGCTCCAGTAATATGGCATTGTGTGAAGCTATCATCGTGATGGCGCACAAACTGGGCATGCAAGTCATCGCCGAAGGCATTGAAACCGAACAACAGCGCGATTTATTGACCGCCGCCGGATGCGATTATGGGCAAGGCTATTTGTTCTCCAAGCCGATACCGGCAGAACAATTTGAAGAGTTGTTAATAAATCAGGAGTCTCAAAGCCAGGCTCACCTGCGTTTTGATGCTTAGCCGAGATTCAATCAATCCTTTGGGGTATTGCCTTTGAGGACTTCCGATTTTGCGCTTTGCCTGGCCGCTTTTAAAACAGATTTATCCAATTTTATTTTTTGTTTATCCGCAAGCAGAGTCGCTTTATCTGCCTCAGCAGCAACATCAGCCTGCATCTTAGCGACATCGGTTTGCAGTGTTTTGGCCGCGGTATCAATCGCATCCTCTGCAAATGCATTCGCTGCAGTCAGTAACGCGCAGGTAACGAATAGCGTAAATTTAAACATCGAGAGTATCCCTTCAAAAAAACTTTAAACTTTCACATATTCCTCGGCCTGCCCCAGCCATCTATTCAAATGGTACTCTGCCGTCTGCGGCTGCTCTTTTAATAAGCTATCGGCAAATTCTCTAGCCTCTTCCAGCAAATCGGCATCCCGTTCCAGGTCTGCGATCTTCAACATCGGTGCGCCACTTTGCCGTACACCCAAAAACTCTCCCGGACCGCGTAAATGCAGATCCGCACGTGCGATCTCGAAGCCGTCGGTATTCTCGTAAATGACTTTCAATCTAGCCCGGGCAGTTTCTGATAACGGTTTTTGATAGAGCAGGATGCAGGCACTCTTGGCCGCACCGCGCCCCACGCGACCTCGCAACTGATGTAACTGCGAAAGCCCGAAACGCTCGGCGTGCTCGATCACCATCAGGCTGGCATTCGGCACATCCACGCCGACTTCGATCACAGTAGTAGCGACCAGCAAATCAATCGTGCCCTCTACAAACAGTTGCATCACTGCCTGCTTCTCAGCAGGTTTCAGCCTTCCGTGGACAAGGCCCACCTTCAGCTCCGGCAATAATGCGGAAAGTGTGGCGTGAATATCCAGCGCTGTTTGTATATCTTCCAAAGCTTCCGATTCTTCGATCAACGGACACACCCAATAGATCTGTTGCCCTTGCAGGCAGGCATCGCGCACGCCTGCGATGACTTCTTCGCGACGGCTGTCAGCCAGCAATTTGGTGGTAATGGGCGTTCTTCCAGGCGGCAACTCATCGATCACAGACACATCCAGATCGGCGTAATAGCTCATGGAAAGCGTGCGCGGAATGGGTGTCGCGCTCATCATCAACTGGTGTGTTTCCTTGCCTTTTTGTTTGAGCGCCAGGCGCTGGTGTACCCCGAAACGGTGCTGCTCATCCACGATGGATAAGGCGAGATTCGCAAACTCCACGTTGTCCTGAAACAAGGCATGCGTGCCTATTGCTAATTGCGCCGTGCCATCCAGGCATGCCTGGATGCCCGGTTCGCGTTGTTTTTTGCTCTGGCTGCCGGTGAGCCATATCACCTGTATGCCTAGCGGAATCAACCAGCCTGCAAGTTTCTGATAATGCTGCTCCGCCAAAATCTCGGTCGGTGCCATCAGCGCCACCTGCCCGCCATTTTCGATGGCCTGCAGCGCAGCCAGTGCAGCCACTACGGTTTTACCGCTGCCGACATCGCCTTGCAGTAATCTTTGCATGGGGTGCGGACGTGCCAAGTCGGCGCTGATTTCAGCCACTACTTTTTGTTGGGCAGACGTCAACGCAAAAGGTAGCGTCTGAATGAATTTTTGGGTAAGTTGATACTTTGCCGGCAATGCCGGAGCCTGCTGTTCTCGGCGGCGCGCATAATGACGACGCATGGAAAGCTGCTGCGCTAGTAATTCATCGAACGCCAGACGCCGCCACGCCGGATGCTCACGGTTATCCAGCGTAATAAGTGAGATTTCCGGTGAAGGCTGGTGCAGCAAGCGGATGGTACTGGCGAAATCCGGCAGTTTGAGCCGCTGCAATACCGATTGCGGCAAGGTATCCTGCAATATATCTTGCGCCAGCATCTGATTCACCAAACCGCGCAAAGTGGCTTGCGACAAACTGGCAGTAGTAGGATAGACCGGCGTGAGCGCCTGTTTTAGCGGCGCATCTTCGGTGACTTTTTTACATTGCGGATGCACCATTTCCATGCCGAAGAATCCCTGCCGCGGTTCGCCGAATACGCGTAAGCGAGTGCCCACTTTCATCTGTGCGACCTGACTGGGATAAAAGTTGAGAAAGCGCAGGTACAGCACATCGGTTTGATCCTGCAACTGGCAGATCAGCGCCTTGCGCGGTCTATACTGAGTCTCAGCATGGATGATCTCACCTTCGACTTGTGCCG
>DATBPY010000028.1:0-2204 GCA_036561085.1 Methylophilaceae bacterium | reverse complement strand
TTCATCGTGGCGCTGGAAGAATTCCTGCCGCAGCATCCCGACCATAAAGGCTCTATCGGCTTGCTCATCACTTCCGACGAGGAAGGCGTGGCAGTCGACGGCACCGTGAAAGTGGTGGAAGCGTTGCAAGCCCGCAACGAGAGCATAGACTATTGCATCGTGGGCGAACCCACCTCCAATAAAGTGGTGGGCGACATGATCAAGAACGGGCGGCGCGGATCGCTTTCCGGCAAGCTCATCGTCAAAGGCATACAGGGCCATATCGCCTACCCGCATCTGGTGAAGAACCCCATCCATATGGTGGCACCTGCCATTGCCGAATTGGCTAATACTGAGTGGGACAAGGGCAATGAGTACTTCCCCCCTACTTCCTGGCAGATCTCCAATATGCATAGCGGTACCGGCGCGACCAACGTGGTGCCCGGCCATGCCGAGATACTGTTCAACTTCCGCTTTTCCACTGCCAACACGGTAGAGTCTCTGAAGGAAAAAGTGCATGCCATTCTGGACCGCAATAAAGTCGAATACGACCTGGAATGGGAATATTCAGGTAAACCTTACATTACTCCCAAAGGCAGTCTGGTGGCTGCTATCTCTGAGTCCATCCAGCAGGCATACGGCGTGACACCCGAGCTATCGACCACGGGCGGCACTTCGGACGGGCGCTTCATCGCCGACATCTGTCCGCAGGTGATCGAATTCGGGCCATTGAATGCCACCATCCACAAACTCAATGAATGCGTGGGCGTGGCGGATATAGACCCGCTCAAGGATACTTATAAATTTACGCTCGAAAAACTGCTGAAATAACCGTTATGGCAAACCACTCCCACACTGAGCTTTTCACGCTACGCGACTGGCTGCGCTTTGCCGTCAGCCGTTTTGAAGAAGCCGAATTGTTCTATGGCCACGGCACTGAGAACAGTTTCGACGAAGCGGCATGGCTGATACTGGCGGCGTTGCACCTGCCCATGGATACCCTGGATACTTTCCTCGATGCAGTCATTACCGAAGCCGAGCGCAAGCATCTGCTGCACCTGATAGAGCGCCGCGTAGACGAGCGCGTGCCTACCGCCTACCTGGTGAGGGAAGCCTGGCTGGGTGAGTTCAAATTCTACGTGGATGAGCGTGTGATCGTGCCGCGTTCGCACATTGCCGAACTACTGAGAACTTCTTTGGCCCCATGGGTCGAGCATCCGGAGGAAGTCGTGAGTGCCGCCGACATCTGCACAGGCAGCGGTTGCCTCGCCATCCTGCTAGCTTTTGCCTTCCCCAATGCTGGAGTCGATGCAGTAGACATCTCCGACGATGCCTTGTCGGTCGCTGCACGCAATGTGGCGGATTACGGCTTACAGGAACAAGTGACGTTGGTGAAGTCGGATATGTTGAGCGCACTCAAGGGCAAGTTGTATGACGTGATCGTATGCAACCCTCCCTACGTCAACGCACCGAGTATGCAGGAGCTCCCGCCGGAATACCGTCATGAGCCGCAACTGGCATTGGCTTCTGGTGAGGATGGCTTGGCGCATGTGCGTGACCTGTTCTCGAATGCTGCCGCGCATCTGCATCCGGGCGGCCTGCTCATTGTAGAAATAGGCCATAACCGCGATGCGCTGGAAGCGGCCTACCCTGACATCACTTTCAACTGGCTGGAAGTAACGAGCGGCGGCGATTATGTGTTGCTGCTGAAGCGGGAACAGCTACTCTAGATCAAACTAGCCTTTAAATCAAAGCGGCCACGCCGCCAGGAATTCTTTCCAGTGCGGCGCAGCCTCGTTCTCCAGCGTCTCGCGTACCAGATTGACCTCGTTGATATGCGCTTCAGCCGTCAACGTGCCGCGCATCAACTGAAACCTCAGAAAAACCAGATAGGTATTCACCACGTCGGTCTCGCAATAATTGCGTATGGCTTCGATCTCGCCGTTCTTGTAGGCATCCCACACTTTACTGCCATCCATCCCCAGTTTGCCGGGAAAGCCGCATAGCTGGGCGATCTCGTTCAGCGGCGCATTGGCGCGTGGCTGGTACATCGCCAGCACGTCCATCAGATCAAGATGGCGCGTGTGGTAACGGCTGATGTAGTTATTCCACTTGAATTCACGGTCGTCCTCGCCCATGTCCCAATAACGCGGCGCTTTCACGCCGTGTATCAGCCCGCGGTAATGCAGCACCGGCAGGTCGAAACCGCCGCCGTTCCATGACAC
>DATBPY010000027.1:0-42265 GCA_036561085.1 Methylophilaceae bacterium | reverse complement strand
GCGCAGTTGGCTGGTATCAGCCCCACCTGGTATACATGGATAGAGCAGGGGCGCGAAGTGAATGTTTCCGCCGATGCTCTGGATCGCTTAGCGCAGGTGATGAAGCTTTCACGCTCGGAGCGGGATTATCTGTTCGATATCGCCGGCAGACGCGACTCCAAAGCCGCGCATACCGAAGAGGATTCCGTACCCGAAGCGTTGGTCGCCATGCTCACTGACATTCATATCCCAGCTTACATCATGGGGCGCTATTGGGATGTGCTGGCATGGAACATCGCAGCGAGTGAGTTATTTGTGGGCTGGTTGGATTCTAAATCAAGGTCGAAGGCAGTACCGTTGCCCAATTTGCTACGCTTTGTGTTTCAGATGCCTGAAGCGCGGCACTTCGTGGAAAACTGGGAGGTGCGTGCACGACGGCTGGTAGCAGAATTTCGTGCCGATAGCCGTAGTCGCCTGGATGAGCCGGGAGTGCAGCAGCTAGTGACAGAGTTGGAACAATCCAGCCCCGAGTTCACCAGGTTCTGGCAACAGCATGATGTGCTGGAACGGCAGGGCGGCCAGCGTACCTTCAATCATCCCAAACTGGGCCTGATTGATTTTCAGCAGGTCACCTTACGTCCCGTAGAGCAGGAACAATTGAAGTTGGTATTACTAAAACCAAGCAGTTGATGGGCGAGGGCAGCTGATTTCAGCGTCGTTGGTCGCGCATCAGTTTGTATTCGATGGAGTCAACCAGCGCGTGCCATGAGGCATCTATGATGTCTGTGGAAACACCCACCGTGGTCCAGGTTTCAGTATGGTCGGTAGACTCGATCAGCACGCGCACTTTGGCGGCGGAGGCCTGGTCGGAATCCAGCACGCGCACTTTGTAATCGGTGAGTTTGATCTCTTTGATGGCGGGATAGAAGCGTTCCAGCGCTTTGCGCATGGCTTTATCCAGTGCGTTCACCGGGCCGTCGCCTTCTGCAGTTGCCATTTCTTCCTGATCGCCGACCACGATCCTCAGCGTTGCCTTGGAGTTTATGGTGTCCACAGCCGGTTCCTGCACCACCACCTTGTATTCTTTAAGGTCGAAAAAAGGCTGGTATTGGCCGAGCATTTTGCGTACCAGAAGGTCGAAAGAACTTTCTGCGTTCTCAAACTGGTAGCCGTCGTGTTCCAACGATTTGATGCGCTCCAGTATCAGCTTGGTCTCAGCAGAATCTTTATGCAGCGTCGGATCGATCGCATTGATCTTGCCAAGCAGCGCACTGCGCCCGGCTACTTCCGATACCAGGATGTGGCGGGCATTGCCGACGCTCTCCGGATCGATATGCTCGTAGGAAACTGGGTTTTTGCTGACTGCGTCGATATGCATGCCGCCTTTGTGCGAGAAAGCATCGTTACCGACATAGGGCGCTTTTTCGTTATGCGTCACATTGGCGACTTCGCTCACAAAGCGGGCGACAGAGGTCAAAGACTGTAGTTTGTCTTGCGGCAGACACTCCAAGCCCATTTTGAGTTGCAGATTGGGGATGATGGAACATAGATTGGCATTGCCGCAACGCTCGCCGATGCCGTTGATGGTGCCTTGCACTTGCGTTGCCCCTGCTTGTACCGCCGCGATGGAGTTGGCGACGGCCATCTCGCTGTCATTGTGGCAATGGATGCCGAGTGGCGTGGAGAAGTCACCGGCTATTTTCTTGGTGATAGTGAAAAGCTCATCCGGAAAAGTGCCGCCATTGGTATCGCACAGGCACAGGCAATCAGCTCCGGCTTCAGCCGCAGCGCGTAGAGTTTGTAAGGCATAGTCGGAATTGGCTTTGTAGCCGTCGTAAAAATGCTCTGCGTCGAACACCACTTCTTTCCCCTGAGCTTTCAGATAGCGGACGGTATCCGCGATCATATTCAGGTTCTCTTGCAGTGTGGTGCGCAGGATATCGGTGACCTGATAATCCCAACACTTGCCGAAAATGGCGACGGCGGCTGTGTTGGCACGCAATAGCGATTTCAGATTGTTGTCGGTTTCGGCAGTGATACCTACCTTGCGCGTACTGCCGAAGGCGATGATCTTGGCATGTTTTAATTTCAACTCGCCAACGCGGTTAAAGAATTCCAGATCTTTGGGGTTGGAGCCGGGGTTGCCTGCTTCGATGTAACTGATGCCCAGTTCGTCCAGTTTTTCCACGATCTTGATCTTGTCTTCGACAGAAAACGAGATGCCTTGGGCCTGGGCGCCGTCACGTAAGGTGGAATCGTAGGCGTAAATCTTGTTCATTTATGATTCAGGATAATAAGCTTGTAATACGAGAGGCGCTATTATGCCAAAGTTCTAGCCGAGTGCGTGGCTAGGAAGAGTAGTTCAGGCCTTACTTAAGCCGGTGATGTAGATTTCGATGAGTTGATCTGCTTCTTTGCTGAGGGAAAATGATTCAGTGTCCAGTATCCAGCTGGAGATCAGCCCATCTATCAACGCATGCATGCCGATGGCGGCAACACGCGCGTTGAGAGTCTTGGGTAAGCTGTCCTGATCGATCGCGGTCTGCACGCGCTGTTCAATGTGTTCCAGACAGCCTGCGCGGCTTTCCAGTTGCCTGGTCCTCGCAATGGCCATGTCATCCACCAGTTCGCATTTATGGTTGACGATGTCGAATACCCGGCGTGTCTGCGCATCGGCAGCGATATGTTTTAATACGGTCACCGCGCCTGTTTTGAGGCAGATGAGAGGCGTCGCGAGCTGTTCTGCATCAAGCTGGTCTATCATCTCATCGATGGGCATGGTTACCCGTTCCAGCATGGCGTGGAACAGGTCGGCCTTATTCTTGAAATGCCAGTAAATGGCGCCTCTGGTGACGCCTGCAGCTTGGGCGATCTCGGATAAGGAGGTGCGCGACACGCCTTTTTCATTGAACACGGTTTCAGCCGCATCTAATAAAAGGTTGCGTGTGATCTCTGCATCTTCTTTAGTTCGTCGAACCATATTTTGTTGCTAATCCTTATTTGAAAAAAATGTTCAAAATTCACTTTACATACATGCATGAATGTATGTAACATTACCATGCTTTTAATTAACCCTGCAATAATCAATTTGTAACAAACAATTTACCAACTAAATCTCGACCAATTTTAAGCCCGACTATTTCAAGCCCGATTAAGGATTCGACCATGCGTGTTGCCTCAACCCTGAACCAAAACAATTCAATAAAACCTTTGGCGGCCATTCTGATGGCGGTTGCATTAACTGCCTCCTTGACTGCCTGCAAAGGGAAGAGCCAGGGCGGTATGCAGATGCCGCCTTCACAGGTATCGGTGCAAGAGGTAAAACCGCAAACGGTGAATGTGGAGATGGAATATACCGGCCAGATTTCGGGGGTGCGCGATGCCGAAGTGCGTGCTCGTGTGACGGGCATCCTGTTGCGCCGAAACTATATAGAGGGCGCAACGGTACAAGCCGGACAGTCCCTGTTTACCATAGACCCTGCGCCTTATCAGGCTGCATTGGCAAAAGCCGAAGCCGATATGGCAAGTGCAGAAGCCAAACATGCACAGACCACGCGCGACGTCGCCAGATTGAAGCCGTTGATCGAAGCGAGAGCTATTTCGCAAAAAGATTATGACGATGCCGCCTCTGCCGAACAGATCGCCTCTGCCGATGTGAAATCTGCAGAGGCGCGGGTCACGGATGCCAAGTTGAATCTCAGCTATACCCGTGTGGCAGCGCCGATCTCCGGGGTCACCGGGCGTATTCAGGTCACCGAAGGTGCATTGATCTCGGGTCCCGATATCCTGTTGACTACTATTACACAAACCAGCCCTATCTACGCCATCGCCAGTGTGTCGGATAACGACCAGTTGCGTTTGAATCATGACGTCCAAGCGGGCGAGTTGCAGTTACCCAAGGATGGTCGTTTCGATGTGAGCGTTACTTTGGCAGATGGAAGCGTATATCCGCATACCGGAAAAGTGAATTTCTCCGATATCCGGCTGAATCCCGCTACCGGTACCAGCGAGGTCCGCGCCGCATTGCCTAATCCAAATAGCATTCTGCGTCCGGGTCAATTCGTACGCGTGAAATTGATCGGTGCCAAGCGTATCAATGCGCTGATGGTGGCACAACGTGCCGTGCTGGAAGGGCCGCAAGGCAAGTATGTGTATGTTGTGAACGCCAAGAGTCAGGTTGAAACCCGGCCTGTTGAAGTGGGCGACTGGACGGGCGAACAATGGGTAATTAACAAAGGCTTGCAAGCGGGCGACAAGGTGATCGTGGACGGCGTGGCCAAAATCGGTCCGGGCGCGCCGGTGAAAGTCACCGAAACCATTGCATCTACACCAGATAAGGCTGCTAACGCGCCTGTTGCAAATTAAGTAAGGCGGTAAAAAATAATGTTTTCAAATTTCTTTATCAAGCGCCCCATTTTTGCGGCGGTTCTATCCATCTTCATCGTTATTGCCGGTTTGGCATCGATGCGTATATTGCCTATTGCGCAATATCCCGAAATCGCGCCGCCGGTAGTGACTGTGCGCGCCGTCTATCCCGGCGCATCTGCCGAGGTTATAGAGCAGACAGTGGCTTCGCCGCTGGAATCGCAGATCACCGGCGTGGAAGATATGATGTATATGAGTTCTACCTCCGCCTCCAACGGCGTAGTGGAAATTCAGATCACCTTTAACATCGGTGCCGATGCGGATCAGGCAGCACTTAATGTCAATAACCGCGTCAAGCAGGCTGAAGCACGGTTGCCGGAAGAAGTGCGGCGCCAAGGCGTGACGGTAGAGAAGGGCTCATCTGCATTCCTGCAGGTGGTTGCGTTCTCTTCACCGGATGGCCGCTACGACGACATTTTCACCAGTAACTATGTCACCTTGAACGTGCTGGATCGTATCAAGCGTATTCCAGGTACCACCAATGTGCAGATATTCGGTGCCAAGGATTACGCCATGCGTATCTGGCTCAAGCCTGAGCGTTTGACGCATCTGGGGCTGTCGGTGAATGAGGTAGTCGCTGCCATACAAAGCCAGAATGCCCAGTTCGCACCGGGTAAAGTGGGGCAGCCGCCTACCGATAACGGGCAGGAGCTGGTATACACCATATCCGCCCAAGGTCGGTTGAGCGACCCCAAACAGTTCGAGCAGATCATTGTCCGCGCGGATAATAAAGGCGGCATCGTGCGTCTGTCCGACGTGGCGAGAGTGGAGCTGGGTTCAAAAGACTACGATTTCAGAGGCCGGGTCAGCGGCAAGAACGCAACCTTGATGGGTGTGTTCCTGCAGCCTGGTGCCAACGCGCTGGGTGTCGCGGAAGAAGTCAACAAGACCGTGGCCGAGCTCGCAAAATCCTTCCCGCCAGGGTTGGAGCGCGCGGTGGTATACGACACTACCAGATTCGTCAAAGTCTCTATCCATGAAGTGGTCAAGACGCTGTTCGAAGCTATGGTGTTGGTGTTCCTGGTGGTGCTGCTGTTCTTGCAGAACCTGCGCGCGACATTGATCCCTACCTTGGCAGTACCTGTGTCATTGATCGGTACTTTCGCCGGCTTGCATATATTGGGATATTCCATCAATACGCTGACACTGTTCGGCATGGTGCTATCCATCGGTATCGTGGTAGACGATGCCATCGTGGTGTTGGAGAACGCTGAACGTTTGATGAGCGAACATAACTTGTCGCCGCGCGATGCCGCGATCGAAGCGATGCGTGAAGTGACGAGCCCTATCATTGCCATCATGTTGGTACTGGTGTCGGTATTCGTGCCTATCGCGTTCATGGGTGGGTTGGCTGGTGAACTTTATCGCCAGTTCGCCGTGACCATCTCTATCTCCGTGGTTATTTCAGCGCTGGTCGCTTTGACGCTGACGCCTGCGTTATGCGCCATCATCCTGAAACCCGGTAACCATCATGATGTTAATGCATTCTACAGATGGTTCAATGGCTTCTTTGCGTGGGTCACAAAACGCTATACCGGCGGTGTGAGCTGGCTTATCCAGCGCACCGCAGTTGGCCTGGTATTGTTTATTGTGATGATCGTTGCAGTGGTGGCGTTGTGGATGTATACGCCGACCTCACTGGTGCCGGACGAAGATCAAGGCTACTACATCAGTGCAGTATTCCTGCCCGATGGCGCTAGCCTGGAACGTACCGACAAAGTGGTGGCCAAAGTCACCCAGGCCATCCTGTCCAATCCTGCAAATCAGTTCTCTGTGGCCTTTACCGGTATGGATTTCCTGGGCGGCTCGTTCAAGAACAGCGCCGCGACCATATTCGCGCCGCAAGTGGCTTGGGATGACCGCAAGATGTCAAGCAAGGCATTGGTGGGCGAATTCTTCGGCAAGACTGCAGGTATCAAGGAAGCCTTGGTACTGGCCTTCAATCCTCCTGCCATCTTCGGCCTGGGTAATTCGGGCGGTTTTGAAGTCAATATCCAGAACAAAGGCGAGGGCGGGGCCAAGCGTTTAAGTGAGGTGACCCAGCAATTCCTCGCCAAAGCTTCCCAAGACCACACCTTTGCTTTCGTACAGACTTTGTGGCGCTATAACACGCCGCAGTTGTATATCAACGTGGATAGAGAACGTGCGGCTTCGCTGGGTGTGAACCTGCAGGATGCGTTCAATACCCTGTCGGCGACTATGGGAACGTTGTATGTCAACGACTTCAATAAGCTGGGACGTACTTGGGAAGTGCTCATGTCGGCAGATCAGGAATATCGTCGCAAGCCTGAAGATGTACTGGCGATGTATGTGAAGACTGCAAATAACCAGATGGTTCCGCTGTCTGCGTTTGCCAAAATCGAATATAGCACCGGCCCGGATACGCTCACGCGTTTCAACAATCTGCCTTCGGTGAAGATCCTCGGTAATGGCGCGCCGGGCGTAAGCTCCGGTCAAGCGATCGCAGAAGTCGAAAAGCTGATGAAGCAGGTTCTGCCGCCCGATTTCACTTATGAATGGAGCGGAAGCGCCTATCAGGAAAAACGTACCGGCGGTGCTTCGAATATCGCATTGATACTGGCTGCCGTGATGATGTTCTTCATTTTGGCGGCATTGTATGAGAGCTGGTTACTGCCGTTCTCGGTTTTGCTGGCACTGCCTTTCGGTGTGTTCGGCGCGCTGAGTATCGTCTGGATACGTAACCTGGTGGTCGGTTTATTGCCTGGCATGCCTGCCGACCCGCTTGCCAATGACGTGTACTTCCAGATCGGCCTGGTCACGCTGTTGGGGTTGGCAGCGAAGAACGCCATTCTGATCGTGGAATTCGCCATCATGAAGCAAAAGGAAGACGGCATGAGCGTGATAGACGCTGTGGTCGAGGCTGCGCGGTTGCGGTTCCGCCCTATTTTGATGACGTCCATGGCATTTATTCTGGGCGTGGTGCCGCTGGTAGTCTCGACCGGTGCCGGTGCAGGGGCACGACGCTCGGTAGGTACCGGCGTTATGGGCGGCATGCTGGGCGCGACTTTCCTGGCGATCTTCTTTGTGCCGCTGTTTTTCAAATGGCTGGATCACAAACCGCACCATGCACCACAGAATGAAGCAGCAGGAGAAAAGAATGAGCATTAAAAACAAAAAAACGGTAACTGCAATGAGATCAGCTGCGGTAGGGTTTTCCATTCTATTATTGAGCGGTTGCGGCAATCTGATGAACGTTATGCCTTTCTCCAAGCCCCAAGTGGAGGTACCGCAAGCTTGGCCGGCGCTGCCGCAGAATGCGGTGGCTGCGAGCGATGCCGAATGGTGGAAGCTATATCATGACGACACTCTGAATGCGCTTGTAGCAGAAGGTTTGGAACATAACCATGACATTGCATTGGCTGCTGCCAGAATCGAAGAAGCACGTGCTCAGGTGACATTGGCGAGTGCAGACGAAGATCCTACGGCGTATGTGACTTTCGGGCCTACGTATAACCAGAACTCCCAATCGGATGCCTTTGTATTGCCCAGGCACACCCGGCAATGGGACGCCAAGCTCAATGTTTCCTATGAAGTGGATCTGTGGGGCAAGTTCCGCCGTGCCACCGATGCGGCCAGAGCCGATCTGCTGGCTACCGAGTCGGCGCAGGAGACGGTGAAGAATACGCTGACGGCGCAACTGGTTCAGGGCTATTTCGCGATACAGGCGTTGGACAAGCAGATCGTAGTGGCTCAGCGAACAGAAGAGACGCGCAGGGATTCACTTAAACTGCAACAGATGAGACTCGATGCCGGTATTTCATCAGAGTTTGAAGTACGCCAATTGGAAGCCGACCTGGCTGCTGTTCAGGCCGAGATCCCTGCACTTAAGAATCAGCGTGTGCAGCAGAACAATGCGCTGACGGTATTGCTTGGACGTTCACCGAAAATGATCGTGGAAAGCACTATCGATACTGCTAATACCGCAGTGACGCCTGAGAATGTGGTGCCTGCCGGGTTGCCTTCGGAACTGCTGTTGCGTCGTCCTGACCTGCGTGAAGCAGAGCAAAGATTGGAAGCAGCGAATGGTCGCGTTGCAGTAGCTCGTGCTGCTTATTATCCTTCCATCAGCCTGACCGGGTTCTTGGGCGGTGAAAGCCAATCATTGGGAGATCTGTTTTTTGGACCGGCGCGCATCTTCAGTTTTGCGGCAGGGCTCACGCAGCCGATCTTTGACGGCAAACGCATCGGTGCTTCAGTGAAGGAAGCACAAGCCATAGAAGATCAGGCGATAGCTCAATACCGCCAGGCCATCTCTAATGCTTTCCGTGAAGTACAGGATGCGCTGTCAGCACAACAAACGGCAAGACAGATACAGTTAGCCGACAGTGCACGGGTGACCGCGCTGCAAAAAGCGTTGGCGCTTGCCAGGTTGCGTTACAGCAATGGCGTTTCCAGCCAGCTGGATGTGCTGGATGCCGAGCGTAACCTGCTGCAGTCGGAGATCGATTTTATCGATGCCGAACGCTTGCAACGTTTTGCTGTGGCCGATCTGTTCAAAGCCATGGGCGGTGGATGGCAGGTTGAGAAAACCGCTGCAGAAAGCAAGCCGAACTGATAAGAAAAAAGATGTAGGGAAGTCACACAAAAAAAGCTGCGAATGCAGCTTTTTTTGTGTGATTTAAAAGCGTAACGGCTAAAAACTATAAGTCAGTTGTGCGCTGAGGATATTCACATCGCTGTCGTAACTGCCTATCACCGTATCCTGCAACGGAGCTATGTTATCCGTGGTCTTATTGATAGACGTGCTTTTGACGAAGATGTGCGAGTAAGCGATATCCAGGCTACTGCTGGGCGCGACTTTGTAACTTGCGCCCACGGATAGCCAGGTACGGTCATTGTCCGGAATACGCGGGGTACGGAAAGCATCGGGTACCGGGCTTTCGTCGTAGGCGATACCCGCACGCAGTTTGAGCACTTCACTATAACGATAACTGGCGCCGGCGGAGATCCGCGTTGTGTTTTTCCAATTTTCCGGGGTACTGCTGAGAACTGCACCCGTACCGCGCAGGGCGGTGAGATTCTTGAAAGTACTCCAGTCTGTCCAGGTCACGTCGGCCATGACATCCCACTGGTCGTTAAGCTGATGGAACATGGAGGCTGAGAGGCTATCCGGCAAAGTCAGTTTGGCGCTGATGGCACCATTGGGGAAAGCCGCTGCTAATGCACCGGGTGTGCCTGGCTGTAGCGTAAAGTTGACATTGCCTTCCAGCCGCTGGTGGACTTGCGAGCGGTAAGCCAAACCCAAACGAGTGGTGTCGTTCAGTTGGAATATGGCACCGGCATTCCAGCCGAAGCCCCAATCGTTACCTTGTAGTTCCGCTAGACCATCGAAATTCTGCCGCAACGCAGGAACGCCTGTCAGGGTTCCGATATCTACTGCATTGGTCAGGTCGGCGTCGGCGCGCATCGCCGATACCCCAAATCCCAGCGATAAGCGATCAGTTGCCTTGAACGCAATGGAAGGGTTGATGTTGATGGTATTGAGCTCGGATTTGAGTGCCTGATAACGGCCTATCCACCCACTTTCGTAGTCAGTCTTCAGGCCGAATGGCGCGCTAATGCCCAAGCCTATGCGCAGGTCGGGCGAAAGTGCTTTGCTATAGAAGATATTGGGAACAATGGACCAGTCGCCGGCATCTCCGCCGTTACCCCCGGTTGTAGGCGTACCAAAAGCCGAGTGTGAACCATTATTGCTGAAGTCTGCGGAAGGACGGATGGCATGCCCGGAAATGACTAGTTGATCATCCGGCAGATATGTCATCCCGGCGGGGTTGAAGAATATGGTACTGGCATCCTCGGCTGCGGCTGAACCGCCGGCAAAGGCGTTACCCATGCCGCTGGCGCTTTGTTCGATCAAAGCGAATCCGGCAGCGGAAGCAGTCAGTGAAGCACCGCTACAAAGTACAGCAATTAGAACATTGATCTTTTTCATTGTGCCCCCCTGTTAAAAGTTGACTCCAGATAACCGCGATACATCGTTTCGTATTCTTTTCGGTAACGATCTAAAACATCCGTACGCTTTAATTTCTGAGTAGCGGTAAGCAAGCCGTTTTCGGTAGACCATGCCTCTGCAAGCAAGGTGATTCGCCGGATTTTGGCATATCCCGGAAATTGTTTCATCTGCGCGTCGATTCTCGACATCGCGAAATGTTTTGCCTGCGGGCTTCGCAGCACATCCGGCCAGGCGCTTCCAAATTGCACATTATTAAAATCGGTGGCTTGCGTCAATGCTTGCCACTGTTCGTCGTTGATCACTGCAAACGCGCTTAGATAGGCTTTGCCTTCGCCTACCACCATCACCTGTTCGAACAAGGGGTCGTTCTGGATCGCGGCTTCTATGTCCACCGGAGGCACTTTTTCGCCGTTGGATAATACGATGATCTCTTTGATGCGGCCGGTGATGAATATCCTGCCTTCATCGTCCAGACGCGCCACATCTCCGGTATCCAGCCAGCCGTCTTCGCTATACATCGCTTCGGTCGCTTGCGGATTGTTCCAATAGCCCTGCATCAGATGCGGACCTTTTGTGAGCAGGGCGCCATTCTCCGCTATGCGTACCTGGATGCCGGGAATGATCTTCCCCACGCTGGCTGGCTGGTTATCGACAACGCGGTTGACGCTGATGACGGGGCTGGTTTCAGTGAGGCCGTAACCTTGCAGTACCGGTAATCCCAGTCCGATGAACACTCGGGAAATGTCCGGTGATAAAGCGGCTCCTCCGGATATGGAAAAGCGCAGATGCCCACCGAGTTTGCCCAGCACTTTGTCGGCGACCAATCGCTTGAATAGCGGCCAAAGCAAGAGACGGGGATGCCACGATCTACGTTTTTGTTGATATTCAAAACGATAGTGCCCTACCTTTACTGCCGAATTGAATAATACGGTCATGATGCGCGGCGCCTGACTTAGCTTCTGATGAATGCTGGCGAGGATGCGTTCGTATACGCGCGGTACGCAAATGATCAGTGTAGGTTTGATAGTCACCAGATCTTCTTGCAATTGCTGCATGGAACGTGCGTAGAACACTGTAGCGCCAGCCATCACCACCAGGTAATAACCAATGGCGCGCTCGAAGATATGCGATAAAGGCAAAAATGAGAGCAGGGTATCGTCGATGAAGACATCAAATGTCTGCAAAGATGCCCATGCGTTATATAACAGGTTAGCATGGCTCAGCATCACCCCCTTGGGGTTGCCGGTGGTGCCGGATGTGTAAATGATGGAGGCCAGTTGTTGCGGGTCGGCACTGAGATGCTCGAACTCTTTGCTACCTGTACCATTATTCAACCATTTGCTGAGAGGGCATAGCAATGGGTCGCTGTCAGCCACAGATCTGAGGCTAATGACACGCGTGAGGCTGGTAACATTCGCGCAAGCTTGGCTCAGGCGAGACCAGTGCTGCGTGCTGTCCACCAGCAACAACTTGGCCCCGCAATCCTGTAATACGTATGCGACATTCTCAGCGCGATCCGAAGTGTACAAAGGGACGGTGACCAGCCCCAATCCCAATGCCGCCTGGTCGAATATCACCCATTCCGGGCAATTCCTGAGCATGATCGCGACCCTGTCGCCCGGTTGCAATCCTTCTGCCTGCATGGCGGCTTGCCATAAGCCGATCTGGGCCAGAGACTGTGCCCAAGTGATCACTTGCCAGTTCTGCTCGAGAGGATCGTAGTAATGACAGAAGTTCTTTTCCGGATGACGAAGTGCACGCTGGTGAAACAGCCCATCCAAGGTTAAAGCTTGTTCTGGATGTATGATGTCTTTGGTCGTGAATTTTTGCATTACGGAAAGGATTTTTAAGTTTTTATTAGGTCGGTGGAAAGCAGTGTAAAGTAGTTTTGATTTTAAGGGAAAACCTCCTCATGAAAACCATGAGTGCAATTTGGTGCTTTTGGCGCTGTGAATGGAGGGGCTTAGGTAACACAATGCACTCGAACGTAAAACGTTCTAGGGGGTGGGAAACCACCATGCCATTAACAATAATCCATAAGGAGATTTATTATGTGGACCAAGCCAGCTGCTACCGAAATGCGTTTCGGTTTTGAAGTAACCATGTACGTTTGCAATCGCTAATCTGCGAATGCTGACAAAGCCACCGCAAGGTGGCTTTGTTTTTTATGAAGTATGTTTTAATTAACGTTTAATCAGATCACGAATCAAGAGAGTCTATGCATATACATGTTTTAGGTGCAGGTGCCGGCGGCGGTTTCCCTCAGTGGAATTGTAATTGCCAGAATTGCGACGGCTTGCGTAAAGGTACCATCAAAGCCACCAGGCGTACCCAGTCTTCCATTTGCGTGAGTGCCGACGGTATCAACTGGGTGCTGTTCAATACCTCGCCGGATGTGCTGCAACAGATACAGGAATTCCCGCCGTTACAGCCTGGCCGCGCGATACGCGACAGCGGTATTGCCGGCATCGTACTGATAGATGCACAGATAGATCACACCACAGGATTACTGATGTTGCGCGAAGGGCAAGTCAAGCGCGAGATATATTGCACTGACATGGTGTACCAGGATCTGACTACCGGTAACCCGTTACTCAATATTCTCGGTCATTACTGCGGTGTGAATCACCATCCAGTAGCTACCGATGGCAGTTCCTTCACTGTGCCCGGCGCTACCGGTCTCAAATTCACGGCAGTGGCGCTCAAAAGTGCTGCGCCGCCTTATTCTCCACATCGTAACGACCCGCATCCCGGCGATACCATAGGCGTGCTGATAGAAGATACCAACAACGGCACCAAATGCTTTTACGCGCCGGGTCTGGGCGAGATAGAGCCGCATTTGCCGCCGCTGATGAAGCAAGCCGATTGCATCATGGTGGACGGTACTTTCTGGACCAATACCGAGATGCTGGACATGGGGCTGATGACTAAGAAAGCCCGCGATATCGGACACAATCCGCAATCAGGCCCCGGCGGCATGATAGAAGTGCTGGATGGCTATCCCGAAGCGCGTCGCGTATTGATACACATCAACAATACCAACCCCATCCTGCGTGAGGATTCGGCAGAACGCGCCGTGTTGAACCAACACGGGATTGAAGTGGCCTATGATGGTATGGACATCCTCTTATGAAAAATTCAAATTTCGTCATGATACTTCGTTGCTTCAAAAATTTTGTTCGCTTACATACAACCACGTATGCCGCGCTCCAAAATTTTTTCACACCTCGTCTCATTTAGAACTTTGAATTTTTGGAGATTTAAGAATGGCTAAAGAACTAAAACCCTGGAGCAGAAAAGAATTCGAAGAAAAGCTACGTAAAAAGGGCGAGGGCTATCACATTTATCATCCCTTTCACGTGATGATGTATGAAGGCAAGCTGAGCAAGAAACAACTGCAATGCTGGGTCGCCAATCGCTTCTACTACCAGATCGGCATTCCGCAAAAAGACGCAGCCATTCTTTCCAATTGCCCGGATAAAGAGATACGCAAGCAGTGGATAGTGCGTATCACTGATCACGATGGCGTGTTAGAAGGTGGTAGCGATGACGGCGGTATCGAGGCATGGATCAAGTTGGGGCAAGCGGTGGGATTGAGCCGCAAAGATGTCACTTCGCTTAAATTGGTAAGTCCCGGCGTGCGTTTTGCGGTGGATGCCTATATCAATTTTGCGCGTCAGCGTCCATGGCAGGAATCCGTGTGTTCCAGCCTGACTGAATTATTCGCGCCGCATATCCATCAGCAGCGCATCAGTTCCTGGCCGACCATGTATCCGTGGATCAAGGAAGAAGGACTGATCTATTTCAAGAAGCGTCTGAAGGAAGCACGGCGCGATGTAGAGCAAGGTTTGGGCGTGACTCTGGATTACTTCAGCCAGAGTCGCGACATGCAAATGCGCGCCTTGGATATCCTGCAATTCAAGCTGGATGTACTATGGGTGATCGCCGATTCCATCATGCTGGCTTCTACCGATATTAAAGTGGAAGGCCGCGATTATTTGCGCCAGCCCGTCATTGATCCCAAGTAATTCTTTTATCAAGCAAGCCATTGAAAATGGAAAATAACATACAACATTCAGATATATATGCGATCGCGTTGCATCATCGTTTTCAATGGGAAGAGGCGCAACAAAGTTATGTGATACTTTTCCCCGAAGGTATGGTCAAACTACATGGTGGTGCAGGGGAGGTATTGAAGCGCGTAGACGGCAAGGCGACGGTTGGCGATATCGTCGCTGAACTGAAAGCAGCTTTCCCTGATGCAGATGATATCGAGAATGACATTATCGGCATGTTCGATCTGGCGTACGGTAAGGCCTGGCTGCGCAAGCTCTAAGCCAGGTAAAACAGGAGTCATAAAATGACACAAGCAACATCTTTAGCTGAATCGGTTGTGCAAAAAGAAATACATGCACAAGCCCAAAACAACGGCGTAGCCGCCAATATCACCCATACCCAGCCGCTATGGCTGCTGGCTGAAGTGACCTACCGTTGTCCGTTGCATTGCGCGTTCTGTTACAACCCTACCGACTACGACAAACATACCCAGAACGAACTTACTACCGAGCAATGGATACAGGCGTTACGCGATGCCCGCAAGATGGGCGCGATACAACTGGGTATCTCGGGCGGCGAACCGCTGTTGCGCGACGACATCGAAGAGATCGTAGTCGAAGCACACAAGCTGGGCTATTACACCAACCTCATCACTTCCGGTGTCGGCCTGACTGAAAAACGCATACAGGCCTTTAAGGACGGCGGCCTGGATCACATTCAGCTTTCCATGCACGACATCACTGAAGAGATCAACAACTTCATCACCAATACCAAAACTTTCGAACTGAAGAAAAAAGTGGCTGCCATGATCAAGAATCATGGTTACCCGATGGTGCTGAACGTAGTCATTCATAGATACAACATCGACCACATCCAGGAAATTTTAGAGATGGCTGAGAAGCTGGGTGCGGATTATGTGGAGCTTGCCAATACCCAATACTACGGCTGGTCGCTGGTGAATCGCAACCAATTGATGCCGCTGAAAGAACAGATCGATCACGCAGAAGCCGTAACCAACGAATTCCGTAAAAAAGTCGGCAACAAGATGAAGATATTCTTCGTTGTACCCGACTATTTCGCCAACCGCCCCAAGAAGTGCATGAACGGCTGGGGTGAAGTATTCATGATCGTGACGGCCAACGGTGATGTACTGCCTTGCCATTCTGCTCGGGTATTGCCTAATATCGAATTCCCCAATGTGCGCGAAAAAGGGCTGGAATGGGCGTGGAAAGAATCCCCGGCATTCAATAAATATCGCGGTAACAGCTGGATGAAAGAACCTTGCCGTACCTGCCCGGAGCAGGCTAACGATCTGGGCGGCTGTCGTTGCCAAGCCTTCTTGTTAACCGGCGATGCGGAAAGCGCAGACCCGGTATGCAGTCTGTCGCCCAATCACCACTTGATCGAAGAAGCGATAGAGAACTCCAAGAATCCGGTACTTCAGGCGCAGCCCATCATTTTCAGGACAGACAAGAACTCCAAGAAATATGCCAGCGGAGAATCGAGAGAGCGGGTAGAAGAGTTTCACGCCTTGCCTTAACCGGCATGCCATTCGATCTATAATTGAAGCGCACGACATGTGCGCTTTATTTTTGAGATATCCCACCTAATCGACAGCATGAAACACTCACCTAATATCCTCGCCCTGGTTCTAGCCAGCCTTGCCGCACTGGCACCGTTTGCCATCGATACTTACCTGCCTGCTTTCCCCACATTGCAAGCTGCGCTGCATGGCTCGACGGTGGATATTCAGCATAGCCTGACTTTCTACTTGCTGCCCTATACCGTGATGACACTGTGGCATGGGGCTATTTCCGACTCTATCGGACGCATCTCCACCATTAAATGGGGGCTGGGGATCTTTATCCTCGCCTCTATCGGCTGTGCATTCGCGCCCAATGTGGAGACTTTGTGGTTCTTCCGTGCGTTACAAGGTATGTCCGGCGGTGCCGGTAACGTGGTGGCGCGTGCCATGGTGCGCGATCTGTTCGAAGGCGCGCAAGCCCAGCGCGTGATGGCTACAGTACAGATGCTGTTCGGTATCGCGCCTGCCATCGCGCCTATGATAGGCGGCGTTCTGCTAGGCATACACTGGCAGGCGATCTTTATCTTTTTAGCCTTGTATGCGACGCTCGCACTGTTGGCAGCGATCAGATACCTGCCGGAGACTATGCCTCCCTCCAAGCGCCTGCCGCTTACTGTAGCGCAGGTACTTAAGGATTACGGTCTGATATTCAAGGATAAGAATTTCACTTTGGTGGTGGTCGCGCTCGGTGCCAATTTCGCCGGTTTCTTCGTCTATGTATTGGCAAGCCCGGTGTTTCTGGTCAAGCATCTGGGCTTGAACCAGCATCAATTCGGCTACATGTTCATGCCCACCGTGTGCGGCATGATACTGGGTTCCTTCCTGGCCAAGCGCGCGGCAGGGCGCTATCCACGGCAACAGGTGGTACGGGCGGCTTATATCTGGATGGCGGCGATCGCTACGCTTAACCTGGTCATCTGCTACACCTTGCCTGCAAAGCCGATCTACAACATTTTCCCCATAGGCTTGTTCAACATCGGCATGGCACTTGCCATGCCCATACTGTCGCTGACGGCATTGGATAGATACCCCAAGATACGCGGCACTGCAGCTTCCGGCCAGACTTTCATCCAGATGCTGCTGTCTACGGTTTCGGCAGGGATAGTAGTGCCTCTGGTCTGGTATGCACCATCAGGGTTGGCATGGGCGATGGCAGGGTATTTGCTGCTAGGCTGGTTGTGCGTGCGTCAATCTAATTTATGGCGGGTAAAGGATCATCGTCTATGACGCATATCTTATCAGGCAGAGCGGATCACAAAGGTTTAATTGATTTGCCAGTGGGAGAATCCCCTAATTATTTTGCCTTCCTGATCCACTGCACTGTCAGTTTTTAGATCAATCAGACCATCTTTTTTAAGGCCATTGATTATTTGGGCGGAAAAGAACGCGGTACTCTGGTCAAAATCATTTGTGTCTAAACCAATACTTGGATGAGATTTCCACACTATCTTCGGCATTTGAGTGTCAAATAAATCGGCTTGAAAATTCATGCTCCATAAGTCGGTTTTTGATTTGAGTGTGCCAGTAGTGTATCCGCGAACTGTAAGTAACAATAAATACGGTGAATTGGAATTTTTTAAAAGTTCTCTACTTTCCTTTACTAGGCCAGTTGAACTGGTATCAATATAGATCGATTTTATTAAAATACCATTTTTGTGAAAGATTGATGGAAGCTGTTTTAATAAAGATTTTCTACAATTGCTAGAATAAGCTTCTCTATCTGTATCTTTCACGAAAAATTTAGTTGGTAGTTGCCCCATCCAAATAACGACATCAAGCTCCTTGATTTTGTTGGGGATTGCTTCGATCTTTTCAGACTTTACTGCTGGAAGTGAACATCCTGTAAGAATTACAGCGACGCAAAGTATGATTATGGAGAGTAATTTCATCGTAATAGATGGAAGGCGTGAGTGAAAGAAAAATTATAAAGTAACTACTTCGCCTCATGCTAATAGAATTTATGCAGCCACATTTGCTTGCGAAGAATTG
This sequence comes from Methylophilaceae bacterium, assembly GCA_036561085.1. Classification (GTDB taxonomy): domain Bacteria; phylum Pseudomonadota; class Gammaproteobacteria; order Burkholderiales; family Methylophilaceae; genus CAILHX01. The sequence continues at coordinate 24,257 of DATBPY010000027.1, read as the reverse complement.
ATAGAAACCAATCAATGACATTAGATTTTTAAATAAAAAGGGCGCTGATGCGCCCTTTTTATTTCATAGTCGCTCAGAATTATTCTTTCAACATGCTTAGCTTGCCTTTGGTACTGGCATAATCCTCAGCATCAGGTAATGGTTCTTTGCGCGCTGTAATTACCGGCCATACTTTGGACAAGCGTTCATTCAGCGCAATGAATTCCTGCTGATCTGCCGGAACATCATCTTCCGCGAAGATCGCCTCTACCGGGCACTCTGCTACGCACAGGGTGCAATCGATGCACTCATCCGGGTTGATGGCCAGGAAATTCGGGCCTTCCACGAAACAGTCTACCGGGCACACATCTACGCAGTCGGTATATTTGCATTGGATACAACTCTCAGTCACGACGTAGGTCATTTTTTCTACTCCACTCTCAATTGGTTTTATTTTACCTGCTTGATGCGATTGCCTCAAACACCTTCTAAATTATCATTCCCGCACCTACGGTATTGTTGCTCGATTCATCGATCACAATGAATGCTCCTGTGGCGCGATTATCGGCATAGCTATCTACCGCAAGCGGTTTTGCCAGCTTGAATTCGATGCGGGCGATATCGTTCATGTTCAAGCCTAGTGCGTCCTGATGCTCCATAGTGTTCACATCTACCTTATAAGCGATGCTGCCCACTTTGGCCTTGGACTCGCGCGTGGTGTGGCGAATAGTATAAGTGCGCGCAGCAGACAGCGGCGTTTCGGATAGCCAGCAGATCATGGCTTCGATCTGTTTGACGGGGTCTTTCGCCTCAGCTGATTTCACGATCATGTCGCCGCGCGAGATATCGATCTCATCTTGCAACAGTATAGTGACAGACTGCTCGTGGATGGCGGTTTGCAACTTGTCCACGCCTAACTGGATGGCTTTGACTGTGCTGGTATGGCCGGAGGGCAGGGCAGTGACGCTGTCGCCGACAGATATCTCGCCGGATTCCACGCGCCCCATGAAACCGCGGAAATCGTGCAGTTCAGGGTCGTCGGAGGCTTGCGGACGGCAAACGTATTGCACGGGGAAGCGGAAACTTTCGTTGCTCGCGGCAGGCGCGGCAGGCACTTTTTCCAGGATATCCAGCAGGGTCTCACCGCTGTACCACGGCATGGCTTCGTTTCTGTCCACGATCATGTCGCCGTTGAGTGCCGACATGGGGATGAAACGGATGTCGTTGCCGTTGTTCGCCAGCCCGATCTGTGCGGCGAATGCCAGGTATTCGGTTTTGATCTTGTCGAATACCGTCTGATCGTAATTCATCAGGTCCATTTTATTCACGGCGACCACAATATTGGGAATCCCCACCAAGTGTGCCAAAAAGCTGTGGCGACGGGTTTGCGTCAGCACGCCTTTGCGCGCATCTATCAATATGATCGCCAGGTTGGCTGTAGATGCCGCGGTGACCATATTGCGCGTGTATTGCTCATGCCCCGGCGCATCGGCAATGATGTATTTACGGGTACCGGTACTGAAATAACGATAAGCGACATCGATGGTGATGCCTTGTTCGCGCTCCGCTTGCAAGCCGTCGGTGAGCAGGGACAGATCGACTGCATCCATGCCGCGCTTCTTGGAAGTGCGCGCGATATTGGTGAGCGTATCTTCGAGTATGGTCTTGGTGTCGAACAGCAGGCGGCCTATCAGGGTGCTCTTGCCGTCGTCTACGCTGCCGCAGGTCATGAAGCGCAGCAGGCCGTTATCGTGTTGATGCATGGGATTGTTCACTTTAAGTTGTAGGTGCAGGAAATGTTGAATGTAAGGTGGTGATGATCTGGTTGACGACGTCACTCCAGTCATCCTGTGTTTGTTGGCGGAACAGTCGCGCAGATGGATACCAGGGGCAATCTGCTCTATGTTCCAGCCAGCGCCAGTCGGCGTATTTTGTCAGCATGACCCACAGCGGTTTGTTGAGCGCTCCGGTCAAATGCCCGACCGAGGTACAGACGGAAATGACGAGATCCATTTGCTCGATCAGCGCTGCAGTGTCAGTAAAGTCAGATAATTCATGTAGTTGCAATTGCGGAAATCTTTGCAATATCGCCTGATCTTGCTGGCGTATCTCTTTTTGCAGGCAGTGGAATGTGTAATCTTCAGCCAATAAGGGCGCAAGTGCTTCCAGCGGCATACTGCGATGACGGTCATTCGGATTGATCGCAGCACCGTTCCATATCACACCTATTTTCGGTCTTGAACTGATACCGACTTTCGCTTTCCATTCATACCCTTTGGCAGGCGTCACGCTCAAATAAGGTACGTGATCCGGAATGCTGGCGAGTGTTGTGTTCAGGGCGAACGGCAGGCTCAGTAACGGGTAATGGAAATCGTAGGCAGGTAGCATTTCCCCGTTACTGATCAAACTTACTGCGCATGGCAGGGTGCTGATCAGTTCTTTCAGAGCGGGGGCGACGATCAATGCTACCTGCGCGCCTTGGGCCACCAGCAACGGTACATAGCGGCAGAACTGGATAGTATCGCCCATGCCTTGCTCGGTATGGATCAGGATGGTTTTGCCTAGTAGTGATTGTTTGCCATCCCAGCGCTTTTCGGCAGGATAAGGGTCATGCAACCCTAAGGCGGAATTTGTCCAACGCGTTTCGTAGAGTTTCCAGCCTTCTTCCCATTCGCCTTTCAGTAGTTTGATGGCAGATTTGTTCCAATGCACGCCTGCATGTTGCGGCTGAAAAGAAAGCACATGCTCGTAATCCGTCAAAGCGTCGTCAAAACGCCCAAGATCTTCAAATACCATGCCGCGATTGAAATAACCGTCTACAAAATCCGGTTTCAAATTGAGCGACTGGTTATAGCTTTCCAGCGCTTGATCCGGGCGCTGTAGATAACGCAGCGCATTGGCGCGATTATTGAATGCATCGGAGAAATCCGGCTTAAGCCTGATGGCGGTATCGTAACTCGCGATCGCCTCTTCATTCCGTTTCAGGCCAAGCAGTGCATTGCCATGCAGATTGTGAGCGACCGCGTTATCGGGTTCAAGCCGGATGGCGTGTTCGGCATCGGCCAGCGAGGCGGAAAAATCCAGCAGTTCATGATGAACATTGGCGCGGTTGATATATCCATCGGCATGATCCGGTTTAAGCGCGATGGCCTGGTTGTAAGCGGTGAGCGCGTCTTTAAAGCGACTCAACGCAAGCAGTGCATTGGCCAGGTTGCTCCAAACGTCATGTTGCCGTGGATTGATCGCTGCCGCTTTGGCTAACCATTCCGCAGCAGGTGCATGCATATTCAATTGCAGATACAAAGTACCTAATAGGCTGGATGCATTAGGGTGCTGGGGATTGTGTGCCAATAGTTCCAGATAAGCCGATTCCGCCTGCTGCCACTGGCTGGCCTGGTGTGCTGTCAAAGCGCGGCGGTAACATTCTTGCGCGTTATGAGTCGGCGATTTCATCTTGGCGGCGGATACACTCATTATGCAGTGGAGTTAGAAATAACCTTCCTTCTTGCGTTGCTCCATCGAAGCATCCGATGTCTGATCGTCCAGGCGTGTAGCACCACGTTCTGTGATGGTGGTGGTCGCAGTTTCCAGCACGATCTTAGCCACGGTATCAGCCTCGGACAGTACGGGTGCCGTGCATGGAATATCGCCTACGGTACGGAAGCGTACTTGTATATGTTCTACCGTTTCACCGGGCTTGGAAGGGGTCAGGTGCGTGACCGGCACGATAGAACCGCCGCGCATTACGATAGGGCGGGTATGAGCGAAATAAATGCTGGGCAGTTCCAGATTCTCACGTTCTATGTATTGCCATATGTCCATTTCCGTCCAGTTGGAGATAGGAAAGGCGCGAATATTCTCCCCCTTGTGGGTACGAGCGTTATACAAGTCCCACAGCTCCGGCCGTTGGTTCTTCGGATCCCACTGGCCGAATTCGTCGCGGAAGCTCATGATGCGTTCCTTGGCTCGCGCTTTTTCTTCATCGCGGCGTGCGCCGCCGATACAGGCATCGAATTCGAATTCGCTGATGGCTTCCAGCAAGGTCACCGATTGATGTTTGTTACGCGATTCGTTCTCGTTCTTTAGAACCACCGTGCCGCGTGCCATGGAGTCTTCCACGGAACGTATGATCAGGCGCTCGCCAAGCTCTGCCGCGCGCTTGTCGCGGAAATCGGTGACTTCCTTGTAGTTATGGCCGGTATCGATATGCATCAGCGGGAACGGGAATCTACCCGGACGGAAAGCTTTTTCCGCGATACGCAACATACAGACGGAATCCTTGCCGCCGGAAAACAGCAGCACCGGGCGTTCGCACTGGCCTGCGACTTCGCGCATGATATGGATGGCTTCGGCTTCCAGCCAATCGAGGTGAGATAAAGTTTGTTTAGTTTTCATAGATTCAATTAAAGAATTTGATCGCCGCGTACACTCTTCAGCTACTCGGCAATCGATTAAATTACTTGCTCACGTGTAGGCCGCACTCTTTCATGGATTCGTTTTCCCACCACCAGCGCCCGGCACGGATATCCTCGCCCATGGCGATACTGCGTGTGCAAGGTGCGCAACCTATGCTGGGGTAGTGCTTGTCATGTAGTTCGTTGTAGGGGACGTCGTTACTGCGGATGTACTCCCACACTTCTTTCTCACTCCAGTCCGCCAGCGGGTTGAATTTAGCCAAATCATGGTCGGCATCGAATTCTTCAAAAGCCAGATTCGCGCGATCTTCAGACTGGCTGCGGCGCATACCGGTGATCCAGCCTTTTTTGCCTTGCAAAGCCCGGCGCAAAGGCTCTACTTTACGGATGCCGCAGCAGTTCTTTCGCATTTCCACCGAGTTGTAGAAAGCATTGATACCGTTCTTTTCCACAAAGAACTGGATCACGTCGGCTTGTGGATAATAGATCTCCAGCTTGACCGTGCTGCCGTAAGTTTCCTGCACCTTGGCCAGAAGGTCGTAGGTTTCCGGGTTCAGCCGTCCGGTATCCAGCGAAAAGATAGTGATGCCGGGTGCGTGTTTGGCAACCAGATCAGTCAGCACCATATCTTCCGCGCCCAGGCTGCTGGCCAGGGTAGCGGGAGAGAATTCGCGCTCGATGCGTTGCAACAAGGCAACGGTATGTTCCAGTTTGGACATCATTCAGTCGGTATCGTCTGTTGTCGGGCTGATCATCGCCACGCCGCGGCTCGGCTGGTAGCAGGGGCGCGCAACCCGCCGCCATACCGGCTGCGGGATGTTTACTGCACCCTGATAAGGCTCGGAAAAATCGCGCAAGCTGGCCAGTGCATCAGCAGCGGAACGGTCCGCGCGGATCGCGTAGGCATTGAAGCCGCAACGGAGCATGTAAAACAATTGGTCGCGCAATACATCGCCGATCGCGCGGAGTTGATTGCGGAAATCGTAACGTGTGCGCAACAACGTAGCCAGGCTGTAACCGCGCCCGTCGATAAAGCGCGGGAAATTGATAGCGATGACGGGAAACACATTCACATCCGGGGTGTCGGCGATCAAATCTTCCACGAGCTCGAAGCTTTCCAGCCAGATCCCCAGTTCGCCTGCTTTCAGGCGTGGTTCCAGCTCGCTTTTACGCGCTTGCCATACTAGGAAAGGTACGATCACTTTGCCGTTGTCGGGAATCACCGTACCGGCGATCTGTTCAGCCGTGGCTGCGACTTCACCGGTAAGCTTGAATATCACCACTTTACCGGCCTGCTTGCGTACTTCTTCACCTTCGATGACAGGCAAGGAAACGACTACCCACTCATCAGCGACCACTGCGTTGTCCATGATCAGCTTAGACATGCGCAGCCTCCTTCTTTTCACGATCCGCGTATACATGCGCCTTGAACGGGGTGATGCCCAGGCGGCGTACGGTATCGATAAAGAGTTCGTCTTCGTGGCGCTCCCGTACATATACCTGTATCAGTTTTTCCACGACTCCCGGTACTTCATCTGCCGCGAATGACGGGCCTATCACCGTGCCCAAACTGGCATCGTTGCCTTGCTTGCCGCCTATGGAAAGCTGGTACCACTCGGAACCGTCTTTATCCACGCCCAATATGCCGATATGACCGACATGGTGGTGACCGCAAGCGTTCATGCAACCGGAGATGTTGAGCTCGATATCGCCGATATCATGCAGGTAATCGATGTCATCGAATTTCTCCTGTATGGCCATGGCGATAGGAATGCTTTTCGCATTCGCAAGGCTGCAAAAGTCGCCGCCCGGGCAGCAAATGATATCGCTGAGCAGGCCTATATTCGGAGTGGCCAGGCGATGCGACCGCGCCGCTTGCCACAAGATATGCAGATCAGTGAGCTTGACATCCGCCAGAATCAGATTCTGTTCGTGCGACACCCGCACCTCGCCAAAACTGTAGCGTTGTGCGAGATCGGCGACCGCCTCCATTTGTTCCGCAGTAGCATCGCCAGGTGCAATACCGGTAGGTTTTAGCGACAAGGTAACAGCACGATACCCCGGGATTTTATGGGGATGGACGCAACGTTTCACCCAGTTGGCAAAGCCAGGATCCGTGGCTAATTTAGTATCAAAGGATGCCGAAGAAGCATTCAGTTTTTCATAAGCCGGAGGTGTGAAGTACTGACTGACCCGATCGAGCTCTTCCTGCGTGATGGTATTGGGGCCGTCTTTGGTCTTCGCCCACTCTTCTTCGACCTGACGTGTGAATTCCTCTGCGCCCAAGGCTTTTACCAGAATCTTGATACGTGCTTTAAAAGAGTTATCGCGCCTGCCGTAACGGTTGTAAATGCGGATGATCGCTTCGCAATAGGTCAACACATGCTGCCAAGGCAAGTCGTCGCGCAGTTTGCTGGCGAGTATAGGGGTGCGGCCCAAGCCGCCGCCTGCCCAAACACGGAAGGTCAGCTCGCCCGCAGCGTTACGGTAAAGGTCCAGGCCGATGTCATGCATCTGGATCACGGCGCGGTCTTCCACTGCGCCGTTGATGGCGATCTTGAATTTACGCGGCAGGTAAGCAAATTCCGGGTGGAAGGTACTCCACTGCCGTATGATTTCGGCTATCGGACGTGGATCTACGATCTCGTCAGGCGCTACGCCGGCGAAATGGTCGGTGGTGATGTTGCGGATGCAATTGCCCGAAGTCTGGATGCCATGCATCTGCACTGTGGCCAGATGAGCCAGAATGTCCGGCACGCTTTCCAATGGCGGCCAGTTGTACTGTACGTTGGTGCGTGTCGAAAAATGGGCGTAACCGTGGTCGTACTCGCGTGCGATATGCGCCAACATGCGCAGTTTTTTGGACGACAGCAAGCCGTAAGGAACCGCTATCCTGAGCATGGGCGCATAGCGCTGGATATATAAGCCGTTTTGCAGACGCAGCGGACGGAATTCGTCTTCGGTCAGTTCGCCGGCCAGAAAACGGCGTGTCTGGTCGCGGAACTGAGCTACACGTTCATCTACGTTGCGTTGATCTATTTCGTCATATTGATACATCTTTTATTTTCCTAAACCTGGGTCTTCGAACAAACAGTCTTCAAGCAAATACGAATTTTAATCCAACCAGCATCAATATCGATGCTAATAAAGGGCGCAATATCTTTTCCGGAATCTTTGCGCTCAGATGGCTGCCTACCCATATGCCTGGAATCGAACCTATCAGCAGGCTGCCGAGCAAGGCGAAATCCACATGACCTAATGTCCAGTGACCAAATCCGGCAATGGCGGTAAGCGGGATGGCATGCGCTAAGTCCGTGCCCACTACTTTCAGGGTACTCATTTTGGGGTACAGGAACAGGATAGCAATAGTACCCAATGCCCCAGCACCTACCGAAGACAAGGTGACCAATATGCCCAATACCGCGCCGGTAAAGATAGTGGCAGGTATCTGCATCTTATTGAAACGCCCGGTACTGATCTTGCTGTTTTCAATTTCACGTTGCACATCATTGCGCGTTAACACGCTGCGGATGAGGATAGCGCATGCCGTCAATATCAGGGCGATGCCCAATGTATAGCTGACCAAGCCGGTCACTTCTTTCCCTACCGACAACAAATGCTTGATGACAAAAATAGTGATGATGGAAAACGGCAAACTGCCTATGGCTAGTGTCCCTACCACACGCCAATCTACTGAATGATGTTTGCCGTGATGTACCCACACCCCACCGGTTTTGGTGATGGCTGCGAACAGCAGGTCGGTGCCGACGGCAACCAGCGGCTTGAAACTGAACAGGAATACCAATAGCGGCGTCATCAGTGAACCACCGCCTACACCTGTCACTCCAACCAGCAACCCGACTAGAAAGCCTGATGCGATATAACCTATGCTCATCACGTTCTAAAACAGTTAGGAAAAGGCCGCCACTATAACAGCGCCTTTATACCAAACGAAATAATATGTTATGCTAATTTATGTGATTCTGTTATATAGATTTGTTATATAGATTTGTTTGAATAGGTAAAGTTATGAAACTCCATCAGATGCGCTACATACGTGAAGTAGCTCGCCAGAATCTCAATGTTTCAACGGCGGCGGAGATACTGCATACCTCGCAGCCCGGCGTAAGCAAGCAGATACAACTACTGGAGCAGGAGTTGGGCATCCAGATATTCCAGCGTAGCGGCAAGCGCTTGACCGGTATCACCGAACCTGGCCAGATCGTACTGAACATGGCCGAACAGATATTGCGCGAGGCTGAAAATATCAAACGTGTGGGCGAGGATTTTACCAAGGTCAATGAGGGTAGTCTTTCCATCGCCACCACGCACACTCAGGCGCGTTATCGCTTACCGCCCGCAATCAAAAATTTTGTCGAGCGCTACCCGAATATCCAATTGCATATCCATCAGGGCAACCCGTCGCAAGTCACGGCCATGATCGTCAATGGCGAGGCGGATATAGGCATCGCTACCGAGGCCATCGCCAACCACCCCGATCTGGTCGCTTTACCTTGTTACGTATGGAACCGTTGTATCGTCGCGCCGCACGGCCATCCGATATTAAAGGATCAGCCGCTGACGCTTAAAAAACTGGCAACCTATCCGATGGTGACTTACGACCTGGGGTTCGCCGGTAGTAATACCGTGAGGATGGTATTCGAAAAACAGGGGGTTACCCCCAATATCGTGCTGACCGCTATAGATTCCGACGTGATCAAGACTTATGTTGAAATGGGATTGGGCGTAGGCCTGCTGGCTAAGATGGCGTTCGATACCGAGCGTGATAAAGGGCTGAGCATGCTGGATGCTTCCGGTTTGTTTCCGGACAGCACAACCTACCTGGGTGTGCGGCGTGATGCTTATTTGCGTACTTATATGTATGATTTTATAGAGTTTCTTGCGCCGCATCTGAATCGCAAGGCCGTCAACATCGCGTTGCAGGCATAGGGAATGTTAAGGGTGTTCAAACAGCTGTTGCTATTACTGAGTTTGTATCCGGCCTTGCTGTTGGCAGGACCCATGCCCGCGATAGACCCCGACTCTCCTATTTATGAAGTTCCCGTTGCCGCCGGGGTGAGTTATGATGATGTTGTCACCAGTTTGAAAGTGGCGGCAGAAGGGGAGAATTTTGTCAGTCCGGCAAACTTTCCCATAGGCGAACATATGCGTCAGCGCGGTTTGCCGGTAGACGGTGTGATGGAAGTCAGAACCTATTGTAATTTGGGGCTGGGAGCTGAAATATTCCTGGAGCACCCCGAGTTTTTGGTGTTTGCCCCTTGCCGCATCGCACTCTATGAAAAAAAAGGCCAGTTGTATCTGGCGATGGATAGACCAAGTTTTGATTTGAAGTATATTAAGAACCCAAGCGAGCGAGCAAAAAAAGCCGCGCAACAGCTTGAAAACACGCTGATCACGATACTGGGAAAAGCGCGTAACGGTGAGCTATAGAGCGGAATAAAAAAGCGAGGAGACGGTATGGAAAACTATCAGGTATGGTTTTTAAGGCGTAACGGTGAGCTGATAGGCTCTTTTCCGGATGCGCTATTGGCGCAGCATATCGTTCTCGGTCGCGTACATGAGGGCGACGAAGTCAGCATAGACGCCCATTACTGGGTGAAACCGGAAGAAGTGGAAGCATTGCAGCAAGTAGTGGATAACCTGATCGGCGTTGGCACCGGTGATATTTCCGATGACCCGGAATGGCGTTCCGACAGATTAAAAGCAGCCATGCGCTGGCTGGATGAACGTAAGGCACCGGACCGTCGCTCCGTCGAAGATGAAGCCGCCGCCGCCCGATGGGCCGCCATGCGCGGTAGCAAAGAACGCCGCTTGACGCCGGAGTCGCCGGAGATCCTTGAATACCGCAAGAACCGCGCAGTGATCGAAGCCTCCTTACGTCGTCCGCGCCGTAACTATACCCCCGCCATTCTTGCAGTGATCGTGATCATACTGGGTATCATGATTTACGCAGTCATGTCGGGTACGGTAGTCAGTCCGTTCCACATTGATTGGGATTCGTTGCGGCGTAAATAGCGGGTGCTTTAGAGAGTTCCATTTCCTAGTGTCGGCCTTCCGGTGGAAGCCGCGAATCGTCTGTCCATATTTCCCTTGCTGTCATGAACCAACCTGAAAAAGTACGCCTCTCCAAACTGATGTCCGCGCAAGGCCTCTGCTCAAGGCGCGAAGCCGACACCTATATCGAACGCGGCTGGGTATTCGTCGATGGCGTGCAGGTCAACGAACTGGGTAGCAAAGCTTACCCTACGCAAAAGATCACCCTCAATAAAGCCGCCCAGGAAAGCCAGCAGGCCAGAGTGACCATCTTGCTGCATAAACCCATGGGCTATGTGTCCGGGCAAGCGGAAGACGGGCATAAACCGGCTGCGACTTTATTTACCGCAGCAACACGTTATGCAGGCGACACCACGCCCCTGCAATATCATCCGATGCAAAGTAAAGGCATGGCGCCCGCCGGACGGCTGGATATCGATTCCACCGGTTTGCTGGTGTTGACGCAGGATGGGCGCATCGCCAAGCAACTCATAGGCGAGAATTCTCCCATAGACAAGGAATATCTGGTGCGGGTACAGGGAACTCTGCCTGAAAAGAGCCTTGCGCTGTTGAATCACGGCTTATCTCTTGATGGGTCACCGTTAAAACCTGCTAAAGTCTCATGGCAAAATCAGGATCAGTTACGATTTGTGCTGCAGGAGGGTAAAAAACGCCAGATACGCCGTATGTGCGAGATGGTGGGTTTGAAAGTAGTGGGCCTGAAGCGCATACGTATCGGTAAAGTGATGCTGGGGGATTTGCCGCCAGGGCAATGGCGATATTTAAGAGCAGACGAACGATTCTAATAACTAGGGCTGTTTCAATAAACACTTAAGCATGGAAAATTACAAAGAGATCGTAACAAGGTTTTACGAAGGTCTATGGAACAACGCGGACAAGGCAGCCATACCGGATCTGTTGCATGAGGAAGTGACATTCCGCGGTTCACTGGGCATGGTGAAACAGGGCCACAAGGGCTTTGCCTTGTACATGGACTTCATTGGCCATGCCCTGGGAGATTATCAATGCAAGGTGATCGATATCGCTGTGGACGATGAGAAAGTCTGGGCGCGGGTCGGGTATGCCGGAGAGCATAGGGGCGAATTATTCGGTTATGCAGCCACTCACGCCAAGCTCAAGTGGGAAGGTGTGGCCATATTCACCTTCATGGAAGGCAAGATATCCGATATCTGGGTGCTGGGCGATATCAATGGGGTGATGAAACAACTTTCGCGCTATGTGATGGATTAGTCCGCCGTCTTCATCACCAGATTCATGAAATCGTTCACCTCTATGGGCTTACTGTACAAATAGCCTTGCAGTTCATCACAGCCGATATCCCGCAGGAAATCGCGTTGGAACTCGGTTTCTACTCCCTCCGCGATCACTTTTAGCCCCAGATTGTGGCCTAACGTCACAATGGCTTTCAGGATCGCCGAATTGGCTGGCGTTTGTTCCAGGTTATATACGAACCCTTGGTCTATCTTCAACCGATCTATCGGAAAATCTTTCAGATAGGTCATGCTGGAATACCCAGTTCCAAAATCGTCTATCGCCAGCTTGACGCCGATGGCTTTGAGTTCGTGCAGGGTGGTGATGAACGTACTGATATCGTCGGCTAGCGTACTTTCCGTGATCTCCAACTCGATATATTGAGGGTCGGCTCCGGTGCGCGTGATAATGTCTGCGATATGTTGTGCCAGTCCTTTGCGCTGGAATTGACGCGGCGATATGTTGATCGATACCAGGATGGGACGTCCGAATTTTTTCAAAAACACATGCGATTGCAGGCAAGCTGAATTCAATACCCAATCGCCGATCTCTTCAATCAAGCCCGTTTCTTCCGCGATCGGGATAAAGCGGGCAGGGGAGATCATGGTGCCGGCTTCGGGTACCCAGCGTATCAAGGCCTCGGCGCCGTTGACCTTGTTGTCGGCGATATCCACCTTGGGTTGGTAATACAAAAGCAATTCTTCACGCTTGGTGGCATTGCGCAGCTTGCGCTCGATATCCATGCGTTCTTGCAGAATGGCATTGAGCTTGTGGGTGAAGTACTGAAAATTATTCCTGCCGCTTTGTTTGGCCTTGTACATCGCAGTATCGGCATTTTTCAGCAGGATATTGGCTTGGGTACCGTCTTCAGGATAGATACTGATGCCGATACTGCACGAGATCCTGAATTCCAGGCTGTTCAGTATCACCGGTTGTGAAATGGCATCCAGAACACGCTTCATGGTCTGCGTGACGTAATCGTTCTTTTGTATGCTGGTGAGCAGGATAACGAATTCGTCGCCTCCCAGCCTGACTACGGTATCGCTATCACGCACCAGCGCCGAAAGGCGCTCGGATACCGTGAGTAAGAGCGTGTCGCCGGCATCATGTCCCAGGCTGTCGTTAATGTGCTTGAACTGATCGAGATCAACGAATGCCACCGCCAGTTTGGTGTGATAGCGTTCGGCAAAATTAATGGATTGCTGCAGCCGGTCTTCAAGCAAATAGCGATTAGGCAATCCCGTCAGGCTGTCATGAGTGGCCTGATGCTGGATCTGGGCTTCGAAGGTGCGGCGCTCGGTAATGTCCTCGACCGTGCCTTCGTAATAAAGCAGCTCTCCTGCTTCATTCTTGACGGTACGTGCATTCTCTGAGATCCAGATGACTTCGCCATCCTTACGATGGACCTGGGATTCAAAATTTTGCACTTTGCCGTGCAAGTCCATGAGCGTTCTGAATTCATCGCGCCGCCCAGGATCGACATAGAGTTGGGTCTGGATATTGACCAGGTCACTCATCATGTCCATGACCGATTCATGACCGTATATTCTGGCCAGGGCCGGGTTGGCATCAAGATATTGACCCGACAGCGAGGTCTGGAAAATGCCTTCGACCGCATTTTCGAAGATAGAGCGGTAACGGATCTCGGCATCGCTTAATGCCTGTTCCTGATACTTTCTCGGGCTGATGTCCTGAATGAAGCCTTCAATCGCGACTACGACATCCTGATCGTCATAGATCGCTACGCCGCGTTCCCACACCCAGCATAAGCTGCCGTCAGCACGAAGAATGCGATATTCAAGGCTGAAACGCTCATGCTCCCTGATGGCATCGCCTATTTTGTCGCGCACTGATTCACGGTCATCGGGATGGGTGATGTTTTCGTAGGAAGTGACACGATTGAACAACAGATCCTGGGGGGAGTAACCTGTCAATTGCTTGCAACCGCTGCTGACGAATACCATGGTCCAGTGTTCATCGGGCAGGCAGCAATATACCAGCCCGTCCAGATTATCCATGAGCGAATCCAGCATCAGGCCGCGGTCTTGCAAGCGTAATCTTAGATGGTCGTTAATTTTTTGTGTATCCGCTGGTCGGTTCATACAATATATTTATGTAAGCAACCACTGCAACGAATGCAAGCTTTGTGCCATGAATATAATGTTTTAATTTCAAGCGGATGGAGAAATTAGGCATTAACTATTCGAAACTACTGCACCTAGGAAATGCATTTTTCATTAAGTCGCCCCATCTCAGTGCAAAATATCGAAATAAATGCTTATGGCGTACGAAAATGAATGGCGACCTGTAACATTTATAGCGTACAGGTCTGCATGTGGAGTACTAAAAATGCCGGGGGGCGGGCTTTTTAAATTTCCCGACGCGAGCTTTGACTTCAGGCGTCCGGCGTTTGACTTCAGCTTTCGCTGCTCCCATCGGTTGATAACTCGGCACCAGGTGGTGTTTGCTGTTACCGATCAGATCGGCTCGGCCCATTTCCTTGAGAGCGTCACGCAGTAGCGGCCAGTTATTGGGATCGTGGTAACGCAAAAATGCTTTGTGCAACTTGCGTTTTCCGCTCGCTTTGGGGATCGCCACATCCTCACTGGATTTGGTGACTTTGCGTAAGGGGTTTTTGCCGCTGTGATACATCGCCGTTGCCATCGCCATGGGCGTGGGGGTGAATGTCTGCACCTGGTCCGGACGGAAGTTGTTTTGTTTAAGCCATAACGCCAGGTTCAGCATATCTTCATCGGTAGTGCCGGGGTGAGCAGCGATGAAGTAGGGGATCAGATATTGTTCCTTGCCGGCCTCTTTGCTGAATTTCTCGAACATGGCTTTAAAATCGTTATACGCGCCCATGCCGGGTTTCATCATTTTGGAAAGCACGTTTTCTTCGCTATGTTCCGGCGCGATCTTCAGGTAGCCGCCCACATGGTGCTGTACCAGTTCCTTGACGTATTCCGGCGATTTCACGGCCAGGTCGTAACGCAGGCCGGAACCTATCAGTACTTTCTTGATACCGGGCAAGGCGCGGGCCTTGCGGTAGATTTGAATCAGCGAGGAATGGTCGGTATTCAGGTTTTCGCAAATACCGGGATAAACGCAGGATAGTTTGCGACAAGCCGATTCGATCTTCTCGCTTTTGCAGGCGATACGATACATATTGGCGGTAGGACCGCCAAGATCCGAGATCACACCGGTAAAGCCTTCCACCTTGTCGCGTATCTCTTCGACTTCTTTCAGGATGGACTCTTCCGAACGGCTCTGGATGATGCGGCCTTCGTGTTCGGTGATACTGCAGAAAGTGCATCCGCCGAAACATCCGCGCATGATATTGACCGAGAAACGGATCATCTCCCAGGCCGGGATTCTTGCTTTACGATAGGCCGGATGCGGCGCACGGGCATAGGTCAGGTCGTAAACATAATCCATTTCTTTGGTGGTGAGCGGAATCGGCGGCGGATTCAGCCAGACTTCTCTATCCCCATGGCGTTGCACCAGAGCGCGTGCATTGCCGGGGTTGGCCTCCAGATGCAATACGCGTGATGCATGGGCATACATCACTGAGTTGACTGCGACCAGTTCGTAATCGGGCAGGCGCACCACTTGGCGTTCGCGCGGCACTTTTGCCGGTCTGTGAATGACGATGGGTTGTATGTCGCCTGAATTCGATGCGTCGGCTGCATCGGTCGCTGCGGTGCTGCATGATGCTGCCGCCTCCATCGCATAGGGATCGGGAAGCGCATCCATTCGTCCTGGTTTGTCCATTTGCGTGGAAGCCACTTCCAGCCAGCCTTCCGGTATCTCTTTACGCAGGATGGCTGTGCCGCGCAGGTCGGTGATGTCGTGTATGTGTTCGCCTTTGGCCAATCTATGCGTCAGCTCCACCAGCGCGCGTTCGGCATTGCCATAGAGCAGGATGTCGGCTTTGCTGTCCACCAGCACCGAGCGGCGGACTTTGTCCGACCAGTAATCGTAATGAGCGATACGGCGCAAGCTGGCTTCTATGCTGCCTATGACTAAAGGTACATCCGCATAGGCCTCGCGGCAGCGTTGTGAATAGACCAACACCGCCCGGTCGGGCCGTTTGCCGGCCACGCCTTCCGGCGTATAAGCGTCGTCAGAGCGGATCTTGCGTTCGGCGGTATAACGGTTGACCATGCTATCCATGTTGCCGGCAGTGATGCCGAAATACAGATTAGGCTTGCCCAGTGCTTTAAATGCATCCGCCGACTGCCAGTCGGGCTGGGCGATGATGCCAACGCGAAAGCCTTGCGCTTCCAGCAGTCTTCCCACCAGTGCCATGCCGAAGCTGGGGTGGTCGATATAGGCGTCGCCGGTGACCAGGATCACGTCGCAGCTATCCCAGCCGAGTTCGTCCATTTCGGCGCGGCTCATGGGCAGAATCGGCGCAGTGCCAAAACGTTTGGCCCAATATGGGCGGTATGAATGTAATGAAGTGACTGCTTGCATGGCGCGCATTTTACTCCAGCTCATAATATCTGCTTGTTTTTCTTGCAATTGGCAGTGGCTGCCAGTACGCTTAGGGATAGCCCAGCTGTACATAATCCATTACTAAAGCAGGCCAATTTGTCTTCAGATAATCTATTTGCCAAAGATACCGACACTACCCGTGCAGAGTTATTTGTACGCCGTGTCGCTTTGCTTTATCAGCATGCACCTGCAGCTATCGTCGCCGCCATCGGCGTGGCCTGCGTCTATGTGGCGGTGATGTGGGGAGCGGTCTCCAATACCGCGTTACTTGTGTGGTTTGGGTTGACCTTGGTGGTAAGTGCCATACGGTATGCGGTCATAAGAAGTTACAACAAAGCAACTCCAGCCGCGATCGCAGCTGGATCCAAGAAGTGGCTCAACCGTTTTATGGTGGGAGCTGCTTCCGCCGGGGCAGTATGGGGTTTGACCGGCGTGTTTTTCATGCCGTTCGATCACGAGATCTATCAAGTGGTGACCATGATCACGCTCACCGGTATCGCCGGGGGTGCTGCGGCTACCTATTCAGGTGTATTGGCAGCATATCGCTTTTTCTCGATACCCATGCTGATGCCGTTGTTTATCAATCTGCTTTACATCGGCGACAAGGTTCATCTGGCACTGGCTGTCGTAGTCGGGCTGTTTTTGCTGTTGATCACGCAGCGTGCCGGCAAACTCGTGGAAGACACGATCGTGTCTTCGCTGAATAACAGCATCAAGAATACGATCTTGCTGACTGAGATGCGTATCGCCATCGAGCAATCGGAAAAAGCTCAGGCTGAGCTGGCGGAGCTTTCGCAGTTGAACGAAACCATCATCCGCCACACCGATTCCGGCATCGTTGCTTATACTCTGGATGGCGAATGTATTTTGATGAACGATGCGGCAGCGAAGATCATGGGCATCACCATCGAAACCGGCATGAAACGCAATTTCAGGACCAACAGCCTATGGAAAAAATATGGTCTATTGGAATCGCTGGAGGCGGTGATGGTCACGGGCGTACCGCAATTGTTCGAAGCGCCGATGCGTACCATTTACGGCAAGGAAATGTGGCTGGTGGCGCATTTGTGGCGAGTCACCAAAGGCAATGAGCCGGTGCTGTTGATGGTGTTCAGCGATATCGGGGTTTATAAAAGCGCTGAGAATGCGTTGCGTATGGCCAAGGAAACCGCTGAAGAGACGGCGCGTATCAAGAGTGAGTTTTTGGCCAATATGTCGCATGAGATCCGTACGCCTATGAATGCCATCATCGGGTTGAGCCACTTGGGGTTGGATGAACCGTCCCCGAAAAAGATCAAGGATTATCTGAGCAAGATCAATACAGCAGCCAATAATCTGTTGGGCATCATCAACAATGTCCTGGATTTCTCCAAGGCTGAAGCCGGTAAACTGGATATCGAGCGCACGCCGTTCCAGCTTAGCCAGATATTGGACGATGTATGGATACCGGCCAGCATCTATGCCAAAGACAAGGCGCTGGAATTGGAACGCAAAGTGAATCCGGATGTGCCGGATAATTTGCTGGGCGACGGCATGCGTTTGCGGCAGGTGTTGACCAACCTGATCGGTAACGCCATCAAATTCACGGAACAAGGGAAAGTTTCATTGGAACTCCGGCGGATCACCCAGCCTGACGGCAAGGCCTGGGTAGAATGTCGGGTGATCGACACCGGCGTGGGGCTGACGCCTAAGCAGCAATCAAAATTGTTTCAACCGTTCACGCAGGCGGATAGTTCGACCACGCGTAAATATGGCGGCACGGGTTTGGGCTTGTCAATCTGCAAGACTCTGGTGGAACGCATGGGCGGCGAGATCGCTGTAGAAAGCGAGATCGGGCAAGGCAGTACTTTTATCTTTACATTCCTGTTACAAGAAGCACCGCACGCATCTGAGTCTAAAACCGAAGATAACGCCAATCTGCCTGATATAAGCGGTATGCAGATATTGCTGGTGGAAGATAACAAAGTGAATCAGTTAGTGGCCGAAACCTTTCTGGTGAAGGCCGGAGTAAAAGTCACTATTGCCAATGACGGTCAGGAAGCTGTGGATATGCTGGCTGCCAAACGTGTGTTCGATGCAGTACTGATGGATATTCAGATGCCTATCATGGGCGGCCACGAAGCCAGCCTTTTCATCCGGCAGCAATTGCAGAATCAAACCATTCCCATCATCGCGTTAACTGCCCACGTGACGCCGGAAGAAGTACAGCGTTGCCGTGAAAGCGGTATGAATGGTCATCTGACCAAGCCTATCAATCCCCGTGAAATGCTGACCGTGCTGGCGAAGTTCCGCTTGGCCTAGATTGTGTGAGTTCGGCTTATTATCGGCTCCCGGGTGGTTTGGTCGCAGCGTTGCAAGGTGATGAACCGTTTCCGCCGCTTGACGATGCACTTAAGCAACCTAACGGTTTGCTGGCGATAGGCGGCGACTTGAGTACTGAACGTCTGCTTAACGCCTACCGGCAAGGCATCTTCCCCTGGTTCAGTCCCGGCGACCCCCTCATGTGGTGGAGTCCGCATCCGCGCATGGTGATGTTTCCCGATGAATTACATATTTCACGATCTTTACAGAAGCGCTTGAAAAAGCCTGACTACAAAATCAGTTTCAATACCGATTTTCGTCAAGTGATGAGCACTTGCGCCACAGTGCCCCGAGATGGTCAGGCAGGCACCTGGATAGTGCCTGAAATGATAGAGGCATATTGCGAGTTGCACACATTGGGTTATGCACATTCCGTGGAGGTATGGCAAGGCGAAGCTTTAGTGGGCGGGCTTTACGGCGTAGCGCTGGGCCGGGTGTTCTTCGCCGAATCCATGTTTCATTTAGTCCCCAATGCTTCGAAGATCGCCTTGATAACGCTGGTACGACAATTGCAAGGACTAGGGATAGCCATGATGGATTGCCAATTGCATACACCGCATTTGGCTAGTCTGGGGGCGCGTGAAATTTCCCGAGACGAATTCAGCTTAAAGTTGTCTGAATTGATACAAACGCATATAACACCAGTAAAATTGATCTATGACACGCTTGAATGACCTTCCGCTTAGGCGCTTGCAGTTTTATGTCACTACGCAGTATGCCTGCGGTTATCTGCCTGAACAAAATGCGCGTTCGCTGACCGCGATACCGGCCAATCTGATCGATACGCAAGCCTATAGCGAGTTGGTGAATATGGGCTTCAGGCGTAGCGGGAACTATACCTATCGGCCGCATTGCGACCATTGCCAGGCCTGCGTGCCGGTACGCATCAAAGTGGATGATTTTAGCCCTAGTCGCAGCCAGCGCCGTGCGCAAAAACAGCATGGGAATCTCGAAGTTTTCATGCAGCCCCTGGTTTTTAACATGGAGCATTTTCAGCTCTATGCGCAATATCAGAAATTACGACATACCGGCGGCGGCATGGATAACGACGACAGCGAACAATATCGTAGTTTCCTGATGCAAAGCCAGATAGATACCGTGTTGATGGAGTTTCGCGAGGATGGGGTATTGCGCATGGTGAGCGTGATGGATAAGTTGAGTGACGGCCTATCTGCGGTCTATGCGTTCTATGATGCGACGGTGGCAGGTGCCAGCTACGGTACTTATAACGTGCTGTGGCTGATAAACTTCTGCCGTGAGTTAGGTTTGCCCCATCTATACTTGGGTTACTGGATCAAACAATCGCGCAAAATGTCCTATAAGGCTGAATTCAAGCCGATAGAGGGTTTGATCGGCGATGTCTGGCAGCCTCTTGTATTAGATCAACCCTAGCTTTTGTGCTCCGTTTCTGACACCGAATCCGGACGATGGATCGGGGACAAGCTTGCTGCTGTTATAATTCCTTGTTGTGAATACTCCACCTGTTAATCAATTAGCGATTCTGGGAGTCGGCCTGATAGGCGGATCGGTTGCGCTCGCCTTGAAACAAGCCGGGCAAGTTGACAGGATCATCGGCGCCGGACGTAACATGGATACCTTGGCTGAAGCCATCAAGCTTGGCGTCATTGACGAAGCGACCACCATGGAAGAGGCTGTACGTACTGCGGATGTAGTGATGCTGGCGACCCCTGTCGGCCAGTTTCCGCGCATCATGCAGGCCATAACCCCACATCTCAAACCTGAGGCCGTCATCACCGATGCCGGTAGCACCAAAACCGATGTAGTCGCTGCAGCCAGGGCGCATATGGGCAAGCACTTACCGCGCTTTGTGCCGGCGCATCCCATTGCGGGTGCCGAGAAAAGCGGCGTGGGTGCGGCACGCGCAGATCTATTCATGGGTAAGCATGTGGTGCTGACGCCGCTGCCGGAGACCAGCCCTGATGCCATTGAGGTAGCACAATTGCTATGGCAAAACTGTGGTGCCAAAGTCAGCCAAATGACGCCATTGATGCACGACCAGGTATTTGCCGCAGTCAGCCATTTACCGCATCTGCTGGCATTCGCGCTGGTGGCAGAACTGGCTAATCGCAGTAATGCAGAGCAGTTGTTCGGCTACGCCGCCGGAGGTTTCCGCGATTTCACCCGTATTGCCGCAAGTTCTCCGGAAATGTGGCGCGATATCAGTTTGGCGAATAAGGAGCCATTACTGAAAGAACTCAAGGCCTATCAGGATCATATCGCTTATCTTGCCGCCATATTGGAACAAGGCGATGGTGTGGCGCTGGAGGCTTTGTTCCAGCGCGCGAGCATTGCCAGAAATAACTGGAATAAAAGCTCCGGTAACTGATGGATATTGTTTTGAATTCTCTGCAGTTATCCGCTGCCCATCATGCCACAGGCACTATTAAATTGCCGGGCTCCAAAAGTATATCCAACCGCACTCTCTTGCTGGCAGCGCTTGCCCATGGCGGCACGCAAATACACGATCTACTACGTTCGGACGACACCGAGCGCATGTTGCAAGCTCTGCAGGCATTGGGCGTTGCGCTGGAAAAAACTGCTGCCGACGATTGGCAGGTGAAAGGGGTAGACGGAAAATTCCCGGTAAAACAAGCAGAGTTATTTCTGGGCAATGCAGGCACCGCTTTTCGTCCGCTGACGGCAGTTCTGGCATTATCCGGTGGTCATTATCATTTGTCCGGCGTACCACGTATGCATGAACGCCCCATAGGCGATCTGGTGGATGCACTGCGTCAGGCTGGAGCCGAGATCGACTATCTGGGCGAGCCTGGTTTCCCGCCATTACAGATCAAGCCGAACGCAGCCCATTTTGCGGGCACAATTGGTATACGCGGCGATGTATCCAGCCAGTTTCTCACTGCCTTACTGATGGCGCTGCCTTTGACTGGGCAGTCGACTACCATACAAGTCATCGGCGAATTGATATCCAAACCTTATATCGAGATCACTTTGAATCTGATGGCACGTTTTGGAGTGAAGGTAGAGCGTGATGCCTGGAAGTCATTCACCATTCCGGCAGATAGTCGCTATGTCAGCCCGGGCGCTATCCATGTGGAAGGGGATGCCTCGTCGGCCTCGTATTTTCTCGCTGCCGGTGCGATCGCCGGAACGGTCAAAGTAGAAGGGGTGGGCGCCGACAGCATACAGGGTGACATTCGTTTTGCCGAAGCGTTGGAGAAAATGGGCGCGCAGATCGGTAAAGGTGCGAACTGGATATCGGCCAGCAGCCCCGCGAACGGTAAATTGCAGGCACTGGACATGGATTGCAACCACATTCCGGATGCCGCGATGACATTGGCCGTAGCCGCATTATTCGCCGACGGCACCACTACGCTACGAAATATCGCCAGTTGGCGAGTCAAGGAAACCGACAGGATCAGCGCGATGGCGACCGAGTTGCGTAAAGTTGGGGCAGTAGTAGAAGAGGGCGCAGATTATCTGCGCATCACGCCGCCTGAACACCTTGTCGCCGATGCACGGATAGATACGTATGACGATCACCGCATGGCGATGTGTTTTTCGCTGGTGAATCTGGGCGGTGTACCGGTCACGATCAATGATCCAGGCTGCGTTGCCAAAACCTTTCCCGATTATTTCGAGCGCTATGCGTCTGTGGTGACATGAGCCCTATTCCCGTTATCGGTAGTGCTGCAGGTACAGTCGCTGCGATGAGTAGAAGAACGGCGCATATTCCGGTCATCGCTATCGATGGGCCTTCGGCATCGGGCAAGGGCACCATTGCACAATTGGTGGCGAAAGCGCTGAAATTTCATTATCTCGATTCTGGAGCGTTGTACCGTATCGTGGCATTTGCCGCGCAAAGATCGGGTATTTCCTGGCAGGACGAAGCTGCTCTGGCAGAGCTGGCAACGACTTTGGAGATCAGCTTCGATGGCGGCGAGATATACCTCGGCGACGATAAGATCAGCGAAGAAGTACGCTCGGAAGCATTGAGCAAAGGCGCTTCTGAAGTAGCTGTGCACCAGGGTCTGCGGCGCACCTTGCTGGATACGCAACTTAAGTTCCGTCGCGAGCCTGGTTTGGTAGCCGACGGTCGTGATATGGGTTCCGTGGTGTTTCCTGATGCGCAAACCAAGGTGTTTTTAACCGCTAGCAGTGAAGTTCGGGCGGAGCGTCGGTATAAGCAGTTGATAAACAAAGGAAACAATGTTACTCTACGCGCCGTTTTAGCTGATATTGAAGCACGCGACGCGCGGGATACGCAGCGAGCATCTGCACCGCTAGTACAAGTCGCTGATGCCATGTTGCTGGATACCAGCCAAATGGGCATAGATGAAGCAGTTGCGCAGGTGTTGCAGTGGTTTCATCAAAATAAGTAGGATGTTATTACGTAATTGATTTATAATCATCTGTTTCGTAACAAGCTTTTACTGATTGATGGTAAGTTTGTATAGGTTCCGCAAGCAACATTTTGTTTGCGGTTTTTTAATTCTCCCCGTCGCCAGGCGGGCTTAAAAGGTAATTTTTAATGTCTAAAGCCGCTCCAATGGAAAGTTTTGCCGATTTATTTGAAGAAAGTTTAACCCGCCAGGAAATGCGTTCCGGCGAAGTGATCACTGCCGAAGTGATCTCTGTGGATGATGATTTCGTAGTGGTGAACGCCGGACTCAAGTCCGAGAGCGTGATCCCCGCTGAAGAATTCCGTAACGACTCAGGTGAAATGGAAGTCAGTGTCGGCGACTTTGTGAAAGTCGCCATCGAATCTCTGGAAGACGGCTATGGCGCCACCAAGCTTTCGCGCGAAAAGGCCAAGCGCCTCGCAGCGTGGCTGGATCTGGAAGAAGCCATGGAAGAAGGCCGCATCGTCAAGGGCTTCATCAATGGTCGCGTCAAGGGCGGCTTGACTGTCATGATCAACGGTATCCGTGCATTCTTGCCGGGTTCTTTGGTCGATCTGCGTCCGGTCAAGGACACCACCCCCTTCGAGAACAAAGAATGGGATTTCAAGGTTATCAAGCTGGACCGCAAGCGTAACAACGTAGTGATGTCGCGCCGTGCCGTGCTGGAATCCAGCGCCGGTACCGACCGCGAAGCACTGATCGGTTCGCTGACCGAAGGTTCGGTCGTGAAAGGTATCGTCAAGAACATCACCGACTACGGCGCGTTCGTGGACTTGGGCGGTATCGATGGCTTGTTGCATATTACCGATCTGGCTTGGCGTCGCGTCAAGCATCCTTCCGAAGTATTGACGGTGGGCGATGAGATCGAAGCCAAGATACTGAAATACGATGCTGAGAAGAACCGTGTTTCTCTGGGTATCAAGCAAATGGGCGACGACCCATGGGTCGCATTGGCACGTCGTTATCCAGCAAGCACCCGCTTATTCGGTAAAGTCACCAACCTCACCGACTACGGTGCGTTCGTTGAGATCGAACCAGGTATTGAAGGTTTGGTGCACGTATCTGAAATGGATTGGACCAATAAGAACGTTCATCCAGCCAAGGTCGTACAGCTGGGCGATGAAGTAGAAGTGATGATCCTGGAAATAGATGAAGAGCGTCGCCGTCTGTCCCTGGGCATGAAGCAATGCCAATCCAACCCATGGGATGATTTTGCTGCCACCATGAAGAAGGGTGACAAAGTCAGAGGCCAGATCAAGTCTATTACCGATTTCGGTATCTTTATCGGTTTGCCTGG
>DATBPY010000026.1:0-2642 GCA_036561085.1 Methylophilaceae bacterium | reverse complement strand
CACATACTCGCCGTAATCGGTATGCCCGGCCAGATGGAATTGCCTTACCCGTTGCTGGGGGATGGTATTCAAATATTGTTCTGCGTCGAAACCGTGGTTACGGGCGCTCACATAAATGTTATTGATGTCGAGCAATATCAGACAGTCGGCTCCATCGGCGACTTCTTTCAGGAACTCTACTTCGCTGATATCGGAAGATTTGAAATCGAGGTAACTGGATGGGTTTTCCAGCAATATCTGCCGCCCCAGGAAATCCTGCACTTGCGAAACGCGATCTATGACGTGTTTCAGGCTTTCTCCGTGATACGGAAGCGGCAACAGATCATGGCTGTTGATGCCGTTTATCCCGGTCCAGCACAGGTGATCCGAGATCCATGCCGGTTCGACTTCAGCCGCCAGGGTACGCAGTTTTTTAAGGTATTCGATGTCCAGCGGATCGGTCGAGCCGATGGAAAGCGAAACGCCGTGCATCACAATAGGATAATGCTCGCGGATACGCTGTAGATAGTATTTGGGCTTACCGCCGCCCACCATGAAATTTTCGGAGATGATCTCGAACCAGCCGATATCGGGCCGGTGTTTCAGAATGTGATCGAAATGCGGCGTACGCAAGCCAAGACCGAACCCCATAAAATGCTCAGAGTTGGTGGATGCAGCCGTCATGGAAGCCTTTCAAATGAATCCGGGCGGCAAGCCGCCCGGAATGCTCTACAAATAATGCAGGAATGATGAATTACTCTACTTTGCCGCCGGCATCTTCGCAAGCTTTGCCAGGCATAGCAACAAAACCGTGTCCTTTGCAGGAGCCTTTACCGGCACAATCATTATCCGCAGTCTTGCAATCATTCTGACCGGCACACTTGTTCAAACCGCTGCAGTGCTTGAGGTCGGCTTTTGCCACAGTACCGCGCCAGCCATCTTTCAATTGTCCGCCAACAGAGGTGCAGGCCTTGCTCGGCATGGCGAGGAAGCCTTGGCCCTTGCAAGAACCCATACCGGCGCAAGCATTATTCGCGGTCTTGCAATCGTTATGGCCTTTACAGCTGTTAACGCTATAACAATGCACCAGATCGACTGTGGTACCGGAATCCCCAAGCGCAGCCTGAGCATCTAAACTCAGCGTGGTTGAGAATAGTCCTGCAGCCGCCATTGCCAGTGCGACACCAACTGCTTTGGTTTTTTTCTGTGTGTACATACAAAATCCTTTCGTGAACTTTCAGTGAGGAACATCTCTATAAATGGTTAGCATTGCCTATAGCAGATGGGGGGAATGGTTACCCATCTGGCGTTAGTCGGTGCAAACAGATATTCCTGACAAAGGATTTAGTTTTAATTAATTGTTAAGTTTAATTCTCGAACGCTTCACATAGCTGATTCAGCATGGTGGCAAACACAGGAATGAGTTCTTCTTTGTCGAACGGCGCGCTATCGTCGGTACCGGCAACCACGAACGCGATCACGGTTTTATCCATATCCTCGCGGAAAGCCATCCAGTGTTCATGCTTGGCATTGCCGATCAACTCGAATTTCCGGTCGCCCGATTCCAGACATTCAGCTAAAGCGTCCGGCGGTAATTCGGCAAATAACGAGCGCCCTATCATCACTGCGCCGGTGGGAATATCCGGCACTTCGCCTTCCTGCTGCAAAGGCAGTATCAAGTAAACGAACACCAGCATGGCGAATGCCTGATAGACGCTCAAGGCTTCGAGATCATCTATCTCATCATGCGGCGTCCTACCCAAATGCTGGATGGATTGCACGGTGATCAGGCATGCCAAAAAAGTAGACGCTTCCAGCATGTCGCTCTTGGGCGCATCTTCCACCGTTTTCAGTTGTCCGCTGTCTGCCAGGCAAAGGGCATATAACAGATATAGTCTTTCCGAGTATTGATCCATAATCTTCTTCCGTTAATCCGACAGCGCTTCCAGTTGTTCGTGCAACTCCAGCCAACGTTCTTCGGCGGTATCTATCCAACCTGTCAGCTCACCCTGGCGTTTCAGCAGGGTTTGCAATTGCGATGACGATGTCGCTTGATACATAGCCGGGTCAGCCAATTGCTGTTCCAGCAACTGCTTTTCGCCTTGCCAACCGGAGAGTTTCTTCTCCAGACTTTCCACTTCTTTTACCAGTGGCCTGCGCTCGGCGATGCGCGCCTGGCGGTTGGCTTTATTCTGCATGTAGTTATTCTTAACGGCACTGTTCCTGGTCTCTGTTTTTTCCTGCGTTGCCTGCATAGGTTTATCCGTTGTCGCCAGCCACTCCCGGTAATCGTCCAGGTCGCCGTCAAATACTTCTGCCTTGCCGTCCGCCACCAGCATGAAACGGTCGCAGGTAGTACGCAGCATAGCCCTGTCATGCGACACCATCACTACACCGCCGTCGTATTCCTGCAACGCCATGCTCAGGGCGTGGCGCATTTCAAGATCGAGATGGTTGGTGGGTTCGTCCAGCAGCAACATGTTCGGTTTGCGCCAGATCAGCAGCGCCAGTGCCAGGCGCGATTTTTCGCCGCCGGAAAAAGACACGCAAGGCGTGCTCGCCATGTCGCCGCGAAAATCGAAACCGCCCAGGAAGTCCCGCAGTTCTTGCTCGCGTACTTCAGGCGCGAGCCGCATCATGTGCTGCAACGGCGACTCTTCGGG
>DATBPY010000025.1:0-3126 GCA_036561085.1 Methylophilaceae bacterium | reverse complement strand
AACCATATGCACCCAACGCTAGTCCAATCAAAGTGTGGTTCGCTCCACCGGGCATCTTTTCGGCATAGATGGCGAAGATGGGCAGGATCATGAACATGCCCAGCATGCGCAGGCCATAAATGGAGGCCAAGCTCATGCTGGCACGGAGTTCGAGCGGAGTCATTTTTTCGGACAATTGCATAATGGAGTAACTTTTGAAAAATCTAGTAGCTTTGAAAAATGTAGTTGAGCGTAGGCCTGAATATTGCGTATATTAGCAGGTTGACCACTCTCACGTTAGACAACTGGTAAGTAAGATACATGGAATTTATACGCATACGCGGCGCACGCACTCACAATCTTAAAAATGTCTCATTGGATCTACCCCGCGACAAAATGATCGTGATCACCGGCCTGTCCGGTTCGGGTAAATCTTCACTGGCGTTCGATACGCTATATGCGGAAGGTCAGCGCCGCTATGTGGAGTCGCTCTCCGCCTATGCCAGACAATTTCTGGCGCGCATAGACAAGCCTGATGTAGACCTGATAGAGGGTCTATCACCTGCTATTTCAATAGAGCAGAAATCCACCTCGCACAACCCGCGCTCCACCGTGGGCACTGTGACCGAGATTCACGACTACCTGCGCCTGCTGTTCGCGCGTGCGGGCGACCCGGAATGTCCGGATCACGGCATCAAGCTGGAAGCACAGACGGTGTCGCAGATGGTGGATAGCGTCTTGGCGTTGCCGGAAGACACCAAACTGATGATCCTTGCGCCGGTAGTAGCTAACCGCAAAGGCGAACAGATCGAGTTGTTCGACGAGCTGCGCGGACAGGGCTTTGTGCGCGTGCGCGTGGATGGCACCATCTATGAACTGGATAATCCGCCTAAACTCGCCAAGACCACCAAGCACAATGTGGATGTGGTGATAGACCGCGTTAAAGTCAAAGCGGACCTGAAACAACGTCTGGCTGAATCGTTTGAAACGGCATTACGCCTTGCAGATGGTCGCGCGCTGGCAGTGGAAATGGATAGCAATCTGGAGCATATCTTTTCTGCCAAATTTGCCTGCCCGATATGTACCTATGCGCTGCAAGAACTGGAGCCGCGCCTGTTCTCGTTCAACAACCCGATGGGGGCATGTCCGAAATGCGATGGCCTGGGAAATATCAGTTTTTTCGATCCCAAGCGCGTAGTGGCTTTCCCTCATCTTTCACTGGCTTCGGGTGCGATCAAAAGCTGGGATAAGCGTAACCAGTTCTATTTCCAGATGTTGCAGAGTCTGGCCGCGCACTACAATTTCGATGTAGAAACCCCGTTCGAGAAATTGCCTGCAGAGGCTCAGGACGTCATTCTCAATGGTAGCGGACGCGAAACCATTCCGTTTGTGTATCTCAATGAACGGGGCAAACCCACCATTCGTCACCATACTTTCGAAGGCATTCTGCACAATCTGGAGCGTCGCTACCATGAGACCGACTCGGCCATGGTGCGCGAAGAACTGGCCAAATACCTTAATTCCAAACCCTGCCCGGAATGCGGCGGCACTCGTTTGCGCATCGAAGCACGGCATGTCAAAGTCGGCGATAAGAACATCCATGAGATTTGCGAAGCGCCATTGAAGCAGGCACTCACTTTCTTTGGTGACCTTAAGTTATCCGGCCAGAAGCTCGCCATTGCTGACAAGATCGTCAAGGAAGTCATCAGCCGCCTGCTCTTTCTCACCAATGTCGGGCTGGATTACTTATCGCTCTCGCGCTCCGCAGAAACACTCTCGGGCGGCGAGGCGCAACGCATAAGACTCGCTTCGCAGATAGGCTCAGGATTGACCGGCGTGATGTATGTGCTGGACGAACCTTCCATCGGTTTGCATCAGCGTGACAACGATCGTCTGCTGGATACCCTGCGCCATCTGCGCGACATCGGCAATACTGTCATCGTGGTTGAACACGACCAGGATGCCATCATGTCTGCCGATCATGTGGTCGATATCGGCCCGGGTGCGGGTGAACACGGCGGCCATATTGTCGCCCAGGGAACGCCGAAAGAAGTGATGGAAAATAAGGATTCTCTCACCGGCCAGTATCTGTCTGGAAGCAAGAAGATCACCATCCCTAAAAAGCGCCATACGCCTGATAACAAGCGTATGTTGAAGGTGATGGGAGCATCCGGCAACAACCTGAAAAATGTCACGTTGAATCTACCAGTTGGATTATTGGTGTGTGTCACCGGCGTCTCCGGTTCAGGCAAATCGACGCTGGTGAACGATACATTGTACCGCTCGGTGGCGCAGCATCTGTACGGCTCCAGCACAGAGCCTGCGCAATACCAGGCGATACATGGCTTGGAATTCTTTGACAAAGTGGTGGACGTGGATCAATCACCCATAGGCCGCACCCCGCGCTCCAACCCTGCGACTTACACCGGGCTATTCACGCCTATCCGCGAGCTATTTTCCGGCGTGCCAGAATCCAGGATGCGCGGGTACGGTCCGGGCAGATATTCATTCAATGTCAAAGGCGGGCGCTGCGAAGCTTGCCAGGGTGACGGCGTGATACGGGTGGAGATGCATTTCCTGCCGGATATCTATGTACCTTGCGATGTATGCAAAGGCCATCGCTATAATCGCGAAACGCTGGAAATCCAGTACAAAGGTAAAAACATCCGCCAAGTGTTGGAAATGACGGTGGAACAAGCGCACGAGTTTTTCAATCCGGTACCGGTAGTTGCACGTAAACTGAAGACCTTACTGGACGTGGGTTTGGGTTATATCACGCTAGGGCAATCCGCCACCACGCTTTCCGGTGGCGAAGCACAGCGCGTTAAATTGGCACTGGAGTTATCCAAACGCGATACCGGCCGCACCCTGTACATTCTGGATGAACCCACTACCGGCCTGCATTTCGCCGACATTCAATTACTATTGGACGTCATCCACCGCCTGCGTGACCACGGCAATACCGTGGTTGTGATCGAACACAATCTGGATGTGATCAAAACAGCTGACTGGGTGGTGGATCTGGGACCTGAAGGCGGCGATGGCGGCGGATTGATCATTGCCGAAGGCACGCCGGAACAGGTTGCGAATAACCCGGCAAGCCATACTGGGGCGTACTTAAAGGCGATGCTTTAATTCACAATCAAG
>DATBPY010000024.1:0-2045 GCA_036561085.1 Methylophilaceae bacterium | reverse complement strand
GTACTTCCTGAAATAGCCATCGGCTGAACGGTAATCGTAATAAGCACAGAGATAGATACTCCCTGAACGGTCTACCGGCACTTTGGCAAGTTCGGCGGCATCCTGCACCAGAAACACCCCTTCACCGCCATGGGATGCGAGAGGGCGGGCTAGTGCCGGGAACTGGAAGTCTGGATTTGCAAACCAATCACCCTCCTGTTTGACCTGCCATACCGCAGGGATCACCAGCCCTTCTATGCCGGCGAACAATTCCGACATCAGATGACGGGGAGTGCGGGCTACTGCTTCGGGAGAGTTTAGTACCGGTTTGGTGCAGTGCTGCAGGAAGTCTGCTACAGGTTGGGTCGTTACATGGATCACGTCCGGGTCGCCGATGGCATTGAATACCAGATCGTAGGGAGGCAATTCCAGATATTGATCAGGGGTTGCGTATTCGATCATCCATTCGATCAAGCTATTGGATTCGACGGGAAACAGGCGCGTGAAAGGCACATTCGCTTTTCCGGCATCCAGCAGCATCAATACGGTTCGCGCCGCATGAGGAGCGCGCGTAATGAATATGCATTGTTTACGATAAGCCAGATTGCGATGTTGTTGTGCCTCGTCCCAATGGCCTTGGTCGCGCAGAATCACGGCCAGATTGGCATGTGCCGATACCAGATCAGGGTCGATCTCCAGTGCCTTGCGATACCATTTTTCGGCTATTGCAGATTGTTTGATCAAGCCGTACATCACGCCCAGGTTGTAGAGCACATCCACCGACTCCGGAGCGATCACCAGCGCATTCTGGTAGCAAAGCAAAGCCTCATCGTATTTCTTCTGCTCTTTCAACGCCACCCCGAGATTGCAATGAGCTTCCACATAATTCGGGTGGTAAGCGATTGCAGTGCGGTAACAGGGGATCGCGTCATCAAGTTTGCCTTGTTCCATCAATGCCGTACCCAGATTGAAATGGGCGGCGGCGGAATCAGGCTGCAAGGTAAGCGCCTGCCGATAACAGTTTATGGCTTCATCCAACTCGCCTTGCGCTTTTAGCGCATGACCGAGATTGCCATACGCATCTACATATTCGGGATTGAGTTCTAGCGCATGCCTAAAGCAGCTAATCGCCTCATCCAATTTTGCCTGCGCCTGTAATGTATTCCCCAGGTTGTTATAGGCCTCGGGAAAATCTGGTTTCAGGGAGAGTGCCTTGCGGTAACTGGCGGCGGCCTCATCCAGTTTATGTTGCCCTTGATAAACATTGCCAAGATTGCAATGCGTTTCGGCTATATCGGGAGCTATGGAAAGAGCGATGTCATAGCTGGCTTGGGCATCGGCCAGTTTTCCCTGAGAGAGAAGTACGTTGCCTAGCTTGTTGTAGGTAACGATATGGCCTGGCTGCAGCGCCAGGGCTTTCAGATAGCTTTGTACTGCTTCGTCAAATCTGGCTTCTGCCTGCAGTGCATTGCCCATATTGACATGCACTTCTGCTAGATCGGGCTGGAAGGAAAGGGCGGTCTCATAACTGGCAATGGCCTCCGCGACCAGGCCTTGATCGAAAAAGACATTCCCCAGGCTGTTATGTACGATCGCATCGTCCGGTTTTAAAGATAGTGCTTGCTGGTAACAGGCGAGCGCCTCGCTCAGGTTTCTTTGGTTCTTGTAGGTGCGGCCGAGCGTGCCGTAATAGGTGGAGATGGATGGATTCGCGGCTATGGCTTGAGTAATGAGTTTGACTGCTGACTCGAATTGTCCGCGTTGGTTGGCAATATCTCCCAGCAGATGCAAAGCATCCGGGTGATTTGGCATATCTTGCAGCAACGCTTGATAAATGGCTTCCGCCTCATCCAGACGGCCAGCTAGATGGTGTTGCAGTGCGGTTTGCAGCGTATCGGACACTTTATTGAATGTTTCGTGTAGTTGTTCTGATCAATAATTCACTGAAGGCATCGAATATTTTTTGGACATAAGGATTCTTGAACTTAAGGGCATCGTTATCTTCTTCGGGATGAACCAGCATAGTGGCATTAGCCTCGAATAGTAACAAGCTGCCGTTGGGCAGA
>DATBPY010000023.1:0-78791 GCA_036561085.1 Methylophilaceae bacterium | reverse complement strand
ATGACCATTTTGTTATCGGAATATTTTAAAGACTTACTATAAAAACAACACACTAGCATTGTCTGAGTATTAATATACAATCATTGACGGTACAGCCTGTTACAAGGATACGGGCTCATTATGATGGTTCATGCTATAGATAGGAGAAAGAAAATGCAGATCGTGCTCCAGACAAAAAGTTTGTTGGAAACCAAGTATTCTCAGTTATCTACCCGTTTTGACCCCGAGTACGGAGTGCTCTGGACTCTGGTGGATCAGGACTCTGTTCCTTGCGTTACCCCGGAACTTCTAGGGGATCTTCAGCAACATCACGCAGAGATCGAGCAATGTGGTGGCAGCCTGTTGGTGAATGGAAGTATGCAACAGATCCGCTATTCGGTAATGGCGTCCCTGACGCCGGGAGTGTTCAATTTGGGAGGACAGCTATCGCTGTTCCGACAGTTGATCCGTAATCAGGATAGAGCTTCGTTGTTGCACTACGCCACATGGTGCATAGATGTCATCATGCCTAGAATAAACCACTTCAATCTACCACTCGCCACCATCACCTTGATACAGGGCGACGCATTGGGAGGCGGGTTCGAGGCTGCATTGGCCAGCGATATCATCATTGCGGAGCGCAGTAGTCAGATGGGGTTCCCTGAAATATTGTTCAATCTATTTCCAGGCATGGGGGCCTATAGTTTAGTCGCCAGAAAAGTAGGCGCCAGATTTGCGGAGAAAATGTTACTCAGCGGGAAGATATATAGCGCAGAGGAACTGCATGCAGCTGGTTTGGTTGACATCGTCGTCGAAGACGGTGAAGGCGTGCAAGCAGTACATGACTATGTCAAGAAACAGGAGCACCGTTCCAACGGCTTCCTTGCAGTGCAAAAAGCGCGCAACCGATTCAACCCGGTCACTTATCAGGAATTGATAGATATCACGACGGTATGGGTAGAGTCGGCACTCAAATTGAGCGATAGAGACTTGAAGGTCATGGATCGCTTCGTGCGCTCACAGGAAAAACTGTTTCTTCATCAACCAGCTCAGAACCAGAATCTGGCTTGAGTTGATTCAGCCGAATCGATCTATAGCGAGATTCGTTTAGAGTCGTTCAAGTACTGGAACAGCATCAGCTTGGTAGATTTGAAATTGCTTTGTGCACGTATCAGCAACTCTCCTGCAGGTTCTTCGAATGCTGCAGGATCGAGTTGCATCATTTCGCGACATATCTGATTCAAGCTCTTGGCTCCTACATTGCCGGAGCTGCCTTTCATCACATGCGCCAACTCTTTGAAGGTTTTGCATTCGCCCTTGGTCAGGGCTGACTGCAGGTTCATCAGCAATTTTTCGGTTTCGGATATAAACCCGTGGACCACTGTTTGCAGGAAGTTTTCATCGCCTTCCCCCAGTTGCGCCAATTTGCGTAGCACCTCCAAGTCTAATAATAGTGAAGCTTCTTCCATA
Source organism: Methylophilaceae bacterium (assembly GCA_036561085.1). Classification (GTDB taxonomy): domain Bacteria; phylum Pseudomonadota; class Gammaproteobacteria; order Burkholderiales; family Methylophilaceae; genus CAILHX01. The sequence continues at coordinate 77,342 of DATBPY010000023.1, read as the reverse complement.
GTATCGTCTGACTCAGCGTCAAACACATTCGGCTCGCCGGTTTGTGGAAGTGCAGTGAGCTTGGCTACGGTTTCCAGCAGGGTGACCGCATCGACCGGTTTGCTGAGATATGCATCCACACCCGCATCTTCACATTCTTTGATCGCTTCTACAGTGGCATTCGCGGTCAATATGGCGACAGGTATTCGCGGCGAATGCATATTGGAAGCGCGGTAGATCTTCATGACTTCCAGACCGCCGTGAACCGGCATATTGAGATCCAGAATCATCATGTCATAGTGCTTGCTTTCAAGCATATCCAATGCCTGTTCTCCGTCTTCAGCCATCTCGGCATGATAGCCGCCGTGCTCAAGCATTTTTGAAATGATCTTGCGATTCGTTCCATTATCTTCGGCAACCAGAATCTTAATGGTGTGCTGTTCAAGACTTTTGCGTTTGCGATATTCCCGCAGAGATATGGTTCCCGGAATATGACGAGGCGCCATGACCCCGTGCAATGCATTGAACAGAATCGTTTTGTAAATAGGCGATTTCAATAGACAGGCATATCCCATTTCCAGGAACTCTTGCTCGGTATTGCTGCGGAAATCGGGATTGACCATCATCATGGTCACAGTTTTTCCGGGGCAGATTTCAAACACTCGAGTGGCGAAATCCTTAGCGTTTACCCCGAGATTCTGCAGTTCGCAGAGGATGATCAGCCCTTCAGGCTGCTCCTTAAGATTCTTTTGCAATCTGGAAAAGAAAGGCGGCAAATAAGTCTCATGTTCGAACTTGATATCCCAGCCGGTGAAATAACCGCCTATGGTTTCCCGCTCGTTGACCGTGATACCCACGCTAATCACCTGCAGTTGATTGAGCGATTGCAACCCGATATCGGTTACATTTTCAGGCTGTTTCTCAAATGGAAGTTCGAACCAGAACATGCTGCCTATTCCAAGTTCGCTACTAAGCCCCATCTGTCCGCCCATCAAATGCACCAACTGATTCGCGATGGTAGTGCCGAGCCCGGTACCTCCATACGTACTCGCTATGGTCGAATCCGCCTGCGTAAAGCTTTCGAAAATGGCCTTCTGCGCATCCGCAGCGATACCGATCCCAGTATCGATCACTTCGAATCTGATACTGGTTTTCGTTCTTTCCTGCGTCAGAGTACTGATGCGTAGATCCACCATGCCGGTATCGGTGAATTTGATCGCATTGCCGATCAGATTGATAAGCACCTGCTTCAGATGCAAGGAATCTCCACGCAACGAGAAGGCTGTTTCCGGAGTGAAGCGTACATTCAGTCTGAGCCCTTTCTTCGAGGCCTGCGAGGCAAACATATCTATGGTGCTATGGACTAGGCGATGCAGATCGAAGTCTGCCGTTTCCGTTGAAATCTTGCCGCTTTCGATCTTGGACAGATCAAGTACGTTATCGATGAGTTTGAGCAATATCTGCGCTGAATGCTGCATGGTATTAGTCAGATCGACCTGCTCTTCATTCAACTGCGTAGCCATCAACAGATCGCCAGCACCCACCACTCCATTTAAAGGAGTGCGCATCTCATGGCTCATATTGGCAAGGAACTGACTCTTGGCTTTGTTGGCTTCAGTAGCGCTTTCGATAGCCGTATTCAATTGATTGCGTAATTTGAGGATATAAAGAGGAATCAATAACAGTGTCAGCAGCATCCCGACTGCCAAGCGCGGGTGTGCCGGCCAGTACGGGTTGAGCAGGATGACCCCGGCAAACCCTATAAGACTGTAGACATAAGCGATGATCAACGGCTTGGTGCCGTAACGCAGTCCATTGCCGACGATCACCCAAAGATAGATGCCCCAATACAAAGTACCGGTCTCCTGGGTGATGAGCATTCCATAAGTCACCGCGCTGATATCGGCGAACATCATCAGCCACTGTCTTTTTCGGGAACTGACTCGTCCAACCAGAATGACAAGAATCAGCAAAACCGCACAGGCGAACCAAACGCCGGAAAAAACAAATAGCGCTTTTGTTACATAGGTACTTTTTACCAACTCATATTCGATAAAAAGAAATCCGAAGATCAGGAAGGCAAGGAATACTCTGATCAACGACTGTTCATGCTCCCCATCCCGGGCGCGCACCTGCTGCATAAAGAAACGTAATTGTTCTTTCATTTCGCCACCTTAAGCCCGGAAGGGTCCGGCAAATCCGGTAATTGTTGCTGTATTACCTTCACTTTTTCGTATTGCAACATGAATGCGTTGACGCAATCAGGGTCAAAATGTGAGCCTTTGTTGTTTGTCAGATAATCCAATGTTTGTTCTACTGACCAAGGGGTTTTGTATGGCCTTGCGGAAGTAAGCGCATCATATACATCAGCAACTGCCACGATGCGTGCCTCCAAAGGAATCTCATCGCCTTTGGTACCATAGGGGTACCCGCTCCCATCGAATTTTTCATGATGGCTAAGTGCGATCTCGGCTCCCAAGCGAATGAATTTTGAAGAGCTGTTTTGCAGTATCTCATATCCTATCAAAGGATGTTTCTTCATCATCTCAAACTCGGAAAAATTAAGCTTCCCAGGCTTAGTAAGTATTTGATCTTGCACACCTATTTTTCCAATATCATGCATTGGAGCAGCAAATTCTATCAAATTGCAATGCTCTGCTTTCAGTCCCAAGCCTTGGGCAATTAGACTAGAGTACTTTGCCATGCGCGGTACGCTATTGCTGGTGTCGGCATCGCGAAACTCTCCGGCTTTTGCCAGCCTGAAAAGTGTTTCATGCTCTCTTTCAATAATAGGTTGGGTTGCAACGGCTATGGCTTGTTCTAAAGATTGAGTCCTTTCCAGTATCAGCCTCTGATAGATGCGCATGGACAGCAGATTACGACAGCGCGTTTGGCATTCATATGGATCAATGGGCTTAAGGATGAAATCCGTCGCACCGCCTGACAGCGCTTGATATCTCACATCGCGATCTTCATTGGCGGTAACGAACACGATGGGCACATCTACCAGATGAGGGATGCGTCGCATATGCTTGATCAATTCAACGCCGGACATGGCATTCATCATATGATCCACTAAAATGATGTCGGGCAAGTTTAATTTGGCCCAGTCCATGGCAGCAATGGGATTGGAGAAAGGTTCTACTGTGATATTCGGATGGATACCGCTGATGATCTTATTGAGGATAACTCGGCTGGTAAATTCATCATCAATAATCAAGGCAACAGGCTCGCCCAGAATACCCAGATCACTTTCACCATGTTCAAACGACATCCCAATCCCCCTTTTGTCGCAAGTTCATCGTCACTTTTCGCGGCGATAGGCATAGCAGTCCAGCTTGTAACTTCTAATTAGCAGAGGGCGGCAGCATGGAGTTTTAATCACTCGATATGCATGCCGTCAAGAATCATTGTAAAACACTTCTATGATCTAAAGTCGACCTATTGCACATCTTTTTGTGTCACACCACCCCACTTACTACACTATATAGTGGTGAAGGTCGCGTCAGCGCATCGAACTGGCATCATGCAACCGCTGTGCCATCTGCTTCAGAAAGTCGACAGCAACCTGAGGTTCTGCCAATAGCAGCATTTCCAGATTTTCAGGACTGATCGCAACCACCTGAGTGCCGTCTTCCGCTGCATAAGCATCGGCAGTACGCGCCTCGCCCGTCAAAAATGACATTTCGCCGAAATAAGTTCCGGCTTCTGGAGTCCGTATCACTCTACCTGCTTTTTGAACGACTACTTTGCCGGAAAGCACATAGAACATGTCGCGTTCGGTTTCCCCGCTACGGAAAATCGCGTTTCCTTTTTGGTACACGCGCCCGAATTGCATCATCAGCTTTTCATAATAGTGCTCAGTGTCGGTCGGCGCACCCGTGAAAAGGCCTTTCAGCATTAATACTTGACGTTTATTCAGTGCAGCGATGATTTCTATGCCCAGCAACAAGACGGCAAAACAAGAATACAACCAGCCTATAGATAGGAATAGGCTTTTCATTCCACCAAACACCGTACTGTATGAATGATTGATTGCCATGAACAAACCGAAAGCCGGCCGCATGGCGCTCCATATGGCAACCGTGATAAATGAGCCTAGGAATAGATGCTTCCAATAAACCTTGCCTGGATAAAAGGTACGCGACAGCAAAGTCATCAGCACTGCACTTACCAGCAAAGAACCTAACCAATTCAAGCCCACGGCAAACCAGGGCAAGTGCGTGAAGTCGCCTATCACCTTCTCCAACATCAAACCGCTGAACGAAAACAGAAAAAACAATAGCAAAATACCCAACACCCCAAAAACATCTTCCACGTTGCGGCGCAAAAAAGATCGCTGTTCTACCTCCCCCGCAATAGTAAAAAATGCATTTTGCAGTGCGCCTGCCAATGGTTTGCTTACCCATAACAAACCAAACATGCCGAATACACCCCAAATGGCCTTTTGCCTGGATATGTTGTAAACCTCTATCATGATGCGGTGACTGTACTTGGGCACCAGATGGCTTACCAGAACGGTGAGCTTGGCGATCGCGTAACTGGAGGAAACGGCAAAATGGCTGAGCAAAAAGAAAATCAATAACGCCATCGGGATCATGGCAAACATGGCATAAAACGATAACGATGCCGCAATACCAAAACCGTTATGACGGTTGAAAGCACTTAAAGCCTGGCGCAAAACGAATAAGGGGGTGCTATAACGATGCCGATCGATCGCGGCCTTTGATGCGACCACAGTAGCGACAGCATCGCTAGCTAATTGACGAACCTTTTGTGTTTTCTTTACCAGCATACCAATTTATACAATAAGCAGCTTGAAGCGTTCGGTTGCTGCAATCAAAGCGGCTTGAGTGCCCGGTTCGACTGCGGCATGTCCGGCATCCGCCACGATATGAAATTCTGCCTCGGGCCACGCACGATGCAAAGCAAAAGCGGTTTGAACAGGGCAAACCATGTCGTATCTGCCATGCACGACGATAGTAGGAATCTGGCGCAATTTATCCACTTGATCCAGCAATGGCTGTGGCAGGAAACAATCATTCATCAGGTAATGTAAATGCACCCTTAGCCTCGCAACTATCATCTCATTAGATGCTGACGAAGGTGGATCTGGAATAAGGCGCATGATCGCCGATTCAAAAGCGTTCCATCTTTTGGCGGCAGCAATAGCTTCCGCCTGTTGGACTCCGAATATACGTTGGCTATAGGCATCCAGAACCATTCCGCGCTCTGCTGCCGACAAAGGTGCCACGAACTCTTCCCATGCGTCCGGGAAAAATTGCCGTACATCGTATAAAAACCAGTTGATCTCTGCGGGGCTAGCCAAAAATATGCCTCTCAATAGCAATCCTTTGACACGCTCCTTATATATAGATGCGTAAAACAACGCCAATGTGCTGCCCCATGAACCGCCGAATATCAGCCATTGTTGAATATTCAGATGCTCTCGCAAACGCTCCATGTCATCCGCTAGATGTTGCGTAGTGTTATCTTCGATACTGCCCGGCGGCAGGCTACGACCGCAACCGCGTTGATCGAAAAGTATGATTCGATAATAGACAGGATCAAAATAACGCCGCTGACCGGGATTGCATCCGCTCCCTGGGCCACCGTGCAATACGACGACGGGCATGCCGGCAGGATTTCCACATTCCTCGAAATAGATAGAATGCGTTCCCGAGACTGCCAAAAATCCCGTGCGGTAGGGTTCCAGCTCAGGAAAAAGAGGGCTATTTACAGGTAAAATCATAGAGAAATGATGGATCGATTACAGGTTTTTTGGAGTATTTTCAATTACTTTCATCATAACATCGCTGGGCACTCGTTCGAACATGTAAATAAATTTGTAAATGAGTATTGCAATTCGATTATGACTGCTCTAGTATCGCATTAGCTGCATATACAAAATGCAGCGGAGTCTATCTTTTCTATCGATGTGAGTTAATGTTTTATACAGTGGCTCGGACGAAAAGGGAGGCTTCTCTAAAACCCTTAGTAAGTAAATCACTACGGAGATTCAACATGGAGATTAATAAAATCAAGTTGGCCCTCGGGCTGGCAGCTGGTATGTCCATAGCTATGCCTATGGCCGCGACGGCTGCTAATGTAGCTGTTGCAGCTGCAGACCACGAAGCCGCAATGAAAGATGCAAACAACTGGGCAGACCCACGCGGTCAATATGATAACCAAGGTTATTCAAAACTGTCCCAAATCAACAAAGGCAACGTCAAGAACGTTAAAGCAGCTTGGACTTTCGCTACCGGTGTAAACCGCGGCCATGAAGGTGCTCCTTTGGTTATCGGTAACATGATGTATGTTCATACCGCATTCCCAAACAACGTGTACGCACTTGATCTGAACGACAATCAAAAGATCGTTTGGGCTTATTTCCCTAAACAAGATCCATCCGTTCAAGCAGTTCTGTGCTGCGACAACGTGAACCGTGGTCTGGGCTTCGGTGACGGCAAGGTACTGTTGCAACAAAACGACGGTGTGTTGATTGCTCTGGATGCAAAGACCGGTGCTAAAGTTTGGGACGTTAAAGTTAACGATCCTAAGGTTGGCGCTACCAACACCAATGCTCCACAAATCAGAAAAGACTTGATCCTGACCGGTTGCTCCGGTGCTGAATTCGGTGTTCGTTGCCACATCAGCGCTTACAACATCAAGGACGGTTCTTTGGCATGGCGCGCATACAGCATGGGCCCAGACAGCGAAGTGCTGATCAATGCTGACACCAACAAAGACAATCCTCAATACAACGCTCTGTCTGTATACGAAGATGTCAATGGCGGTAACAAGCAAGGCGGTTCCTTCAAGAAGATCCCTAACGACCAACTGAAGATCGGTGAAACCGACCTGGGCGTAAAGACCTGGCTCAAGCCACAAGCAGTTAAAGACGGTTGGCAACATGGTGGCGGTTCCGTATGGGGCTGGTGGCCATATGACCCACGTACCAATCTGGTTTACTACGGTTCCGGTAACCCATCCGTTTGGAATCCAGACGTACGTCCTGGCGACAACAAGTGGTCCATGACCACCTGGGCTCGCGACCTGGACACCGGTATGGCTAAATGGGCGATGCAAATGACCCCACACGATGAGTGGGATTATGATGGCATCAACGAAGAAATCCTGTTCGACAAGGGCGGCAAGACCTACGCTTGGCACCATGACCGTAACGGTTTCGCTTACACCTGGAATGCTCATACCGGCACTCTGATTGCAGCTCAAAAAGTTCACCCATTCGTGAACTGGGCAACAGATGTTGATATGAAGACCGGTGTGCCTAACAAGTTGGCATCCGCTTCTACCCACCAAGACTACAATGCCAAGGGTGTTTGCCCAGCAGCATTGGGTACCAAGGACCAGCAGCCAGCTGCTTACTCCCCACGTACCGGCCTGGTATATACCCCACTCAACCACGTTTGCATGACCTACGAGCCAGTTGAGTCCAAGTATGTTGCAGGTCAACCTTGGGTTGGCGCTACCCTGACCATGTTCCCTGGTCCTGATGGCGTGATGGGCGGCTTCGGCGCTTACGATCCTATGACCAACAAAGCCAAGTGGTACAACAAGGAGAAATTCTCCGCTTGGGGTGGTGCTCTGACCACCGCTTCTGATCTGGTGTTCTACGGCACCCTGGATCGTTGGTTCAAGGCTCTTGACGCTAACACCGGTAAGGAACTGTGGAAGTTCCAAGTTGGTTCCGGCGTGATCGGCAATGCCTTCACCTACGGCCATGCAGGTAAGCAATACGTTGGCGTACTGTCCGGTATCGGCGGTTGGGCTGGCGTGGCGATGAACCTGGGTCTGACCACTCCAACAGACGCTCTTGGTGCTGCTGGTGGTTATGCTGAACTGACGAAGTACAATGCTGCTCCTGGCGGCGGTGTACTGAACGTGTTCAGCCTGTAATTTAAAGTCGTAAGACTCTAAATTTACAGAACTAACCGTTAGTTAGTGTGTCACATAAGCACCCCGCCTCGGCGGGGTGCTTTTTATCTGCCAGGCTAGACTATTGAGAGCCCGAGACGACTAATTAACTAGGAAATTATGATGCTAAAAAAACTTACATTTTTAATTCTTGCCTTAACGATGGCAGGCATTGCATATGCCGCCGACGATATACCTGTTGACTTGAATTCAGGTAGGCCAGGCGAAGCAATGCGTGTAGATGATGGTACCGAATTCAAAGTATGTGCAGATCCAGACTTTCTGCCTTACTCCAACTCCAAACAAGAAGGTTTCGAGAACAAGATAGCAGCCGTATTGGCTGCCGATTTAGGCAAAAAACTGTCCTTTCAGTTCTGGCCTGACCGCATGGGTTTTATCCGTAATACTCTTAACGCCAACCGTTGCGATGTAGTCATGAGCACTACCAGCGATAACGACATGATGAGAACGTCGAAACCTTATTACCGCTCCGGCCATGTATTTATTTATCGCAAGGATAGTGGTTACAACATTAAAGATTGGGATTCTCCTGATCTACGCAAAGGCGTCATCGCCATCGACGGGCAAAGCCCTGCGACCATTCCGCTCAGAGACCACGATCTGATGGAAAATGCACACCCATATCGTATGCAACGCGATTTGAACTTGCCGTCCAGCTATCTGGTTGACGACTTGGTCGCCGGAAAAGCAGACATTGTCATTGATTGGGGTCCGATAGGCGGCTATTTCGCTAAACATGCCAAAATACCTTTGGTGGTAGTACCTATTCCTGAATATGAGGGAGTCAACCCTAAAGGCAAAGAGTACTGGAATATCTCTATAGGTGTGCGCCATAAAGACAAGGAACGTATGGCGATGATACAAGGCGCTCTTGATCGCAATGTGGATAAAATCAACAAGATACTGGATGACTATGGCGTTCCTCACGTACCTGTTGTTGAAGGCGACAAGCTGGAATTCAAGAGAAAAGATGAACCAAAGGGAGATGTCATACCGAAGTCAGAATAAGGCTTTTTTCTGGCATAATTCTGTCGTCAACGGGATTTGCGCTAGTTCGTTATTCAAGTACGAACTAGTGCATTTTTTTTAAATTACAACTTGAATACAATTATCAAAGAGGAGATGTCATGTTAGGCAATAAAGTAAAAACCACTTTCTTGGTTTCTATGCTCGCACTCGCTGCACTAGCACTGCCCCTGAAGGCTGCGGCGATCGATCTGGTAACCACAACCGATGGCTCGCCAATCAAGATTGCGCCGGAATTATTCGATACTCCGGCCGCTAAGGAATTCTTGGCAACCGGCAAGAATCCTTATATCGGTAACGAAGAGGCTATCAAAGCCGGTAAAAAAAGATTCGGCTATTACTCCTGTACTCAGTGCCACGGACCTGAAGCTAAAGGTCAAGTAGGCCCTGGCTTGTTAGGCCCTACCTTCAGATATCCAAAAGATGCTACCAATAAAGGTATGTTTGAAACCATCTGGAACGGCACCAATGGGGGCATGGGTGCTAAAGGCTTAGGTCTGATGAACCCTACCGATCCTACCGATGGTTTGAAGCCTGACGAAGTATTGAAGATCATCTCCTGGATTCGTAACGAAGGCGGAAACCATCCGTCCGGCAACGAATAATCAGGTTTAATCAGTACCCTATAAACGGCCATTGCATGATGCAATGGCCGTTTGTTTTTTTATGGCACCAGTTTCAGGTAGAATTACTTCTTTTTTTAGGGAGGTGTTAGGTATGAACAAAATTAATTTGGTCGTCATTTCTGGCATGCTGGCCTTGGCTCTAACTGCTTGCGGTAACAAAGGGGGCGATAAAGCAGCTGCTGCGGGTGGCGGTGATGGAAAGATGTTGGATTTTGTCTCGACTCAGGATGGTTCGGCTTTAGCCATCAAGCCTGAATTGTTTGACACTCCCCAGGCAAAAGAATTTGCTTCTACCGGCAAAGACCCCTACGTTGGCAATGCAGATGCAGAGGCCAAGGGGAAAAAATTATTCCAGGCATACTCCTGCACGCAATGTCATGGCGGAGATGCACAAGGGCAAACGGGCCCCAGCCTGCATGGTCCCGATTTCCACTACCCGAAGAACGCCACTAACAAGGGTATGTTCGAAACCATATGGCATGGCACCAATAACGGTATGGGCGCAAAGGGCAAAGGCCTGATGGATCCAACGGATCCAACTAATGGTCTGACGCCGGACGAAGTGCTGCAAGTAATCGCATGGATTAGATCCCACGGCAAAACCACGGGTAACGAATAAATAGTTTTGGAGTCATCATGTCTGTAGTAAACCAGGTTGGAAAAGAATTACACCACGTTGTAGTTGTAGGTGGTGGGGCTGGAGGTTTGGAATTAGCCACTCGCTTGGGAGATCAGCTCGGCAAGCGGGGAAAAGCCATGGTGACTCTGGTAGATAAATATTCCACGCATATGTGGAAACCGCTGCTGCATGAAGTAGCGGCGGGTAGCATGGATATGGATGAACACGAAATTGAATACATTGCCCAGGGTTACTGGCATCATTTCAATTTCCGTCTGGGCGCGCTGGAAAAGCTGGATAGGAGCAAACAGATCATCACCCTCTCACCTACTCATGATGAAGATGGCAAGGTGTTGATTCCGGTACGGGAAATTCACTATGACACGCTGATCATTGCAGTAGGCAGTGTTTCCAACGATTTTGGCATTCCCGGAGTTCAGGAATACGCTGTAGCACTGGAAACCCAAGCCGAAGCTGCTACCTTCCATCGCCGCCTGATCAACGCTTGTATTCGTACTCAAGTAGCTCCCACCGACAGCCACCAAGGACATTTGAACGTGGCCATCATTGGCGGCGGCGCAACCGGAGTGGAATTGTCGGCTGAATTACACAATACGACACGCCAGTTGGCTGCGCACGGGCTGGATAACATCAATCCTGACCGGGATGTGAAATTAAGCATTATCGAGGCTGCACCGAGGATTCTGCCGGCACTCCCGGAAGATATCTCGCTGGAAGTGCAGCGCCAATTGGAAAAGCTGAATGTTGAGCTAAAGCTGGGTCAACGCGTTACGAAAGTAGATGCAGAAGGGGTGCATACCAAAGATGGACTCTTGGTGGCCGCCAGCCTCGTCGTATGGGCTGCCGGGATCAAAGCCCCGGATTTCCTGAAAAACATGGATGGTCTGGAGACCAATTGGTCGAATCAGTTGGTCGTCAAAACCACCTTACAGACCACTAATGACGATAATATTTTCGCTCTCGGCGATTGCGCTGCATGCCCGTGGGTTGCTCAGGGAAAAGACGCTCAAGGCAGAGACATTCTGGTACCGGCTCGCGCGCAAGCTGCCCACCAGCAGGCTTCCATGCTGCTTAAATCCGTTAAACGCAGACTCAAAGGTAAATCCTTACCAGAGTACAGTTATCGCGATTTCGGCTCTTTGGTGAGCCTAGGCAAATATAGTACGGTGGGGAATCTAATGGGTGGACTGACAGGTGGAGCACTGTTCATTCAAGGCAGTTTTGCCGGGCTTATGTATCGCATGCTATACAAAATGCACTTGTTCGCATTGCATGGATTGACCAAGGTGGTTTTAGACACCATCGCGCAGATCATCACGCGCCGCGCCTCCCCCCACGTCAAACTGCATTAATCTGTTTCGACTACAATCCATCGGCACTATCAGCATGTCTTGCGATAGTGCCGGTTGATGGCTGCCATGATCAGGCTCACAAAAGCACCGAAGATCACCACGATCCACAGAATGGGCAGTTCAATCTTCACCATCAAGGTATAGAGTCCTGTCAGTAGCAGGATGCCGATATTCTCATTGAAATTCTGCACTGCAATCGAATGACCGGCACCGATCAAATGGTGCCCCCGATGCTGCAACAAGGCATTGAGCGGCACCACGAAATATCCCGACAACACACCAAGTATGAACAGATTGATGGCGGCCAAATGCCAGTCGGAAATAAAGTACATCGCCATCACACATACCCCCATCAGGATGCCTGCGGGCAATACTTTCACCGAGTCTTCCAGTTTGACGTAACGCGCGGCGAATACCGAACCGAAAGCGATTCCCAGTGCTACCATTGCCGTCAACTGGGTAGCGCGATCCAATCCGAAATGCAAGGCAGCAGCAGCCCATGTGATGATCACCAGACGCATGGTAGAACCTACGCCCCAGAATAAGGTAGTTACCGCCAGCGATACCTGGCCTTGTGGGTCGCGCCATAAAATGGCGAAAGAGCGCCAAAAATCCCGCAACAGATAAAATAAGTTGCGTTGAGGTATCTCATGGTCTATCGCTACCTGGGGAATATATAAGTTAAACAGCGCCGCAATCAGATACAGGCAAATAATCATGCCTAATGCGAAATAGGGGCTGATACTCGCCATATGCCCGCCTACAATGGCCCCCAGAATAATAGCGCCTACTGTGGTACCTTCCATCCAGCCATTCGCTTTTACCAAGTCCTCTTGTGGCAGAAATTCCGTCAAGATACCGTATTTGGCCGGAGAGTAAGCCGCAGCGCCAAAACCTACGATGCTATATGCATACAGCGGAGGCAACCCCATCCACATAGCAGCGCAGCCTATGAACTTGATCGCGTTTGCGATAAACATAACGCGGCCTTTGGGTATGGAATCGGCGAACGGCCCAACAAAAGGAGCCAGCACAATATAGGAAATGACAAAGAACTGCTGTAATAGCGGCACATGCCAATTCGGCGCATGCCGCTCAGCCAGCATGGCAATCGCGGCGAACAACAAGGCATTGTCAGCCAATGCAGATAAAAACTGCGCCGACAAAATAGTGTAAAAACCGCGATTCATATCAAATAGTCAGATCGACTAAAGAACCTCGGCAGCGAAATCGGCCAGGCGCGAACGTTCACCGCGCGTCAGCGTGATATGTCCGTTATGCGGCCAACCCTTGAAGCGATCCACCACATAGGTCAGACCGGAACTGCCCTCGGTCAGATAGGGTGTATCGATCTGCGCAATATTGCCGAGGCAGACCACCTTGGTGCCCGGTCCGGCCCGAGTGATCAGCGATTTCATTTGTTTGGGAGTCAGGTTCTGTGCTTCATCAATGATCAAGAACTTGTGCAGGAAGGTACGCCCGCGCATAAAGTTCATCGATTTTACCTTGATGCGAGTCCGTATCAGGTCCTGAGTGGCAGCCCGCCCCCAGTCTCCAGCTTCGTCATCGGTCTTGTTCAATACATCCAGATTATCTTCCAATGCGCCCATCCATGGCGTCATTTTTTCTTCTTCGGTACCGGGCAGGAAGCCGATATCTTCACCCATGGGAACCGTGACCCGCGTCATGATGATTTCGCTATAGATCTTCTTGTCCAGCGTCTGCGTCAAGGCTGCGGCCAAAGTAAGCAACGTCTTGCCGGTACCTGCTTGCCCCAGCAAGCTCACGAAGTCGATCTCCGGATTCATTAGCAAATCCAGCGCAAAACTCTGCTCGCGATTACGTGCAGTGATGCCCCATACGTTATGCTTCTGCTGCGTATAATCCTTCAATACTTCCAGTACAGCCGAGTTGCCTTCCTGTTTGCAAACGATGGCATAGAAAGGTGCTTCGTGCTCGTAGTACACGAACTGATTGATCAATAATGAAGAGCAAAGCGGCCCATGCAGGCGGTAAAACATGCGCCCAGATTCCTGCCAGGATTCCATTTCCTTGCTATGGCTCTCCCAAAAATCCCGCGGCAATTCCCTCACGCCGGTATAGAGTAGATCGGTATCTTCCAGTACTTTGTCGTTAAAGTAATCTTCGGCAGAGATCCCCATCGCACGTGCTTTGATGCGGATGTTGATATCCTTGCTGACCAGAATGACCTGACGCTGGGGGAAGTTCTTTTGCAGTTGGGCGACGACGCCCAGGATCTGGTTATCGGCCTTGCTGCCGGCCAGCATGGGAAGCTCTTCGGTGGCCGGTTGTGTTTGCAGGAATAAACGTCCGCTACTGAATTTATTGCCGTTCTGAGCAAGCGGAAAGCCTAGTTCCAGATCGTTCAGGTTGGTACCGATCACCTCTTCGATAAAGCGGCTGGCCTGACGTGCATTACGCGCGACTTCCGTCATGCCTTTCTTGCTGTTGTCCAGTTCTTCCAGCGTCACCATGGGCAGGTAGACATCATGCTCCTCGAATCTGAATAGACTGGAGGGATCGTGCATCATCACGTTGGTATCTAGAACAAATAATTTTGTGGTTGCACTGGGGTTTTTTGCCATGAATCGATCCGAGGTTCCTAAAAGTTTAAATAGTTTTGACTGCTTCAAGCACTGCAAGCGCGTGACCGTCTACCTTTACTTTGCGCCATTCTTGTTTGAGCACACCGGACGCGTCTATCAAAAACGTGCTGCGTTCGATGCCTCTAACCTGTTTACCATACATATTCTTCATCCTGATGACATCGAACAGCCGGCATGCCAGTTCTTCGTCGTCGCTCAGCAGTTGGAAAGGTAAACCGAGCTTGGCTTTGAAAGCTTCATGAGATTTGATGGAATCGCGCGAGACGCCAAATACCTCTGCATCTGCGGCCTGGAATTGTGCATATAGATCGCGAAATTGCTGACCTTCTGTCGTACATCCTGGGGTAGCATCTTTAGGATAAAAATAAATCACCAGCTTTTTATTTTTAAACTCATGCAGTTGAAAGTCATTTCCACCCGTCATGGGCAGACTGAAATCAGGCACAACTTGATTAAGCATGTAATGAACACATCGGTATCAAAGAATACCCTCATTGTTGTGAAAAACGGCAAACAAGGCAAGCACTGAATAGTGGTTATAGACCATTCATCGCTGTTTATGATAGTCAATAATGGTATTGATAAATACCGGCTTGGTAAACAATGCTGCAGGAGGCAAAGGCAGTGGGGAACATTTCAGTATGGTCTTGACTGCGTCGTCATCGAGCATTTTGTAACCGCTACCTTCAGTGACTTCAGGCGTTCCAATCACATTTCCATCTTTATCGATCTGTAGCTTGATGTGTACTTTCCCTTCCCAGCCTTTCAGTGCTGCTACAGGAGGGTATCTGGTGTGTTTGGAGAATTCGCTATTTAACAACCGGCCATAAGCAGCTCTTACTTCACCCAAAGTGTCTTCATCGGGTGCGGGAGCGCTCGGTGTCGCCACAGGCACAGTAATTGCCGGGTGCGATTCAACAGGTTTCTGCTCCACAATTACAGCGGGCGATGGCGCAGCCTTAGGAGGCTCTGACGTGACAACAGGTGGAGGAGGTTCATTATGCTGCGGCACCACGGCAGGAGCGGAGGGAGGCGTCACCGGTTGCGGCACCACTTTAGGCGGTAATTTCTCCTGCCTGGGTTTGGGTTGCGGTTTTGGCGGCTCAGGTGGTTTCGGTTTTTCCGGCTCTACTGCTGGAGGGGGCGGCAGTTGTTGCAACTCCACCGTCAACGGTTCTATCCTGTTTATAGGATGGCTAAAACTGAACCCAGGCAACAATCCCAGTGCTGCGCTATGCAGGCCGATAGACAATACCAATGCCCACAGCAGCAGGTCATTATTTGGGTGAATGGAATGGGTAGGATGCGCCATGTTGCGCGACATAAAACATTGAAAGGCTGGGATTATAGCAGTAACAATCACGTGCTTAGATCAACCTTGTCACTCCCATTCCAGCTGCGGATACAGTAAGTTGATATTACGACGATTGACGGTAGAAAATAGTACCCAGGAATCTTTTTCACTGGCGGCCGCATGATCCATGGTGCTTTCCATGGTCTCACCTTTTTTGATGCTGGCACGAATGTCGGCCAGTATCACCTCAAAATAATGTTGCTCGCGATCGAAAGCCTGTTGTCCTTGCGCAGTGG
The DNA here is from genome assembly GCA_036561085.1 of Methylophilaceae bacterium. Lineage (GTDB taxonomy): Bacteria > Pseudomonadota > Gammaproteobacteria > Burkholderiales > Methylophilaceae > CAILHX01. The sequence goes on along the minus strand of DATBPY010000023.1, from coordinate 61,543 downwards.
GTCTGCCATGTCCAGGAATAACCATTTTCGCGGGGATCGCTTTGAGTAATGGGATGAGTTTGAGCCAATTGCGGGTATCTCCATCCATGGCAGGAGTTCGCTCAATGAACAACAGATCGCCTGTCCATAAAGTCTGGCTGGCGGTATCAAACACCGTCAGATCCGTATTGGTATGCGCGGGCGACCATGCCTTGAGTTGCAGAACACGGTTACCCAGATCAAGCTCCCGTGTATCCTTAACTAACAATGTGGGCTTTACTATCTCACTACCGGCAAAAGCAGCTCCCAATACTTCTAGGTTATTTCTCTGGTACATATCCCGACGCAACTCCAACGCATCGGCCAGTTTGAAATGTCCTACGAACTGCGGATGATCTTGCAAAAATGCTGCGTCACCGTAAATATGGTCCGGGTGAACATGCGTGTTGATGACATAGGCAATAGGTAGATCGGTGACTTGACGTACCGCTTCGCGCAAGCGCTTACCGACTTCCAGTGTGCCGCCGGTATCAATTACCGCCACGGCAGTTTTACCCACCACAAAACCGATGTTGGCGATGTCGCCGTGATAACCTTCGGTCAACTCTTCATGCACGCCTTGATGTACAAAAACACCGGGGGCAACTTCCGTAACCGGCAACGGCTCGGCCGCCGCGATGAGCGAGAAAAAAAACGTGCTATAGAGCGAGGCGTGAAACAGCATCAGTGCAAGCGAACGATACAATATGTTAAACCTCTGTATTAGGAGTTCAGGTTATGATGACGGTCATACTTTTGACCGCGCGCATGTCATCTGGTTGCCATGAACTTAAAGCATGCGCCTCGGACTAATTAAGCGCAGTAATTTTTCAATGTTTGATATGGAGATATTACATGAACACACGCTACACCAAAGTTGCCATTATCCTGCACTGGCTGATTGCGGTAATGATAATCGGCATGCTGGCTTTAGGTTGGTATATGTCTACCTTGCCCAAAGATGCTGCCAAGGTCATGTCTGTTGATCTATTCAATTGGCACCTGCATACCGTACAGTTCACTGAAGCTATCTCTCTCAGATCCTATTATTTCAATTTGCATAAATCATTCGGTATTACTGTCGCCGCCTTGATATTACTGCGTATCCTCTGGCGTCTCACCCATGCTGCACCGCCTTTGCCAGCCTCTATGGTCGCTTGGCAACAAAAAGCCGCTCATGCATCCCATCACTTGCTCTATTTGTTGATGTTCCTGATGCCGCTAAGCGGCCTGATCATGGGTGCCTATAGCAAATACGGTGTGAAATGGTTCGGCATCCCTGTCATCACCGGTCTTGACAATGAACCCCTGCGCCTCGTCTTCAAGGAGATACACGAGACGATCGCATGGCTGCTAGTGACTCTGGTTGTAATCCATATGCTGGCCGCCTTAAAACACATGATCGTAGACAAGGATGAGGTCATGAGGCGCATGTCACTCGGTAAATAGCTTCGGAATTACCGGCAATTTTCAAATAGAAATGGGCGCATAGCGCCCATTTCTATTTGTTGCGCCGCATTAAGTTAATCCGGCTCGTTCAATTACGATTAATTACTGACATTCACCTCATGAGTGAATGCTTTGCCTTCGTTATCCAAGGCAGTCACATCAAGCTTTCCCGGTGCATCAGGCAAGTAAAAGAAGCGCATGTAAGGATCTTCTGAAATTGCCACACCGAAGTCAGCGTCCATTACCGGTTTGCTGTTATAGCTGAAACTTACCTTGCTGATGAAGAATGCCGGTTTATAGCCTCCGGAGACTAAATCACGCTGCAGACCTGTGAACATGGGGTGCTTGATTAAAAACGTGACCGGGTTAGCTTCACCGAACTTGACCGGTGTTTCCACGCTTAGCTTGATTTTGCCGGCGGCCGCGCGAATTTCCGTATCGTCGCCATCCACCGCCCCGCCGCAGCCACCCGCTGCACGTATCACCATATCAGCCATAGACAATTTACCGTCGGCAGTCTCGCCCACGGCATGAATGAAGGAATCGGTCTGCATGCGAATGCGAGTAGATAACTGTGCTTTGCCGTTAAGTGCCGTGAAGTGGTATACCGCAGCCAAAGGAATGGGATTGGCATCCACGAACAGATATACATTCTTGAAGGCATCCGGCTTATCTATGGTCAAAGTGATGGGCACTTGCGCACCGCTTTCAGCGCGTCTCGGTCCTTCCAGCTTCATGGAACCAGCAGCATCGATCTGTTTGTCGCCGAAGAAGCTTTTTTTCAGCACCGGCCATAGATTGGAGTCCGCTTCCGCAAATGCATTCAGGCTTAAAAAACTGCAGGTTAATAAGCAGAGCAGGACAAAAAACCGTTTCATCAGAAATCCTTCAAAGTAACACTGTGGATATAGCAGTAGACAACGGAAATGGGGGCTCGTTCAGGCTCTCTTTTAACCGCCAACAGTGTGCACGATGCGGATGGTGCGGCCATCCGGAATCTCGTTATGGGCCAGCACGCTGAGATTAGGTACGGAGCGGCGCAGAAAACGCGACAATACGGAACGCAACTGGCTGGGCACCAGCAACACCGAAGGCACACCCATCTGCTCCTGCTCGGCAGCAGATTGACTGACGCCTTCCAGCAATTGCTCTGCCAGACCTGGTTCCAGCCCTGGGCCATCCATGCCCGGAGTCTGCGTGGCATGCATCAACATACTTTCCAAACGAGGTTCAAGCGCGATCACCTGTATCTCTTCATTACCGGCGAATAGCTGCTGGGTAATGGCACGACCCAAGGCGGTACGCACAGCCGCGGTCAGCACTTCCGTATCCTGGGTACGCATCGCGTGATCCGCCAATACTTCCAATATGGTACGCATGTCACGGATATGCACGCCTTCAGCCAACAGGTTCTGCAACACTTTCTGCAAGGTACTGAGCTGCAAGGTCTTGGGAATAAGATCTTCCACCAGCTTGGGCGATTCTTTAGCCACACGATCCACCAATTGCTGTGTTTCTTCTCGTCCCAGCAATTCAGAAGCATGCGTTTGGATCACATTGGAAAGATGGGTCGCGATCACGGTAGATGCATCTACCACGGTATAACCATAAGCTTGTGCTTGGTCGCGCATTTCATTCTCGATCCATACCGCAGGCAAACCGAAAGTCGGGTCTTTGGTTTGTACGCCGATCAACTCACCGCTCACGCGACCTGGATTAATGGCAAGGTATTGGTTCACAAAACCTTCGCCTTGGCCGATCTCTACGCCTTTGAGCACCACGCGATAAACATTCGGCTTCAATTCAAGATTGTCGCGGATATGCACGGGGGGAACCAGAAACCCGGAATCCAATGCAAACTTCTTACGGATACCCCGAATACGACGCAGCAATTCGCCATCTTGCCCACGATCCACTAACGGAATCAGGCGATAGCCGACTTCCAGACCGATCACGTCTACCGACTGCACATCTTCCCAGCCCACTTCCGGCATCTCGTCGGTAGGCGGAGGCAATACGGCTTTGACGTTATCAGTACCTTCAATCGCCAGACGGGCACGCTTGTCCATGGTATAGCCTATCCAGGCGGCACCGCTACCCAACAACAGGAAAGCGAAGTGTGGCATACCAGGGATCAAGCCCATGATGCACAATAGCCCGCCAGTGAGGTATAGCACTTTGGAGTTTGCAAACATCTGACCCAACAGTTGGGTACCGATGTCTTTATCGTCATCGCCGCCGACTCGGGTCACCACGATACCTGCGGCAGTAGAGATGATCAGCGCGGGGATTTGCGCTACCAGGCCGTCACCGATGGTGAGCAACGTGTAATTGTTCAGTGCAGTGGCGAAATCCAGCCCATGCTGCACCATACCGACGATCAAACCGCCGATAATGTTAATGAATACGATCAAAATACCGGCTACGGCGTCACCGCGCACGAACTTACTGGCACCGTCCATGGCGCCGTAAAAATCTGCTTCTTGCGCGATTTCTGCACGACGCCTTCTGGCATCGTCTTCGCCTATCATGCCGGCATTGAGGTCGGCATCGATGGCCATTTGCTTACCCGGCATCGCGTCCAAAGTGAACCGTGCGCTCACTTCAGCGATACGGCCGGCACCTTTGGTAATTACCACGAAATTGATGATCACCAGAATGGTGAACACGATGATACCGACGGCGTAATTACCGCCCACCAGGAAGTGGCCGAAGGCTTCGATCACCTTACCAGCCGCGTCCGGCCCGGTATGCCCCTGCAGCAGCACGACACGCGCCGAAGCCACATTCAGCGACAGACGCAGCAATGTCGTCAGCAGCAGCACTGTAGGAAATGCTGCGAAATCCAAAGGTTTAAGGGTGTAGATACTGACCATGATGACGATCATGGCCAAAGCGATATTGAAGGTGAATAACAGATCGAGCAAAATGGTAGGCAGGGGCAATACCATCATGCCCAGAATCATGATGATGAGCAGTGGTAGTGCAAATTCCCGCATCCCTACTTTTGGGGCTTCAATCGCCATTCACGCACTCCTGTGTGCTGCTTTTTACTTAATTAATTGCTTGGTTAATCTTTAGTTAAACACTGCATCTTCCGGCGGCTCGAAATCCAATTCCTTGGGCACCGGCAGATCTTTAGGCATCAATGGTTGCGCACCTTCGCCGCTATTATAGCTGTGAAGTTGGTAAATATACGCCAGAACTTCGGCCACCGCCGCAAACAATGCAGAAGGTATCTCTTGTTCTATCTCTGCATGTCGGTAAAGCGCACGTGCCAAAGAAGGGGCTTCCAGGATGGGTACATTGTTTTCCTCGCCCAACTCACGGATGCGTTGGGCCAGTAGATAGCTACCCTTGGCCAGTACTTTAGGCGCACGCATGCTTTCCGGCTTATAAAGCAAAGCGACTGCGTAGTGAGTAGGGTTGGTAACAATCACGTCTGCCGTAGGCACTTCGGCCATCATGCGTTTGCGTGCTGCTTCGCGTTGTAAAGATCTAATACGCCCTTTGATATGCGGATCGCCTTCGCTCTCGCGCATTTCTTTGCGTATTTCTTCTTTGGTCATGCGTAGTTTGTGATGGTATTGCCAAAGCTGATAGGGCACATCCATAAGAACGATCACCAGCATCGCCGCAGTGATCATTACAAAACTCCATGCCATGATATGCAACGCATGCGGAATGCCACCACTGACGGGCTCAGCAGCAAGACTCAGTATCTCTTCCCTTTTTCCCCAGATGATCCAGAAACCCAAGCCGCCTACCAAGAGTGCCTTGAATATCGCTTTCACCAGTTCTGCCAAACCATTCAGGGAAAAAACGCGGGCGAAACCTTTTAATGGATTAAGGCGGCTGAAATCCGGCTGTAGCGCATCCGAACTGAACATCCAACCGCCGATCGACATCGGTGCCATGAGAGCTGCCAACACCAGAATCACCATAAAAGGGATAAATAAAAATAGCACGGCGATGACTGAATCTATAAAACCATGCCACATCAACATGGGGTCTGACAGCATGCGATAATTGAATGTGAACCAGTGCTGCATCAGCGCACGCAAGCCATCTGCGAACCCAGCACCCAATATCAGCAGCGAAACTGCCCCAGCCATGGTGATGGCGAATGTGTTGAGCTCTCTGGAGCGCGGGATGTTGCCTTTCTCGCGAGCCTCGTCCAGCCTTCGTTGCGAGGCCGGCTCGGTTCTTTCAAGGTCGCTTTCTTGTTCTGCCATAGTGTCTCAGATTATAGACGTAAGTGCCTGTAAAACAAATACTTTACACCAATCCGTCCATAATTTGTACTTGCACTACGGTTCCTGCAGGCACATTGGCGCAATCTTCAGCCAACACCACAAAGCAATTGGCTTCGCTCATTGAGCTTAATATACCCGAGCCTTGGTTGCCCGTAAGGCGTACTTTCCATGCACCCTCGGCACCCCGGCTTAATATCCCGCGCTGGAATTCCGTGCGCCCGGGCGCTTTTTTGATCTCGTCGACACACATGGCGGACAACAACGGTATCGCCGTTGGATGGCTGTTTCCCATCAACAGCAGCAAGGCCTCGCGCACGAACTGATAGAAAGTCACCATCACTGACACCGGATTGCCAGGCAATCCAAAATAATGCGCATTGCCGACTTTACCGTACGCCAACGGTCGTCCCGGTTTCATGGCGATTTTCCAAAACACTACCTGGCCCAGCTTTTCTAATAGCAGCTTCATGAAATCGGCTTCGCCTACGGAGACACCGCCGCTTGTCATCACGACATCGGCAGAGGTTGAGGCGGTGATCAGCGCTTGTTCCAGCAAAGCGGGATCGTCACGCACCACTCCCATATCGATCACTTCTACACCCAGCCTCATCAACATGCCGTAAATGGTGTAGCGGTTGCTATCGTAGACTTGTCCCGTTTCCAACGCCTGGCCGACACCAGTAAGTTCATCGCCCGTGGAAAAGAAAGCTACTCGTAAGCTGCGGTACATGCTCACTTCTCCCATGCCCAGTGATGCTACCAACCCCAAATCCGCCGGCCGGATCAAATGCCCCCTAGACAATACCACTTGCCCCAACTTCAAATCTTCACCCGCAAAACGGCGATGCTGGCCGCGCTTGGGTCCTGCCATAAAAGTTACGCTTTCGCCTTCGACTTGCGCCTGCTCTTGCGGAACCACGGTATCGGTTTTATCCGGCATCACCGCGCCCGTCATGATGCGCACGCATTCGCCGCGACCTACTTTTCCGCTATAGGGTTTTCCGGCGAAAGCCGTGCCGATCAACTTCAGCGCAATTTCAGTTGCAATGTCATCGCCATTAAAAGCGTAGCCATCCATCGCTGAATTGTCATGATTAGGTACATTGCAAGGCGACAATATATCGGCCGCCAATACTCGTCCCAAAGCTTCACGAATGGGTAACGATTCCTGGTCATGCACAGGAGTAAGGTATTGCCGTATAAGCCGCCTAGCCTGCTCCACCGGCATCGAATTCGGATCGTAATCATCAGTGCAACTGGCGGCTATGAAATCCACTTTATCTTTACTCATTTACTTGTACTCATCATCTACCCCTTCAACCACGTCTGTACGAATGCGCAAATGTTAACCGGATTATTCAGATCCAGTACCGGCAGTTTGGTTTTCACTTCACCGTCTGCGGCAATAGCGATAATGTGCGCATCATGTTCCGCCAGCAATGGAGTACCTAGGGAAGGACGATAAATCTCTATTTTGGGAATAGGTGCATGTTTGAATCCTTCTACTACGATCAAATCCGCGAGGCTGGTGTCCATTTGGCGCAACAGCTCTTGCAAATCAGGCTCAGTATCTTTTTCCGCCCGCGTTCGCTCAGTCATCAATGCCAATCGCTCATTTGAACTCAACAACATCTGTACTGCGCCGGATTTGCGTAATCTGTAACTGTCCTTGCCCGGTTGATCGATATCAACAGGATGGTGAGTATGTTTGATGACCGATATGCGCAAGCCAGCCTCATTTAATAAAGGAATGAGACTGATGAGCAGAGTTGTTTTGCCCGTGCCGCTAGCGTATGCGCAGAATCCGAGTAAGGGCGTAGTCAATTTTCCGCTGCCAATTCCTGCGGTGTATTGATGTTTTTGAAGGCATCGGCTTGATCGTCGAAATTGACTTCTACCACTTTCAAATCGGCATACCACATCTCGAATCTGCGCCCCCCGCTATCCAGAAAGGATGTCAGATGCGGCAGCACGCTACGCTGACAAAGACAAAACACGGGATGCGGTTGGCCTAAGGTCGTTGCTATCGCAACCTCAGTTTTATGTTCCAGCAAAGCTGCTTTTAATCGCGCAATCAAATCGAGCGGTAAAAACGGTGAATCGCAAGGCACTGTTGCCACCCAGTCATTGCGTGCCTCAGTCAAACCGGCTTGTAATCCCGCTAAAGGCCCGGCATATTCAGATAGGTTGTCTGCAATGACGCGATAGCCAAAAGCGGCATATTGTTCAAGATTCTGGTTAGCATTCACTAACAATTCGTCTACCTGTGGAGCCAAACGTTCCAGCACATGCTGCACCATTGTCCTGCCATGCAATGTCATCAGACCTTTGTCCACGCCACCCATGCGACGGCCTAGCCCCCCTGCCAAAACGATACCCGTGATTTTCATACCCCGATACCTTCAATCTCACCAACGGATTAACCGCCGGTGACTGACATGAAACGTACTACGGCCGGCTGAACACGCCTCAAATCGAAATCGTGCCCTTTGGGTTTGACTTGCATACTTTGCAGGATGGCGACGCGCAACGGTTCATCATCCTCAGGATGTTCGCGCAGTATGGTCATCAAGTCCACTTTGTCGTCCTGCCCCAGACATAAATACAATTGACCATTGCAGGTGATACGTACCCGATTGCAGGCTTCACAAAAATTATGGCTGTGCGGAGAGATAAAACCGACCTTAGTCTTGCTGTTCGGAATACGCCAATATCGCGCAGGGCCGCCTGTATTCTCGGTGCTAGGGATCAGCGTAAAAGACTTTTGCAGTCTGATCAGCGTCTCGTCATTGCTTACGCAAGAGGAATCGCGACTGTGGTCTACTTCGCCCAGCGGCATTTCTTCGATGAAAGAGATGTCAACCTCGTGCTCTACCGCGAACTGCACAAGACCTTCAGCTTCATCATCATTGATGCCGTGCATCAATACTGTATTGATCTTGATGCCTTTGAAACCGGCCTTTTTGGCTGCTGCCAGGCCGCGCAATACCTTATTCAAGTCTCCAGTACGCGTGATTCGTTTGAAGCGCTGTGCATCCAGACTATCTACACTGATATTGATACGGTCGACACCTGCTGCACGCAACGCATCTGCATACTGTTCAAGTTGCGAACCGTTGGTGGTGGTCACTAGTTCACGCAACCCCGGCAGTTGTCCGATCTCGTTAAATAACCACAGCGCGTTCTTGCGTACCAACGGCTCGCCCCCGGTGATCCGCACCTTGTTTACACCCAAGCCTACAAAGACTTTTACCAGTCGCGCGCATTCCTCCAGCGTCAAAACTTCCTCACGCGGCAAGAATGTCATCTCTTCGCTCATGCAATAGAGGCAACGAAAGTCACAACGGTCGGTGATAGACAAACGGATATAGTCCACCTTACGCCCGAAGCGATCAATTAACGGCGAGATGTTGTCAACATTGGATTTCATATGTTATATCCTACCATTTTTCCCGAACCACTCTTTTTATAAGACCTTTTCATGAGTAACAAGTTTATTAGCACCCGCATTTTCTGGGATGCTGCAACCATAGGAAATCCGTGTGTCTGATCCATCCATCGTCGTCGCTGCTTTATATAAATTCGCCAAGCTGCCGGATTATCGCGAATTGCAGCCCAAGCTACTGGATTTTTGCCTCCTGCAAAAGCTGAAAGGTACGCTATTATTGGCTGAGGAAGGCATTAACGGTACAGTTGCAGGAAGTCGTGCAGGAATCGATGCGCTCATGGCTTTTCTCAAAGCGGATGTTCGATTGCAAGATATCGAGCATAAAGAATCGCTTGCCGTGAAAACACCTTTTTACCGCATGAAAGTGCGACTGAAAAAAGAGATCGTGACTCTGGGAGTTGCGGGTATCAGCCCTACCCACAAAGTGGGGACTTATGTCGCACCGCAAGCCTGGAATGATCTTATTTCAGATCCTGAGGTGGTGCTGATCGACACGCGTAATAGTTATGAGCATGACATCGGTACCTTTCGTGGCGCACTCGATCCCCATACTACTACGTTCAGGGAGTTCCCTGAATACGTGGAAAAGAATCTTGATCCGGCCAAACATAAAAAAGTCGCCATGTTTTGCACCGGGGGTATACGTTGTGAAAAAGCCAGTTCATTGATGATGGAACTAGGGTTTGAAGAGGTTTACCATCTCCAGGGCGGGATACTGAAATACCTGGAAGAAGTTCCTGCCGAACAAAGCCTGTGGCAGGGCGAATGTTTTGTGTTCGACCAGCGGGTAGCGGTTGGGCAAGGATTGGAACTCGGACATTACGATCAGTGTTACACCTGCCGCCATCCGATTTCTGCAGAAGACAAGATGTCGCCAGACTTCGTACAGGGAGTCTCCTGCCCGCACTGTATAGAAAAACTGACTGAAGAGAAGCGAGCCAGCGCCGCGGAACGGCAGTTGCAAGTGGAATTAGCGCTAAAGCAAGGGCGGGCCCACATCGGAGAGCCGCAGAAAAAACGTAGCGATTAATTCAGGTACTGGAACAATCTGAAGCTCTCATGTCTATCGCTAGAGCGTTTACCTTGCCAGATCAGTTTCCAGTCGCTACCGGGATCTATCTTCTGCTGATCACGCTCATCCTGGATCAGATACAAATCACAGGCGCGCAGATTTTGCATCAGTTCGAAACGCTGTACTTTCAGGTTAATGTAGTAATCGATAGCTGCGCGCTGCGATGGCCCTACGTCTCGACTAATGATGCAACCGAATTGCTTGGGAAGGGTTTTTTGCATGGACGCAAATACCGGTTGATAACTTTTGGCAGCGTCCAGCCAGGGCAGCCATAAAGTCATCACCAGCGCCCAGGCCATGGTCATGCCTACCGCCCAATCGGTGACAGCTGCACGGTTCGAGCGGTGGCTTTTGAAGACCACCGCCGCCCACAGCAATGTCATTGCGATTGCCAATGCGATAGCTACAAAATTGAAGTGCGGCACATAACTGCTGGACAATATATGTGCACGTCCAGCCAGCTTCGTCGGCACGCCCATCGTCATCGCCACCCAACCAGTCCATACGAAGACAGCCAATGCGCCGAACAACATCACGCCGAACCAGCTGAGAATACTGGCAAAACTACGTTGTAATTTATCGATGGCGGGAGTGGCCAACAGGGTCAACGGCAACAAGAACGGTAACAGATAGACGTCGTTATTATTGATGCCGGTACCTAGAATCGCGAATTGCACCAGAAAGAATAATAGCGATATCTGTACCGAACTATGGTTGGGACGCATGCTCCATAAAGTCCATAAGGCGAGAGGAAGCGCAGGCCAGGCATACCATGCCAGTCCTTTGACGACGTAACCGGTATGGTTGGCAATCGCCCGGCTGTCGGTCAGCCAGGTATTGAATAAATCCGGAGATTTTTGATGCAGCAGGATCAGCCATGGCGCGATCCATGGCGCAGCGACTATCACCATGATGCCCAAGGTTTGCGCATACGATGTACGCCGCCAATGATTGGACAACAAGGGCAGCATCAATGCCGTGGTCAACATGACTTCAAGATTAAGCAAACCCTTGGCAAGAAATCCGATACCGACCCCCAAACCAAGGATCAATCCGGCTCGTAATGGTCGCCGGGGAGCCAGCGCCAAACCGTAGAACACCATCGCATATGACATCAGCCCGGCCACCTCGGGACTGATCATGTGCGCGGAAAACACCATCCCTATGGAACTGATAAAGATCAGGGTCGCTTGCCGTCCGGAACCAGTTCCCCAAAGCTCACGCCCTGTCATGCCCACAAATAACAAGGTCAACGTCATCCATATGCCGCTGACTAACCTTGCCGCATCATGCATGCCAAACAACGGTGAAAATAATTTGGCGGAAAGGGCTGCAGAAAGATAATACAGGGGCGGATTCTTTAGAAACGCATCTCCCGCCATCATCGGAATAAGCCAATCGCCACCGTTGAGCAGATGCTTGATGATGCTGATGCTTTGAAGCTCGTCGGGCTTCCACGGCATATGCCCGACTAAACCGAAGAGTAGCCATAGCGTACACAATATGATGAGCAAACGTATTTTGGTACGCTCGCCGACATTGGGCTTAGGGGTGGCAAATACGGAATGCCAATCGTGATCTAGTCCGGGCGACATAGGATTTGTTTGATTAAGGCTTTTTGATTATTAAATGCTATTCATTCTAGCAAATAAAAAAGGCAGCCTAGGCTGCCTTTTTTGTATCAACAACAATTACATGCTGTATTTTTGACGGAATTTCTCAACACGACCTGCGGTATCCACGATCTTCTGCTTACCGGTGTAAAACGGATGGCATTGCGAGCATACTTCGATATTCAGATCGTGACCGGCTGTAGAACGGGTCTTGAACTTGTTGCCGCAGCTGCAGGCAACATTGATTTCTTCGTAATCTGGATGGGTTTCTGGCTTCATTTTCAACACTCCTTACAAGGCTGACATGCAATGACGATTGCAATAAAGCGCGCGATTATCCGCGAAAACGGCAACGAACGCAATCTTAATCTGTATCAACTACTAGTGTCGACTACCGGGGCAGGAGGTGCCTCGTCTTTAGTGAGGAGTTGATAACTGCTCGATTTGATACCGGCTACGCCCAGCGTCAAGCGTATCGGTACCGTAGCATGTGCTGCGAGGCCTGAAGCAATATTAAGATTGTTGGGCAGGTATTCTTGCGGTCTAAACGTGCGCGTCGCCACTGCCTGATTATTCGCATCCATCAGCGTGAGTTCGATCAAGGGATAGACTTGAGGGAATTCGGCGCGATTATCCAAGGTGCTTTCCAATATCAGCACGTCGTCGTGCAATGGGTCGCTCAACAGGCGATGATCCTCGATGTTGACCAGTGCGGCCTGATGCGGCAACGCGACACTACAACCGAATAACTGGCATACCGCAGCAAAAACCGGATAGCTGCGCGGAAGCTTCTCAATGACGTGCGTGCGATAATGAAATGCACTTTGCACGACTGCGATCGCCAGCAACACCATCACCGCAGTCAATGTCTTCAAAGCTGCCGGCCAGACAAAGCGGCGGCGCTTGAATAAGTTTTCAGGCAATGTCGGCGGCGTGGTGAAAAGCGGGGCAGGCATTTCTGCCTCAATTACTAGCGGAGCTTCAGGAACTATCGATTCAGCTTCCGATACTGCTGGTGGAGTTTCAAATGATTGCGCCTGGGGAGCAGGCGAGACGTTTTCTACTGCGTCATCAGGGATTTCAGATTGGTGTTCGAAAGCATTGAACACATGCTGGCATACGCTGCAACGCCCCTCGCCGGTGCCGGCGGCCAACTGATCCCGCTGTACCTTGAACATGGTGCCGCAAGCCGGGCAGGTGGTGACTAGGCTCAACGTTTGACTCCATTCAGCAATACCCAATTTTCCATGAAAACCGGGGGGTTCATTGCAAACCATTCCGCATATATCGCGGATATTTCACTCGCCTGTTCTCTGAGTATGCCCGATAACGCGATCTTTCCGCCTATCCGGCATGCCCCGGCCAACGCAGGCGCGAGTAATTTTAATGGCAAAGAGAGAATATTGGCGACGACGATATCCACCTGCAGGACCGGTATGTCATCTGCCGAATAAAAACTCACTTCAACCGTATTTTGCTGGGCGTTCTGACGACTGGCAAGGATAGCTTGCTCATCTATATCAGTCCCTACTACATTTCCGGCGCCCAGTTTTTTGGCTGCGATCGCCAGGATGCCGGAACCGCATCCGTAATCGCATACGCTATCGCCGGTTGTTACGTTATCAACTAGCCAGGACAAACATAGATGTGTGGTGGGGTGACTACCGGTACCGAAAGCCATGCCAGGATCAAGAATGATATTGATACTGTCAGGTTGCGGCACGTCATGCCAAGTAGGGACTATCCATAAGTTCTCACGGATCTGTATCGGTGCGAACTGCGCTTGCGTCGTCAGCACCCAATTCTGTTCGGGAACGTCTTCAATGGTATAAGGTAAGGATTCCAGGCCGATTTCAGCAGCGGCTTGGTGGACGATAGACAACAGATCGGCATCCTGATCGAACAATGCACTCACCATGTTGTGATGCCACAACGTAGCTTCTTGCATGCCAGGCTCGCCAAAGATCGGCGTTTCATGCGCCGACTCTGCATCCGCGTCTTCGATACTGACCGACAAAGCACCCAAGCCTGTCAGGGCATCACTTAAGGCTTCGGCGATCGTTGCGTTGGCTTGTATCTTCAGCGACTGCCAACTCATACTAAATATCCAAAAATGAAGTCCACTTAAGAGGATTCATCTTTTAGAAATGAATACCTAGCTTATGTTCCAGATAGTGAATACTGGTGCCACCCTTCTGGAATGCCTCATCATGCATCAACTCGATATGCAGGGGAATATTGGTCTTGATACCTTCTACCACCATTTCCGACAATGCGATCCGCATACGGGCTATCGCCTGTTCGCGCGTGTCGCCATAAGCGATCAGCTTGCCTATCATGGAGTCGTAATGCGGCGGTACCATATAACCATGGTAGGCATGGGTATCCACACGTATGCCGGGGCCTCCCGGCATGTGAAAAGCCGTCAAACGTCCTGGTGAAGGCATGAAGTTGTGCGGATCTTCGGCATTGATACGGCACTCAATGGCATGGCCGTGCAGTTTGATGTCTTTTTGGGTGAACGGCAGTTTTTCTCCCGCGGCTACCCTTAGTTGCATCTGCACAATATCGATACCACTGATCTGCTCAGTCACAGGATGTTCTACCTGCACACGGGTATTCATCTCGATAAAATAGAATTCATTGTTTTCGTACAGGAACTCGAACGTTCCGGCACCGCGATAGCCTATGGTACGGCATGCCTCGGCGCAACGTTCACCCACCTTTTCGATCAGTTTGCGCGGCACGCCCGGTGCAGGCGCTTCTTCGATGATCTTTTGGTGCCGGCGTTGCATGGAGCAATCGCGCTCGCCCAGATACACCGCGTTGCCGTGTTGATCGGCCAATACCTGGATCTCTATGTGGCGCGGCTGTAGTAGGAATTTTTCCATATACACCACGGGATTGCCGAATGCTGCTTGGGCTTCCGCTTTGGTCATTTCCACCGATGCCAGTAGGGCAGACTCTTCATGCACCACGCGCATTCCGCGTCCGCCGCCGCCGCCTGCTGCCTTGATAATGACGGGATAACCGGTCTCGCGTCCCATGCGCAGCACTTCCTCCGGATCTTCCGGCAATGCGCCGTCCGAGCCTGGCACACACGGCACACCGGCTTTCTTCATCGCTTCTTTGGCGCTGACCTTGTCGCCCATCAGGCGGATGGTTTCAGCACGCGGACCGATAAAAACAAAACCGCTTTGCTCTACCCGCTCTGCAAAATCTGCGTTCTCAGACAAAAATCCATAGCCAGGATGGATGGCTTCAGCGTCGGTGACTTCCGCCGCACTGATCACAGCCGGCACATTCAGGTAGGACTGACTGGAAGAAGCCGGGCCTATGCACACCGACTCATCCGCCAACTTGACGTACTTGGCTTCACGATCGGCTTCCGAATAAACACATACAGTCTTGATGCCTAGTTCGCGACAAGCGCGCTGGATTCTGAGAGCAATTTCACCGCGATTAGCGATTAATATTTTTTCAAACATGGGGTGCCCTGTTAGCCGATAATGAAAAGTGGCTCACCGTACTCTACCGGATGCCCATTTTCTACCAGAATAGCTTTGATTACGCCGCTATGATCAGCCTCTATGGTGTTGAGCAGTTTCATGGCTTCGATGATGCATAAGGTATCGCCGACATTCACACTGGCGCCTATTTCCACAAAAGCCTTGGCTTCCGGGGAAGGTGAGCGATAGAAAGTACCTACCATAGGCGATTTCATCACATGTCCGTCAACAACAGCGATCTCTGCCTCTACCGGTGCAGCCGCAGGGGCTGCCATCTGAGGTGGAGCCTGCATGTAAGAAGGTGCATATTGCATCACCTGACCTTGACCTTGTTGCTGGCGGCTGATGCGCACCTTTTCTTCGCCTTCGGTCAGTTCAAGTTCTGAAATACCGGACTCTTCCACCAGGTCGATCAGCTTTTTAAGTTTTCTCAAATCCATCGTTAATGTTCCTAATTAGAATTGATGTGGTGTATGGCAAAATCCAGCGCATATTCGTACCCTGCAGCACCCAAACCACAAACCACACCTACTGCCAGATCGGAGAAGTAAGAGTGGTGACGGAAAGCCTCGCGAGCATGCACATTGGATAGATGCACCTCAACGAATGGGGTTTTCACTGCGGCTAAAGCATCGCGAAGCGCAACGGAAGTATGGGTAAAAGCGGCTGGATTGATAATGATGAAATCGACGGGTTGTTGAAACAGTCCTTGCAACTTAGTGACTAATTCGGCTTCCGCATTGCTTTGAAAGCACTCCAAAGTGACCTTTACGGCAGTTGCTTTGGCTTCAAGACGCTGATTGATCGTTTCCAGCGTATCTGCACCGTAATGTTCCGGTTCTCGTTGCCCCAACAAATTCAGGTTGGGGCCATGAAGCACAAGAATGCGCTTGGCGCTGTTTTTTGTCGTCATCGTCGGTGATGAATTAACCCAAAGAGGAAATGGGAGTTTGCCGCAAATTGGGGGTAGTTGTCCAGCACAATTGCCGAAATTAAAAGAAGTTACTGTCTTTTCAGCGGATTACAGCGAGTTGTTCAAGCGTGGTTCAAATCAAGGCTGCAATGGTTTTTTCCAACTCGGAATCGTCAACTATTCCAAACCAGATTTTAACGATTTTACCAGCCTTATCAATCACAACCGTGTATGGCAATATGCTTTTGTCATTACCAAGATATTGCGCCAAAGACATGGCGTCAAAGTCACCCGCCAATAGAGGATAACTGACTTTCACCTCCTTGGAAAATTGATTTAACTTATTTACATCTTCAGCAGAAATACCGACGAATTGCACACCGTTGGATAGATACTTTGTTTGCAAAGCATCCAATCCCGGCATTTCCTCGCGGCAGGGCGGACACCAACTCGCCCAGAAGTTGACCACCATCACCTTGCCGCGCCATTGTGCAAGGCTTTGCGGTTTGTTTTGCGCATCGGGGAAACTGGCAGCGAATAACGCCTGAGTCGTAGCTGGTGCATTAGCGGCGGAAAATCTGAATAGGAAGAACGCGACCAGGCAGAGAATCAATACTATAGGGATCAGCACTCTTGTAGTTTTGGACATACCCCACCTTTACTGGAAAAAACCCGAGCGAGTGTACCTAGGAATTGCTCTTCCGCTTGGTACCCCGCTACTTTTAGCGGAGTGATCTCCTGCCCTGACTCATCAAAAAATACAATTCCAGGCGGACCATAAAAGCCGAAACGTGACAATAAAGCCCTATCCTCATCCGTATCTCTGGTGACATCGGCTTGCAATAGCGTCACCCGTTCAAGCTGCTTGCGCACACGAACATCGGCAAAAGTCGTGCGCTCATATTCCTTGCACGAGGCACACCAGTCGGCGTAGAAATCGAGCATCACATAATGGCCTTTTGCCGCATGGATCGCCTCATCAAGCTCGGCCAGATTTTTAATGCGCTTGAATGGAACTGTATCTTGCCGGCTGCTGCCGGATGCAGAAAAGATCCCAGCTAAAGGCTGCATCGGATCGCGGCTGCCAGACAACGCTCCCACCAGCAACGCTATCCCTGTAATCAGCACGGCCACACCCAGCCCTTTGCCAAGCTTTGCAGCATTAGAAGAAGCCGCAGGCAAGGCATCAATTGCATGCAAGAATATGGATAGGCCTATCAGCAGCAATGCCCACAACCCCATCTGCACGGCGACGGGAATGACCGGGACGATAATCCAGATTGCCATCGCCAGCATCAGCACACCAAAAAGATTGCGCACTATGGTCATCCACTCACCTGTTTTAGGTAACACTTTGCCCGCCGAAAGCCCTAATACCAATAAAGGAATCCCCATCCCCATGGCCATGGCAAATAACGCAATGCCGCCCAGTATCACGTCATGAGTTTTGCCGATGTAAAGCAATGCACCTGCCAGAGGCGCTGCCACGCAAGGACTAACGAGTAGTGCGGATAGCGCTCCCATGGCAAACACCCCGATAAAGCGCCCGCCCTTGATACGATTGCTCGCCTCTGCTACACGTGTTTCCAGTGCACTGGGCAATCTGAGCTCGTAGATATCAAACATGGAAAGTGCCAGAAAAACGAATACAACCGCGCCAAAACCCAATGCCCATGGGTTTTGCAAAGCATTACTGATCAGATGCCCAGAGAGTCCTGCGGCGATGCCTGCTAACGCATAGGTGATGGCCATGCCCAAGGTATAAGCAAGCGAGAGGTTAAAAGCATGGGCGCGACTAGGGTGATCGCTTTGCCTGACGATGATGCCGGACAGGATAGGGATCATGGGGTATACGCATGGAGTCAAAGAAAGTCCAACGCCCACGCCAAAAAACAGCAATGCCACCAGCCACAATTTACCGCTCGCTAGGGCGCGCCCTAGCTTATCCGGCTCTGAATCAGATTCGGTTGCGCCATTCTTATTGACACTGCTCAGATCAATATCGAAAGTCTTTTTAATCGGTGCATAACACAACCCTTTTTCGCTACATCCCTGATAGCTAGCTGCCAGCATGATGTGTTGCGGGTTAGTGCCCGGATGATGCAACAGGATTCTGGCTTGAAATGAGTGGTGATAGACCTCCAGTTTTCCGAAGTTCGGATCGTCCTTGATTTCACCTTTCGGCAGATCGACTTTGGTGATCTCACTGGTTTTGGGATCGTTGAGTGTGAACGAAATGCGCGATTGGTAGAGGTAATGACCCGGAGCGACTTCAAAATCGGCAATGAGCGTTTGATCATCCTGTGCATGCACTAATAACTTGAAAGCCTGATCCGGCGACAGAAAGTCGTCCTGGCCGCGTTTCTCGTCGAAAATATCGGCAATCGACGATTTCTCATTCGAAGCAGGTCGGTCAGATATCAAGCCTGCTTGCGCAGGCAGAATGCAAAGCAGTAACAGCCATACAAATTTCTTCATTTCGTTTCGTTCTCAACCCAATTCAAATAATCCGGCAAACCAGCCTCTACTGCGACACAGATAATCTCTGGAAGTTCGTACGGGTGATGCTCCCGTATCATGCTCTGAACTTCTTGGTAACGTACTTCGGTAGTTTTAATCAGCAGGGGAAACTCTTGCGTGTTTTCGACCCTCCCTGCCCAATGATAGATCGAGGTGCAGGGTGCCAGAATGTTGACACACGCCGCCACATGCGACTCAATCAACTGTTGCGCCAACTGTTCGGCGGCCTTAAGATTGGGCATGTTGGTTATCACCAGCTTCATCGGGCGCACTGCATGCGATTATTCATACTTATTATTTTACTTGGTTTCCCCATTCTCGAATTATTCATTTTAATCAAGCTGGGTGAGCATTATGGCTGGTGGGTCGGTTTTTACCTGTTATGCTCCGCTGCCTTGGGATGGACGTTGATACAAGGAGAACGCCTGGCTGTGTTCGGGCGGCTATTCCATATTACCCAAAGCGGACAGTCGCCGATATGGGCGCTGCTGACAAGCGCCAAGCGCTTGCTGGCGGGCATATTACTGATTTTGCCCGGCGTCATCAGCGATGTTCTGGCGCTGATCATATTGCTCATCCCCATGCCCAAATCAAAAGCTCCCATGACTACAGATGATGCGATCGAAGGAGAGTGGCGTCGCGAAGAGTGATATTTGCGCCATAGTGAGTAAGGCATTGCTCCTATCCGCCTATGATAAAATGGCTGTTTTCGCGTAGCATTGTGTAATCCGATGCCTTTCCACATCACCATTCAATCCAGCGGCCATACCTTTACCGCCGCTGAAGGCGAAACCGTACTTAACGCCGCGCTCAATGCAGGGTATAACCTGCCCTACGGTTGCCGCAACGGAAGTTGCGGTTCATGCAAAGGCGAGGTGGTTTCCGGCACGGTAGAATATGGCGATACGCCTATCAGCGCCTTGACCGTGGTAGACGTTGCAGCAGGTAAAGCGCTCTTTTGCTGCGCCCAGGCCACGTCCGATCTCATCATTGCCTGCCGAGAACTAGAAAATACAGCGATCCCGCCGCGTATCCTGCCTTGTCGCGTGGAGAAAAAGATTCAGTTAGCGCATGATGTAGTGGCTTTATTCTTACGCCTTCCGGCCAACGAGCGTTTGCAATTCATGGCTGGGCAATATCTGGAATTCCTGCTCAAAGATGGTAGTCGTCGAGCCTATTCGCTGGCGAATTCGCCATCCCATGACAATTTGCTGGAGTTACATGCACGCTTGATTCCGGGCGGAAAATTCACCGAATATGTAACCCATGAAATGCCGGAAAAAGCCATCCTACGTATCGAAGGCCCGTTAGGTAGTTTCTACCTACGGGAGAAAAGCGACAAACCCATCATTTTTGTGGCAGGCGGTACCGGCTTCGCTCCTATCAAAGGCATGATAGAACACGCCTTTGATGCTGGCAGCAAGCGCCAGATGACGCTGTATTGGGGTGCTCTCGCCAAACGTGACCTGTATATGCCCGAGTTGCCGGAAAAATGGGCGATTGAGCATGATAATTTCGATTTTATTCCGGTTCTGTCAGACCCCATGCCTCAAGATGACTGGACAGGCCGTACCGGATTGGTACATCAGGCAGTGTTGGCAGATAAGATAGACCTACGTTCAGTACAGGTTTATTGCTGCGGTGCACCGGCGATGGTAGAAGCTATTCATCGCGACTTCACTGCCAATGGCTTGCCGGAAGACGAGTTTTTCTCCGATGCATTCACTTTTGCAGCAAAAATGGCAGCGATATGATTCCAGAAAAGCAACCAGAAAAACAAAAGGGCGCTGCTAAAACCGCGCGCATCCCTATCAAGATCATTCCGCAGCCCGCATTGCGCAAACCGGAATGGATACGCATGAAAGTGCCTGACAGCGCACGTTTCCGCGAAATCAAACAAATACTGCGCGATAACAATCTGCATACCGTGTGCGAAGAAGCCAGTTGCCCGAACATAGGCGAATGCTTTAGCGGTGGCACGGCGACATTCATGATACTGGGTGATCTATGTACGCGGCGCTGCCCATTCTGTGATGTAGCTCACGGCAAACCGCTGCCCCCGGATGCGGACGAACCGGCTAATCTGGCACGCACCATTGCACAGATGCAATTGAAGTATGTGGTGATCACCAGTGTAGACAGGGATGATCTGCGCGATGGCGGTGCCAAACATTTCTCGGACTGCATCCAGGCAGTAAGAGCAGCAAGCCCGAATATCCGCATTGAAACGCTGGTGCCTGATTTCCGCGGACGCCTGGCTCCCGCACTGGCTGCGATGGTAGATAACCCACCCGATGTCCTCAACCATAATCTGGAGACCGTGCCACGGCTTTACAAACAGGCTCGCCCCGGCGCGGACTACGCGCATTCGCTAAAACTGCTGGCGGAATTCAAAGCACAACATCCGCATATCCCGACCAAGTCAGGTTTGATGCTCGGCTTGGGCGAAACGGATGAAGAGATTCTGCAAGTGATGCAAGATTTGCGCGACCATAATGTGGAAATGCTGACGTTGGGACAATATCTGCAACCCAGTCCGCATCATCTGCCGGTAATGCGCTTTGTAGAACCTGCCCGTTTTGTCTTATTTGAACAACAAGCGCTAGCGATGGGTTTTTCGCAAGCAGCCTGCGGAGCCATGGTGAGAAGCAGCTACCACGCCGACCAGCAAGCGCATGGAGCAGGCGTGAGCATAGCCGACTAATTAGGTTTTATTCGAACAGGCGCTGACCGATATATTCTCCAGGCTTGGCACCTGGGGCGATAGCGAATAAACCGCTTCCAACCGGCGTTACAAATTGATTCAGCATGTCGAGCTGCGACATTTTTCCAAATATCCTGACGAACCCGGTTCTCGGGTCGCGCTGATAACACTCGAATAACAAACCGGCATCGAAGGTAGTGGTCTGCAACCAAGGGGGCCAACGCTCCGCGACATGGATCAATCCATTATCGTATGAGTAGGCCCTACGCAGGATCTGCGCGCCGTCGTTATTCTCGGGCGCTGCCATCGCGGCATGGGAAAGCTCGGCAGTGACCGGGTTGCCCTCCTTATCGACGGCCTTAAGATCGAGCGGATCCATTTCATGTTGTTTGCCGATAGGCGCGCCGGAATATTTCTGGCGGCCTATGGTTTGTTCCTGAAACCCCAATTTCATCTGGTCCCAGTGCTCCAGTGCGATGCGGGTAGGTCGTATCACCATATAGCTGCCGCCGCGCATCCACGCCGGACCTTCTTCGCCGACCCAGACAAACTGCTGCATGAGCTTGGCGTCTTTGGTCGAAACATTCAGGGTACCGTCCTTGAAACCCATTTGATTGCGCGGCGTCTCGCCCGCTTTAAAGTCTCCGCTGAACCCGGGCTGGCCCCAGCGGATGCTGGCGATGCCGTTAGCCAACGTAGCCAGGCGGCGGATCGCGTACTCCACAACTTGGGGATCGTCTGAACATGCCTGCACCGACAGATCGCCGCCGGTTCGCTCTGCAATCAGTTGATCCCCGGCAAAACGCGGCAGATCGGCAAGTGCTGCGGGACGACGGCTGGCTAATCCGTATCTATCCACGCCATCTTTTTCAAACAGGGTGGGCCCGAATCCAAATGTAATGGTCAGACGAGCCGGCGATAAGCCGATGGTGGCCCCGGAATCTTTGGCGACTCCGTTTGCATCTACTTTTGCGGTTCCATCTGCCTGAGCTTGAGTCATACTGGCTGCGGCATCGGTCCATGCTTTCAACAGTGCGATGACGTCCTCGCGTTTGGTGGTCTGCAGATCGAAAGCGATGAAGTAGGTATGGCTCTGCATCGGCGTGGTGATTCCAGCCTGATGCTCTCCCCAAAAAGGCTCAGTCTGGGTTTGGGCATGCGCGTTCAAACTGGCAAATGTAATAAACGCAGCCAACGACACATCGCGTATAAAACTGCTCACGGAAAATCTACTGGCGGAATTCTTAAAACCATTCATGGTGTAGCCAATACCAAAGCGTTAACTTCATCTTCAACATAATAGAAACCCTTGCCATCCGGGGTCAATGCGATCCCGAACAGATCACCATTGCCGGGAGGGGACTGGGCTTGGTTTTGATCCAGCCAATGCGCGTAAAGTTGCTTGCCCGAAACAGGATCGATCTCAACTGCCTGACCGTTCCTACCATTACATACGACTAAATGACCTGCAGGCGTCATCACCATCGCCAGCGGCCCGGCTAGCATGCCACCCTTAGTCACCAGCCGCCCCGTCCTGGCACTGGTAGTACGAGTGCTGGCCTGGGTGATCGCCGTGATTTCGTTATCCAATCCATTCGTTATATAAAGCGTATCGTCCTGCCCCAATGCCAGCCCGGTGGGGCCGAACAAAAAGCTGCCTTTATCGGCCTGTTGCGAGAAACCATCACCTATCACTGTCTGATTTTTTATGACGGGTATCTTGCCATTGGCGATAGTCAGATCGAGGCGTAACACAGTTGCTTTATGCACAACGACCGAAGCATGCGTAGCGGGATCGAGAACATCCGGCCCTTGAATACCAAACCCTGCCATGCTGATGAACAAGGTCGCGCTGTCGCCGTGGTCTATGGTCGCGATATCGCCCCATGGCCCGTTGATCTTTGGGCCGGACCAGGTGGCGACGTGATGCCCATTAGCATCTAATACCAGCATGCAGCCATCGCCTTTGGTAGCTGTCGTGCCATCGGTACTTGGTAGACTGCCTACGATTACCCAGCCACTCTTCAATATGGTCATCGCGGTGGTCAATCCAACACCACCAGGACATTCCTTCAGATTGCGCGGGACTTGTGCAAATAGCTTGGTTTCCTTGGTGCTTGGACGATATCTGATGATGGTAGTACCGGCGCCCTGTAGATTGCCGATGTTATTAAAATTGTCCACCAACACATCGTCCTTGACGATAGCTCCGGCCGATACAGGTGCGATCACTACTGCGTA
Organism: Methylophilaceae bacterium; assembly: GCA_036561085.1. Lineage (GTDB taxonomy): Bacteria > Pseudomonadota > Gammaproteobacteria > Burkholderiales > Methylophilaceae > CAILHX01. The sequence goes on along the minus strand of DATBPY010000023.1, from coordinate 37,800 downwards.
TGGATTAACATCGCCATTTTCCGGGATAGTGGAAGTCAGTACTTTGTGGTGATGTATGGTTTCCAGCAGGGCTTTGCTACTGGCATCGGCCCTCACGGGGGCAGTATGCAAAGCTGCGAGACTCAGCAGGATCGCTATTGAGGTTGATATTCGATGAGAAGTTTTCATAGTATGGTTTCGATTTACTTGAATTGCCTGTGGAATGTCTTATCCGTTCTAATTTAATCCGCAATCAGACATTCTGGAGTAGCTGAGAGAATTGCTCGGTAAGCGGTAAGCTCGACCTGATTTAGTTAAAACAATCTTAATAAGAATCATTATCAATTAATAATCGATAGCACGTCAACCGATTTATGTCGTTCTCTAATAAAAAATCACAGGCGGAGTGCCATTTAGTATCATGGTCTTATGATCTTTTTAAGAATCAAATATAAATAATCATGAATTTAGTGACCTGCGAACTTTGCGACAGCGACGGAGGAGAACCTCTATGGCGCGACGACTTCTGCCGTGTAGTACTGGTGAATGATATTGATTACCCCGGTTTTTGCCGCGTGATCTTGAATCGTCATGTGCAGGAGATGACGGATTTGAGTGCTGCCGAGCGCAACCGTTTAATGGCTGTGGTATTCGCCGTGGAGCAAGTAGTGCGGGAAGCGGTACAACCGCAAAAGATCAATCTCGCCAGCTTGGGCAATGTGGTGCCGCATATGCACTGGCATGTGATCCCACGATTCACCGATGACAAACACTTCCCCAATCCCATTTGGGGGACAACCAGGCGGAATGCAGATAAACGTACGGTAGATATTGAAGACTTACGAAGGAAAGTGATTGCGGCCTTAAGTTAAATCTTCAGCCGCTCCACCACTTTGCCGTTCTTCAGGTGCGATTCGACGATCTCGTCCACATCCTCCTGATCGACATACGTGTACCACACTGCCTCCGGGTAGACCACCAGCACCGGCCCTTCTGAGCAACGGTCTAGACACCCGGCGCGATTCATTCTTACCTTGCCCTTGCCGTTCAGGTTCATGTTCTTTACCTTGCGCTTAGTCGCATCGAAGATCGCCTTCGCATTGTGGTCGCAGCAGCATGCTGCGCCATCTTCGCGCTCATTCAGGCAGAAAAATACGTGATGTTTGTAATAGCTCATAATAATTCTTCAGTTTTTCCTAATGGCTTTCTTTATTTGCTCGAAAGCGTTTCTTCACGAGTAAATGTCCAAGTGCGTGTGATTTCAAGTATGTCCGTGTCATTCTTCATATCTGCTGAAAATGCGTTATACGGAGCTCCCAACTCAACAATACGGCGTGCGGCATCATCCAGCATCTTGTAGCCCGAACTTTTACCGATATCCAGCTTTTCTATGCTGCCGTCGGCGCGCAGCGAAACCGTCATGATCAAGCTACCGTAGATCTTTTGTGTCTTTGCCTCTTCAGGAAAATTAAGCCTGCCAATGCCCTCTACCTTTTGCCTCCACTCTTCGACATATAGTGCGAAACGATAACCCTTGGCATTGACGCCATAAACCTTGCGCACCGGACGCTTTTGATATTCCTCAACTTCTCGTGCCAGCTCCGCTTCTTCGTGGCGTATTTCACCACTCAATGCATGGGATACCGCATCATGCGCATTGAATTGCGTGATATTGGGAGTGCTCGACTCCTGTGAAGCTTGCGGGGCACTGGTTTGCTCCAGCGGTTTACTATTTAGCTGGGTGATGACCTGCTTTACCTGCTTTTCAATTTCCTTTACCTGCTGTTGCGTATGCTTAACCTGCTCAACTATCTTGTTAGAGTGCTTACTGGCCTGACGAGTTTCCATATCTTGCCGAGGTTCGGGTTTGAGTGCCCTTACTAAAGAAGGTTTAGTCGGCAACGGTGTCTTCATACGTTTATCGGCGTCGGTATCTCCACCCCGATCCAAGTTGTTCTGCGCCAGCACCTGCGCCTGGAGAGGTTCAGACTCCGTTTTGGCATTTACCAGGACGACTTCCAATGGCGGCAGCTTATCAGTGAGATGCTTAAGACTGCCGGGATCCAGCGGACTGAATTTGACGCCCAAAAACACTGCGACATGCAGCATGATCGATACCCCAAGCATCATGCCTAGACGATTCTGGCGTTGGATAGCCTCTTTCAAGCTGCTAGTCTCTTCAACAATTTTTCGTGTATGCCGCCAAATCCGCCGTTACTCATCACCAGAATATGATCTCCATGCTGCGCCTGTTGCGCAATACACTCTACCATCACGTCCAGATCGTTATATGTACTAGCCGTTTTCCCTAACGGGGCCAAGGTTGCAGCAGCATCCCACCCCAGATTGGCGACATAGCAAAAGGTTAGATCCGCTTGTTTAAGGCTTTCCGGCAATAGGTCCTTAACGGCGCCCAGCTTCATCGTATTCGAACGCGGCTCAAGCACGGCAAAGATACGCTGGTTGCCCACTTTGGCGCGTAAACCCGCAATGGTGGTATCGATAGCCGTGGGGTGATGTGCGAAATCGTCATATACACTGATGCCGTTAATCACACCCCGTAATTCCATGCGACGTTTGACATTCTGAAATTTGCTTAGTGCCTCGATTCCAATCCCTGGCGACACGCCGACATGGCGTGCCGCTGCGATCGCCGCAAGCGCATTCATACGATTATGTTCGCCGAGCAGATCCCAATGCAAGCGCCCTTGGGATTGCTTATTGAGTAAAATCTCGCAACTACCGTCGGGTGTCACATCTATCGCGTGCCAGTCAGTTCCGAAACGCTCCACAGGCGTCCAGCATCCGCGTTCCAGCACTCGATCAAGATTCGCATCCCGGCCGTTACTAACGATCAACCCCTTTGCAGGCACAGTCCGCACCAAATGATGGAATTGCGTTTCAATCGCAGCAAGATCGCCGAAAATGTCAGCATGATCGAATTCAAGATTATTCAACACAGCGGTGCGCGGATGATAATGTACGAACTTGGAACGCTTGTCGAAGAAAGCGGTGTCGTATTCATCCGCCTCAATCACAAAAAAAGGAGTTTCTCCTAAACGCGCCGAAATTCCGAAGTTTTGCGGAACGCCGCCAATTAAAAAACCAGGCTGCATCCCAGCATATTCCAATATCCAGGCCAGCATGGAACTGGTCGTGGTTTTTCCGTGAGTTCCGGCTACTGCCAGCACCCATTTATCTCGCAATACGTTTTCCGCCAACCATTGCGGTCCGGAAATATAAGGCAGACCGCGATTGAGTATCTCTTCCATCAGCGGATTGCCGCGCGACACTACATTCCCGATCACAAAAATATCCGCGCCTATATCAGCCTGCTCAGGAGCAAAGCCTTCTGTCAGCGCGATGCCTTGCGCCTCCAGCTGAGTACTCATCGGCGGATACACATTGGCATCGCAGCCTGTGACGTGGTGCCCAGCTGATTTTGCCAGCACTGCGATACCGCCCATAAAAGTGCCACAGATACCGAGGATATGGATATGCATAAAAGTCGCTCGTCGAAAAAAATTAAAAGGGTAAAACGCGAAAATTGGGACAGAACTGCCTTCTACCCGAGTGATGCAAAAATTGCCAAATCGCGAAACTGTTCCCGCTGGCAATGGTTGAGCGATTTCTCATATTAGTGCATAGTGAGGTCAAATTTACTGCAATTGCGTTATGATAGAGGAGTTTAAGAGCTTCGGACAATCTAACAGTTGAACTTTAGCTAAAAGTCTATGAGTAATATCGTCAAAAATGCACGTAGCGCCCTTCTCATTATGAATGAGCGGGGGCTTGCGCCTACCCCGCAAAACTACGCAAAAATCTACTATGAAGTAAGTGGGGAAGAACCGCCTGCTACCATTGTTTTATCCGGCAACGGCGAACCGGAAACATCGGATATGGGCGTAGAAATGCAAAATGCCCAGGAAATCATCAAGAACAACCGCATGCTGGTGGAGTATCTGGGAGAACTCACTGCCAGCGTTGCCACCAGTGCTGGCGACCTCACAGACAAGCTACAACAACAGCATGAAGGTATTTTGAAATTCATGGTGGACGTTCAGGCTTCAGGCGACAAATTACATGTTGCCGAGTTATTACAGCCTATTCTCACTTTGATGGACGCCGCTAGAAGTTCGGTAAAAGCCTCTCATACCGAACTGGAAAGCACGCGCGAAGCGCTTAATGGCGTAAGTACCGAGCTTACGGAAACCAAACAGCAGATGCTGATAGATCCGCTGACCGGCGCGCGTAATCGCCAAAACATGGAACATAACGTCGAGCGGGAATTGACGCGTGCAAAACGTCGACACACAAAGGCTTCTGTAGCCATGTTGGATATCGACCATTTCAAAAACATCAATGATAACCACGGCCATGATGTAGGCGATACCGTACTTGCCCATTTTGCCGATATTTCCATGAAATCCATACGCGAGTCAGATACGCTTTTCCGTTACGGCGGAGAAGAATTTCTATTGCTGATGCCGCAGACCGATCGCCAAACAGCGGTACAGATGCTGGAAAAATTACATAAAAGAATCGCAGCCACCCCTCCTGAAAATGCCGATAAGGGGAATGAAGCCATTCCTGTCACCTTTAGTGCAGGCGTCGCTGAACTGACCCAAGATGACGAGGTGCAATCCCTTATCAAACGTGCAGATGCCGCGTTATATCAGGCTAAAAAGCGCGGGCGTAATCGCACCATCACAGATGTACAGTTGGAAGGCGGTAGTGGAGTCTCCGCCCCAACGTCAGCAGAAAAAACAGATGGCACTCCGACACCGGCTACTACAGAACAAACGGCTAAAACGCCCGAAGAAGAAGCCGATGAGATCGAAGCCGATCAACCTCCGATCAATATTGAATTATTATATTTGGGGCGCGTCCCCGTTGTGTTGCCGGATCAATCGCTTAACGGCTACTCACTCTCCCTATATGCCAGCAAACAAGGTACTTCCTCGAAGATGAGTCTCGGGGATATGGGCAGAGTGATGAATGACATAGGTGCAGATCGGGTAGTGAGCGACCATTTTGGGTTTATACCGGTTGCGATGAAAGACTTGATGACCAATCAAGTGGCGTCGTTGGTCGGCGCTAACCGCATGGTATTAGAGTTGGATGATGTAAGTAATCTGTCGGATCGTAATATTTCGCGACTGATCGAAATCAAGGCGAGAGGATTCAAACTGGGATTGAGCGATTACTTCCAGGCTCCTGTGAATGATTCGCTATTACGCATGATCGACTTCGCCAAGATAGACGTGCAAACTGTCTCCAAGCTTGAAGCGATCAAAGCTTTACGTAGATTGCGCTCTACCAATCATACGGTCGCGATAGCCAGAAACGTGGAATCGCCGCGGATGTTCGAGACCTGCCGTGCGCTGGAATTCGGTTTGATGGAAGGATTCTTCTTCGCGCATCCTGAAGCCGCCGCCAGAGGCAATGCCAACCCGGACCAGGCTGCCTTGCTGGTGGTGATGGGTCAATTACTTACCGATGTAGAGTTGCCACGCATAGAACACACCTTCCTTGGGCGCACCGAGCTTGTCACCAATCTACTGGCACTGGTCAATTCTGCCGGCATGGGATTAGCGCGTACTGTCGATTCCCTACAGCAGGCTTTGGTGATTCTGGGACGTCGTCAGTTGATGCGCTGGGTACAAGTGCTGCTGTATAAGCACAGCGATCTGAAATCCGCCAAAGTGCTGATGCATATGGCAACTGTTCGCGCCAAATTGATGGATGGGATATGTGCTATCCACCCGGATGCCGACAAACGCCATGAAGCCTACCGTGATCGTGCATTCAGCGTAGGTATTTTGTCGCTTACCGATGTATTGCTGGGAATCAACCTGGAAGAAGTTTTGGAACAGATCGGCCTGGAAGACGATGTAAAACAAGCCCTGCTCACTCATCAGGGCTTTTTGGGCGACCTGCTGGTGCTGGCCGAAAAAATGGAACATTCCAAATTCGAGGAAGCCGAGTCCATGCTAAAGAAGATAGGCACATCGGGCAGAGACCTCAACCGTACTCAAAGAGAAACCCTGCGTTGGGTCCACGATCTGGGCCGGTCATCAGACCAGTAACATTTGAACTTAAATTTGCAACTGGTATCGAAAATTAATAACGCATGAATGATCAGTCAACAGAGATTTTCCTTGGAAGGCAGCCTATTCTGGATGCCCAGCAGGGGACTTTTGCCTACGAATTATTGTTCCGCTCCGGTCAGCATCTTACCGCGGGTGTAACCGATGATCTGCTGGCCTCGGCCACTGTCATTATCAACACGATCAGTGAACTGGGTCTGGATAGCGTCTTGGAGAATCATGCCGGTTTCATCAATGTCTCACGCTCCCTGTTAATGGGTGATGTGCTGGAATTGCTGCCTCACAATCGTATCGTCATAGAACTACTGGAAACGGTAGAAATTGATAACGACGTGATAGAGCGTTGCCGCCAACTCAAGGCTCAGGGATTCCGCTTGGCACTGGATGATTTTGAATATACGCCTGTCTATGACGCATTATTCCCCATCGTGGATATCATCAAATTCGATGTCATGCTCTCCAGCCGTGAGGAGATCACCAAGACTTTAACTATTCTCAAGCGTTGGCCGCACCTTAAAATGTTGGCCGAAAAAGTAGAGACCCAAGAGGAATTCGATTACTTCAAGACATTGAATTTCAATCTCTATCAAGGCTATTTCTTTGCTAAACCTTCGGTACTCTCGACAAAAAAGAGTAACCCTAATCAAATCACTCTATTACGTGCGCTTGGCCTGCTCATGAGTGATGCCGAAGTAGACGAGATCGAGCGCCCTTTCAAGGAAAGCCCCGATCTGATGTTGGGCCTATTACGCCTGGTCAACTCGGTAGGCATGGGTTTAACGCGTAAGATAGGTACTCTGCACCAGGCTTTGGTCATTCTCGGTCGCCAGCAACTACAACGGTGGGTGCAACTGTTGATGTACGCAAAAAGCGGCAATACGGCAGCCGGCCCGTTGATGCAAATGGCCGCGGTTCGGGCAAAGACCATGGAACTTCTCAGTCAGCACCATGTAGACAAGCGTTATGCATCTCAGGAAGCCACCGACCACGCTTTTATGACAGGCATCCTGTCTTTGGTGGATGCAGCGCTTGGGGTCGATATTAATGAGATTCTCGATCAATTAGGCCTGATAGACGAAGTACGGCAAGCGATCCTTAACCGTGAAGGGTTCCTTGGCAAATTACTATTATTGGTAGAAAAATGTGAAACCGAAGAATTCGATGCTGTCGCTGAGCTATTAAAAGAGTTGAATATCAGCCCTGTTCAACTCAGCGATGCACAACTGGCAGCAATGCAATGGGCCGGTAATCTGCACAAAGACGCAAACTAAATACAAAACCAGAAGTGATTTCCCCTACAGAAACATTATTGCGCGACTTGTTGTCCCGGCGCATCCTCATTCTCGACGGCGCCATGGGCACCATGATTCAGCAATACAAGCTGACCGAGGCTGACTATCGCGGCGTACGCTTCGCTGATTTCAAACCCGGCGATGGCAGCATCGAATTCTGCCCCAAAGGTACCGGCTGTAACTGCGGTAAGAACCATGCGCCGCCAGCCGTACCCTCGCGTGAATTATTCGTTAAGGGTAATAACGAACTCCTGACCCTGACTCAGCCTCAAATCATTCAGGAAATCCACGAAAACTATCTGGCAGCAGGTGCCGATATCGTTGAAACCAATACCTTTGGCGCGACCACCGTAGCGCAAGACGATTACCACATGGGTCATCTGGCCTACGAAATGAATGTGGAAGCCGCCAGGATCGCGCGCGCCGCATGCGACAAATATTCCACTCCGGATAAACCCCGTTTCGTTGCCGGTGCTCTTGGACCCACCCCTAAAACCGCGTCCATCTCTCCTGATGTGAACGACCCTGCAGCACGCAACGTGACTTTCGACCAACTCGTCGCAGCCTACCTGGAACAAACGCGGGGTTTGGTGGAAGGCGGCGCGGATATCCTGCTGGTGGAAACCATCTTCGACACACTCAATTGCAAAGCCGCATTGTTTGCCATAGACACCTTCTTTGAAGAAAGCGGCAAACGCCTGCCTATCATGATCTCAGGCACGGTCACCGATGCTTCCGGACGTATTCTTTCCGGACAAACAGTTACCGCATTCTGGAATTCGGTACGCCATGCCAAGCCGCTTACTGTGGGCTTGAATTGCGCATTAGGTGCAGCTTTGATGCGACCTTATGCCGAAGAAATCTCCAGAACCTCCGACACTTTTGTCTGCATTTATCCCAATGCCGGATTGCCCAACCCCATGAGCGATACCGGCTTTGACGAAAAACCGGCAGATACTTCTTCGCTCATCAGAGAATTCGCCGAGAGCGGTCTGGTTAACGTCGCCGGCGGGTGCTGCGGCACTACGCCGCCGCATATCCAGGCCATCGCCGAAACGGTGAGTAAGATCGCTCCGCGCAAGCCTTCGGCACCGCAACATGCGACGCGACTGTCCGGTTTGGAACCCTTTACCATTGATGACACTTCGCTGTTCGTCAACGTCGGCGAGCGCACCAATGTCACCGGCTCCAAAGCGTTTGCGCGCATGATTCTGGGTGGCCAATTCGATCAAGCTCTAGCTGTCGCACGACAACAGGTAGAAAACGGCGCCCAGGTCATCGATATCAACATGGATGAAGGCATGCTGGATGCGGTTGCCGCCATGACTCACTTCCTCAACCTGATTGCATCCGAGCCTGATATCGCGCGCGTTCCGGTCATGATCGACTCATCCAAGTGGTCGGTGATCGAAGCAGGTTTGAAGTGCGTTCAAGGCAAGTCCATTGTCAATTCGATCTCCATGAAAGAAGGCGAGCAGGAATTCCTGCGCCAGGCCAAGCTTTGCCGCCGTTATGGCGCGGCAGTGATCGTGATGGCGTTCGACGAACAGGGCCAGGCAGATACTTTTGAGCGCAAGACTGCTATCTGTAAACGCGCCTACGATCTATTGGTTGAAAAGGTCGACTTTCCGCCGGAAGATATCATTTTCGACCCCAATATCTTTGCCATTGCCACAGGTATTGAAGAGCATAACAACTATGCGGTGGATTTCATTAATGCCACGCGCTGGATCAAAGAAAACCTGCCTTATGCCAAGATTTCCGGCGGTGTTTCCAACGTCAGTTTCAGTTTCCGCGGTAATGACCCTGCCCGCGAAGCGATCCATACCGTATTTCTGTATCACGCTATTAAGGCAGGCATGACCATGGGTATCGTCAATGCCGGTATGGTCGGGGTATATGACGACTTGCCCGCCGAACTGCGCGAACGCGCCGAAGATGTGGTGCTCAATCGTCGTCCGGATGCGACTGAACGCATGATAGAGTTTGCTGCGACCTTGACCGGCAGCGGCAAAAAAGAAGAAGCGACATTGGAATGGCGCGGTACGCCTGAAGCTCCGGTGCCGGTCGGTAAACGCATTGCACACGCATTGGTGCATGGCATCACCGACTTTATCGTCGAGGACACCGAAGAAGCGCGCCAGCAGGTATTCAATGATGGCGGGCGGCCGATCAATGTTATCGAAGGTCCATTGATGGACGGCATGAATATAGTGGGCGATCTGTTCGGGCAAGGCAAGATGTTCCTGCCACAGGTGGTCAAATCGGCACGCGTCATGAAGCAGGCCGTGGCACATTTGATCCCGTTCATCGAAGAAGAAAAACTGAAGGAAGAGCAGCGTACCGGCTTCAAAGCCAAAGCTAAAGGTAAGATCGTCATCGCCACGGTCAAGGGTGACGTGCACGATATCGGTAAAAACATCGTATCGGTGGTGTTGCAATGTAATAACTTCGAAGTGGTGAATATGGGCGTCATGGTGCCGACTTCAGAGATCTTGGCGATGGCAAAAGCTGAGAATGCGGACATTGTCGGTTTGTCTGGCCTGATCACACCTTCTCTGGAAGAGATGGCGCATGTGGCCAGGGAAATGCAGCGCGACCCGTATTTTTTGGGCCTGAAAACACCATTGCTGATCGGCGGCGCAACCACTTCCCGTGCCCACACTGCAGTCAAGATCGCTCCGCATTATGACGGGCCGGTGGTGTATGTGCCTGATGCGTCACGCTCGGTAGCGGTGATGCAGTCGCTGCTCACGCCGGAACAGCGGGATGCTTACATCGCCGAAGTGGCGAATGACTACGAAAAAGCACGTACCCAGCATGCCAATAAAAAAGGCACACCGATGCTGAGTATCGCGGGGGCACGTGCAAACAAGGCTAAATTAGAATTCACCGGCCAGTATGCGCCGGTCAAACCCAAGTTCATCGGACGCCGCGTACTAAGCAATATAGATTTGATCTCTATTGCCCAATACATAGACTGGGGCCCGTTCTTCCAGACATGGGATCTGGCAGGTGCGTATCCGGCGATACTGAAGGATGAGGTGGTGGGTGAAGCTGCGACCAGAGTATTCAATGATGCGCGCCTGATGCTCAAGCAGATCATAGATGGTCGCTGGTTCACCGCCAACGGCGTGGTAGCACTGCTGCCTGCCAACAGCGTGCATGACGACGACATCGAGATCTATAGCGACGAGACCCGCTCGGAAGTTGCATTCACTTACTACGGCATGCGTCAGCAGACCGAGAAACCTGTGATCGATGGCGTGCCCAAGCCGAATCAATGCCTAGCAGACTTCATCGCGCCTAAAGGTACTCCAGACTATATCGGACTCTTCGCTGTCACCAGCGGCATCGGCATTGAAAAACAGCTACAAAAATTCGAAGCCAATAACGACGATTACAACAGCATCATGCTCAAGGCACTGGCAGACCGCCTGGCAGAGGCCTTTGCCGAATATCTGCACCAACGTGTACGCACCGATTTCTGGGGTTATGCCGCCAATGAGGATTTAACCGTAGAAGCAATGATCAAGGAACAATACCAGGGGATACGTCCGGCTCCCGGTTACCCAGCTTGCCCCGACCATACGGTCAAGGCAGATCTATTCAGATTCCTGGGGTGTGAAGAGATAGGCATGACACTTACGGAATCATTTGCCATGCTGCCTGCGGCATCGGTTTCCGGTTTCTACTTTGCCCATGCCGAATCTAAATATTTCAGCGTGGACAAAATAGGCAAAGACCAGCTAGCCGATATGGCCGAACGGCGCGGCCTATCCAAAGATTATCTGGAACGCTGGCTGGCACCTAATCTGGAGTAACGTATGTCGCAAATCGTTTATCTCAATGGAAAATTCCTGCCGATAGAACAAGCCTTCATACCGGTGCTGGATCGCGGTTTTATCTTTGGTGATGGCGTTTACGAGGTCATTCCCGTCTACTCACGCCATCTTTTCAGGTTACAGGAACATCTAAAGCGCCTGCAAGCCAGCCTCAATGGCATTCGTCTGGATAACCCTTACTCCGACGCGGAATGGACGAAACTGATCAGCGAACTGGTAGCTAATAATGAAAGCGAAGACCAGTCTGTTTATCTGCATATCACCCGTGGCGTAGCTCCGCGCGACCATGCTTTTCCCAGGAACACACCGCCCACCGTGTTCATGATGAGCAACCCGTTGGTGACTTCAACGCAGGCACAGTGCGAAGCTGGCATCAAAGCCATCAGCGCGGCGGATAATCGCTGGGATCGCTGCGACATCAAGGCAATCGCCTTACTGCCTAATGTACTGATGCGCCAACTGGCAATAGACGCAGGCGCAGTGGAAACGGTCATGTTTCGTGACGGCATACTTACCGAAGGCTCGGCTAGTAATATATTCGCAGTAGAACGCGGGTGCATCCTGGCCCCTCCCAAAGATAATCACTTGTTGCCCGGTATCACCTATGACTTGATACTGGAACTCGCTCAAGCACATGACATCACTATGGAAATAGGGAGTTTTACTGAAACAAGAATACGCGCAGCCGACGAGTTATGGCTCACTTCTTCCACCAAAGAGATCATGCCCATCATCGAACTGGATGGGCAAATGATTGGAAACGGCAAATCCGGCCCCATATTCCGAAAGATGTACGGCCTTTATCAGGATTACAAACAACGCGTGATGCGCCAGGCACAACTATGACTAAAATCATTACCAACACTGTAGAAGAACGGGAAACCTTGTTGGAATTCCCTTGCGACTTTCCTCTGAAGATTGTGGGAGAGGCGCAAGTCGAATTTTTGCAGGTGGTGCAAGATATCGTGATGCGTCATGCGCCGGATTTTGATCCTGACAGCGTCACGCAGAAGGTCAGTTCCGGCGGAAAATATGTCAGTTTGACTTGTACTGTCAATGCCACTTCCAAACCGCAACTGGATGATCTGTATCGTGAATTGTCCGCTCACCCCATGGTGCGTATGGTACTGTGAATATCGTTGTCAAGCGGCTGGGATTGACTGACTATCAAACCACCTGGCACGCCATGCAAAGCTTTACCGCAAGCCGCAAAGACCATACTCCAGACGAATTATGGTTGACCGAGCATGCTCCGGTATATACATTGGGTTTGAACAAAAAGGGCGTCACCCTTCCGTTACGTAGCGATATCCCGGTGGTGCAAACCGACCGCGGCGGCAAGATCACTTATCACGGTCCGGGGCAGATGATCGTGTATCTGTTGGTGGACATCAAACGCTACGGTATCAATGTACGACAACTGGTCAGCCGAATGGAAGATGCCGTGATCGCGCTCTTGGCAGAAGATCATATTCAGGCCGTCGCACGTAGCGACGCACCCGGAGTGTATGTAGATGAGCGCAAGATCGCTTCGCTGGGTTTGCGACTTAAGAACAGCTGCTGTTATCACGGTTTGAGCCTCAACGTAGACATGGACTTGTCTCCATTCCACGCCATAGACCCTTGCGGTTTCCAGGGCATGGAAGTCACGCAGATGTCCGATTTGGCGGCGACCACCGACCGCGATAAGCTGGCGACCAGCTTGCTGCGGCATCTGGCACTTTGACTAAACTATGTTTTAAGACGCAATTATGGTTAAAATAGCCACTTTTGCACCTTTATGTTGAGGATTTGCCATGGGTAAACAGTTTCGAATCGCCCCCAGTATTCTTTCTGCCAATTTCGCCACGCTGGGCCTAGAAGTCACTAACGCGATCGCTTCAGGCGCTGACATCGTGCACTTTGATGTCATGGATAACCATTTCGTACCTAACCTGACCATAGGCCCTCTGGTATGCGAAGCATTACGCCCGGTCACCGATGCCATCATTGATGTACATCTGATGGTAAAACCGGTGGACCGCATCATCCCCGACTTCGCCAAAGCAGGCGCCAATATCATTACTTTTCACCCGGAAGGCTCCGATCATATCGATCGCACCTTGGCATTGATCAAAGATAACGGATGCAAAGCCGGGTTGGTGTTCAATCCCGCCACCCCGCTCGATTACATGGACTACGTGATGGACAAGATCGACATGATCCTGCTGATGTCGGTGAACCCCGGATTCGGCGGCCAAAAATTCATTCCTCAAGCGCTTAACAAACTACGTCTAGCGCGCGCCAAGATCGACGCTTATACTGCCGAGACCGGGCGTGAAATATGGTTGGAGATTGACGGCGGCGTAAATGTCGCTAATATTGCCGATATTGCCCGTGCTGGAGCTGATACTTTTGTTGCTGGTTCTGCCTTATTCGGCGCCGGCAAGGAAAGCGATCCGCACCGTTATGATTCCATTATAGGCGCCCTGCGTGCCGAACTAGGAAAGGTCTAAATGATGCGCATACTCGTACTTTTATTGGCAGCTCTGATGCTCAACGGTTGCGATAAGTTAGCCGGTTTGGTCGATAGTAAAGTGGCTGACGCACAAGCGATTGGCGCGGCATGCCGATTGGCGCAGAAACAGCCTAGCGTGTGCATGGCAGAAAACCCCAAGCAGTCACCCGCGCACATACTCTCCGGCTGGCAGAAGACCGATGACGAGATCAAGAACGGCGTGGTCGATCCAAGCATGAGCAACACAGTAAGACCGAAAGACGATGAAGATAGCAAGGATGACGACAGCAAGGATAGTAAAGATTCTAAAGATAGCAAAAACAGTAAAGACGAATAATTAGCAAATGAAGCACAGCATCCCGCTCCCTCTAGCGGTGGAAGCGGTGGTGATAGACCTTGACGGTACCCTGCTTCATACCGCGCCCGATCTCGCTGAAGCCGCCAACCGTATGTTGGCGGAACTGCAGCTACCCCCAATTGATGAAAAACTCATCACCACTTTTGTCGGCAATGGAGTATCGCGCCTGATCAAGCGCGTGCTTGCCCGCGACATGGAAGGCGAACCCGATGCTGCGACCTTCGCACGCGCCCAACCTATCTACGAAAAACATTACGCCGAAGTGGTCAGCCTGAGCAGCCGCCCATTCCCGGATGTGATCGCAGGTTTGGATGTACTGAAACAAACCGGTTATCGCCTGGCCTGCATTACCAACAAGGCAGAAAAATTCACGATTCCTTTACTCAAGGATACCGGTCTGTACGATTACTTTGAGCTGATACTCTCCGGCGACAGCCTGCCCAGACGCAAGCCGGACCCGCTACCGCTACTGCATGCATGCGAAAAATTCGGTATCGCGCCGGATAAGATGTTGCTGATCGGCGACTCTCTGAACGATACCCAGGCAGCAAGAGCAGCCGGATGTCATGTGTTTTGTGTGCCTTACGGCTATAATCGCGGTACAGATGTGCGCGATCTGGATCTTGATGCTGTTGTAGACAGCATTTTGGTAGCCAGCACTCTGATAATAAAAGCGTGATAAAACGGAATAATAAAGACCTAGCCGGAAAAACATGAACCCGATGAACAGTCCTTTGATAAATAGTGAGCGATGGTGCTGCTGAAACCTTACAGCACAGGCACTTTTTTACTCATTTAACATTTAAGGATTTTCATGCTGCACTCCATTACCCAACAGCAGTTCGACGAACTTGCCAAGCAAGGTTACAACCGTATTCCTCTGGTGACCGAGACGTTTGCAGATCTCGATACGCCGCTATCTCTATACCTGAAACTCGCTAATAAGCCTTACTCCTATTTACTGGAATCTGTGCAAGGCGGCGAGCGTTTCGGACGCTACTCTTTCATCGGGTTGCCTGCCAGCACTCGCATCCAGATTTACGGGTCTCAGATACAAGTGATCGAAGGTTCTACCGTCATTGAAACGCATGATGATAAGAACCCTTTGGACTTTATCAAACACTATCAAGCGCAATTCAAAGCCGCACCGCTAAAAGACTTGCCGCGCTTTACCGGCGGTCTGGCAGGTTATTTCGGCTATGAAACCGTGCGTTATATCGAACATAAACTTACGCACACACAAAAACCGGATGTACTCGGCACCCCGGACATTCTGCTGCTGCTTACCGAAGAACTGGCAGTCATCGATAACCTTTCAGGGCGGCTGACTTTCATCGTGCATGCTGATCCGGCCAAACCGGGTGCTTATGAGCAAGCACGATACCGGCTGCAGGAACTGGTACAAACCATACGTCAACCGGCCCAGATTGCCGAGGCACCCGCCATGAAGCCGGTCACTGCGACTTCCGAATTCGGCGAAGCCGGATTCAAAGCCGCAGTAGAAAAAGCCAAACAGTACATTTTCGATGGCGACATCATGCAGGTCGTGCTGTCGCAACGCATGTCACAACCTTTTGCTGCCGAGCCGTTGTCGCTGTATCGCGCCCTGCGCAGCCTCAACCCCTCGCCCTACATGTTCTATTACGATATGGATGACCATCATGTGGTGGGTGCCTCGCCGGAGATATTGGTGCGGCTGGAAAACGACACGGTCACTTCGCGTCCCATTGCCGGTACTCGTCCGCGTGGACAAACCCGCGAGCAGGATATCGCACTGGCTGAAGAACTGCTGGCTGACCCTAAGGAATGCGCCGAACATGTCATGCTGATCGATCTGGGGCGCAACGATGTTGGTCGTGTCGCGACAGAAGGCAGTGTCACGCTCACCGACAAGATGATCATCGAACGCTACTCGCACGTCATGCACATCGTCTCTAATGTCGAAGGCAAACTCAAGCGGGGGCTGGATGCGATCGATGTACTAAAAGCCACCTTCCCCGCCGGAACCGTATCCGGCGCTGCCAAGGTCAGGGCGATGGAAATCATCGACGAACTGGAACCCACCAAACGCGGCATCTACGCAGGTGCTGTGGGGTATCTGGGATTCAATGGAGATATGGATCTGGCGATTGCCATCCGCACCGCAGTAGTTAAAGACCAGACGCTCTACGTGCAAGCTGGAGCAGGTATCGTGGCCGACTCAGTGCCTGAGAGTGAGTGGACGGAAACTCGGAATAAGGCACGGGCCGTATTACGGGCAGCCGAGATGGTGCTGGATGGACTGGACAATTAAAGCCGCAAACTTAGCTTAATCGCCAGTCAACGCTTTGCCCAGCCCTTAGCGGAACCAGTTGTTCGCCGTTAAACTTAAGCGTTTCCGGCACCGTCCAGCTTTCTTTTACCAGCGTGATCCTGTCCGTATTACGCGGCAGGCCGTAAAAGTCTGCACCGTAAAAACTGGCGAAAGCTTCCAGCTTATCCAACGCCCCTGCTTTCTCAAAAGCTTCTGCATACAATTCTATTGCGGCATGGGCGGTGTACATGCCCGCACAACCGCAAGACGATTCTTTGGATGACTTGGAATGCGGAGCGCTGTCGGTGCCGAGGAAGAATTTAGGATTGCCGGAAGCGGCAGCGGCGACCAATGCTTTTCTATGGCTTTCGCGTTTGAGCACAGGCAGGCAGTAATGATGCGGGCGCATGCCGCCGGCGAACATGGCATTGCGGTTCATGAGCAAATGATGCGCAGTCAGAGTAGCGGCGATGTTACCGGCTGCGGCGGTGACGAAATCCACAGCGTTCTTGGTGGTGATATGTTCGAACACGATCTTCAGGGCAGGAAATTTCTTCACCAAAGGAATCATATGACGCTCAATGAATACGGCTTCGCGGTCGAATACATCCACCTCCGGATCGGTGACTTCGGCGTGTACTAATAACGGTAAACCCTGTTTCTGCATGGCTTCCAGTACGGCATCACATTTTGCAAGGTCGCTCACGCCGGCATCCGAGTTGGTTGTCGCACCCGCAGGATAAAGTTTTACGCCATGCACCACGCCGCTCTGTTTCGCCTTGGTGATCTCTGCTGGCGGCGTATTGTCGGTTAGATAAAGCGTCATCAACGGTTCGAAAGGCATGCCCTGCGGCAGTACCCCCAGAATGCGGTTGCGATAAGCGATAGCGTGTTCCGTGGTAGTAACGGGCGGCTTGAGATTAGGCATGACGATAGCGCGAGCGAATTGTTTTGCAGTATCCGGCAACACATCGCGCAGCATATCGCCATCTCTCAAATGCAGGTGCCAGTCGTCGGGGCGGGTGATGATGAGTTGTGTCATGTCGGTTTCAAGGTCAGTGCAAGTTCGTAAAGGGCGTTCTTTTTTGCCCCGCTGATATCTGCCGCCAATTTTACCGCTTGTTTGAGTGGAAGTTCACTTAACAATATTTCCAAGGTGCGCTGCGCATCCTTGGGGATCTCTTGTTCATCAGGATGAGGGGCGCCTTCCACTAGCAACACGAATTCGCCACGTTGCCGGTTAGGGTCGGCTTGGAGCCACTCCAAGGCTACGTCGGCGCTACAACTATGGATAGTTTCAAAAGTTTTGGTGAGTTCTCGCGCAAAGACTAGTAGGCGATTGCCGAATATCGCAGCCAAATCGACGACGCATTCAACAATACGATGAGGTGCTTCGTAAAATACCAATGTCGCGGGTACGTCGCTTATCGCCTCCAGCACTTGTTTACGATGCCCGCTTTTAGCCGGTAGAAAACCGATGAACAGAAATCTCGGCAGCAGCAGCCCCGAGGCCGACAAAGCTGCTATCGCCGCATTGGCACCGGGGATAGGTACCACGCGGATACCGGCTTGGTGTGCCAGATTCACCAGCAGTGCGCCGGGGTCGGAAATTGCCGGGGTGCCGGCATCCGAGATCAACGCTACCGATTGCCCGTCCTGCATCTTGGCGATCAGTTTTTCACCCGCACTGCGTTCGTTATGCTCATGCAGAGCGGTAAGTTTGGTCTGGATAGCAAAGTGGTTAAGGAGGGTGGCGCTGTGACGGGTATCTTCAGCAGCGATGATATCCGCCGCTTTGAGTATCTCCAGCGCACGAAAAGTTATGTCCTGCAGATTTCCAATCGGCGTGGCAACCACATATAATGTGCCAACATGATCAAATGGCTGATTCAACGTTTTATTGTCTCTCTAGTACTGTTGCCCACATTTGCGTCTGGCGTCTATGCCGCCGACGTTAAGGATGCCGCAAAACAACCTGCCCCCGCCGCTCCTGCTGCGCAAGTTCAGAAAACGTCGTCCAAAACCTCCGAACAACTCTATCTCGAAGCTCTTTCCTGCCTCGGTGCCTCTGATGCCAACTGTGCTCAACTAGACTGGGCGCTGATTAACCCAGCTTCGCCTTACAGCAAGATACTTGAAGGACAGATCGCTGCATCGAAAGGCGATTACGATACGGCCTTGCGCCTGCTCATTCCTATACAGGCAGAAGTCAACCTATTACCCTTGGCTTATGCCAGTTTACACGCAACCCTGGCGCAAGCCTATGTGCATGCGGATAACCCTCTGCGGGCGTTGGATCAATATACTCAAGCCTGCGCATACATTGACCCGCACGCGTTTGAAGATGCTATCTGGGCGTTGGTATCCACACAACCGAAAGAAATGTTGCTGCAAATGCGCGGCGCAGTTAATGATAGTACTGAACAAGGCTGGATCGATCTGGCATTAGCGGCAAACAATGCAGATCATAGAGCCCAGAATATAGAACGATGGCGCTTGGCGTATCCCAGCCATGTCATTAGTGAAGCATTGCTAGCCAAGATCGCTCAAGGGCCGACCGGTGCTGACAAAGTTGCGACACCACCTGCCAACATGGGCAGTTTCGGCAAGATCGCCTTATTGCTGCCTCTTAAATCCAAGTTATATGGCGATGCCGCGCAAGCAGTGCAAGCCGGTTTTATGGCTGCTTATGCCGCAGACACCATGCCCAACAAGCCTGAAATACAAGCTTATGAAACCGGGACTCCTTTGGAGACGGAGTTGGTCTACAAAAGAGCGATCGCTGAGGGTGCGGATTTCATCGTGGGACCTCTGACCAAAGATGAAGTAACGCTGATCACTTCTGCACCGGTGCAAGTGCCTACGTTGGCCCTTAACCAACCCTATAAGGAAGTCAAACCGCAGGAAAACCTCACCATGCTAACGCTCTCGCCAGAGGCTGAGGCGAAACAGATAGCCACCTTCGCACGCAATAACGGTTTGCAAACAGCACAAATCATCGTTGCCGATTCCGCATTGGCAAAACGCATCGCCAAGGCCTTCGCGTCGCAATGGCAGGCTATGGACGGTAAAATAACGGCCCAAATTGAGATCCCCAGTGATGTCGGTAAACTTGCGACTTTAAAATCTACTGCGGCAAATCCGGCAGATATGATCTTTCTGGCAGCCAACGCTACTTACGCCAAGCGAGTACGCCCCTATCTGGATGCTTCGGTTCCAACTTACGGTACGTCCTATCTTTATGATGGCGCCTCCGGCAATTCGCAGAATGCGGATTTGAACGCGATACATTTTGTGGATATTCCGTGGATATTGGTACCTGATAGTTCTGCATTCGCGCTTTTTCGTGCGACGGCCACCCGGTTTATCGGAGTGGAATTGCAGCGTCTTTTTGCACTGGGACTGGATGCTTATAACATCCTACCGAAATTGCAGGGCAGATCAGGCAATGATGTCTTATTGGATGGTGCCACAGGAAAGATCTCCTGGGGAGAGCATGGCGTGTTGGCACGCGAACTGCCGCTGGCACAATTTCGTCATGACGGAGTGGCCATAGAAAGCACGCCGTGAAAAATGACGGAGCTGCAGCCGAGCAATTAGTCTCAGAGTATTTGCAACGGAACGGACTGCAATTAATAGAATCCAACTTTCTCTGCCGCTTCGGTGAGATCGACCTGATTCTGCATGATGGGACGACGCTGGTATTTGTGGAAGTAAGGCTGCGTACTAACCCGCATTTCGGCGGCGCGGTCGGCAGTATTACTAGCGCCAAGCAAGGTCGCATTATCCGAGCTGCACAAATCTATTTGCAACAACAAAGCCGGGAAATGGCTTGCCGGTTCGATGTAGTCGTGTTGGACGGCGAACGCAATATAGAATGGATCAAGAATGCTTTTGCAACCTGAATCAACTTTTTAAGGAATCTGAATATGCGTTTATTTTTATATTTAATCACCACCGTGGTATTGGTAACTACCCTCAATGGCTGTTTACCGATCATTGCCGGGGGAGCCGCTACTGGCGGAGTGATGGCGGCCGACCGTCGTTCATCCGGCGCATTCATAGACGATAAAGGCATAGAACTGAAAGCTGAGACTCAGATTTCCACGCAGCTACAAGACAAGATTCATGTGAATGCCGCCAGCTATAATTACAACGTGTTGCTCACCGGTGAGGCGACTGACGAAGAAACCAAGAGCAAAGCAGAGGCGATCGCAAAAACCATACCGCATGTGCGCAATGTCACAAATGAACTTACGGTAGGCATGATCAGTACCATCAGCAACCGCACCAACGACACGTACATCACGTCCAAGGTGAAAACGCGCATGGTGAGTGAGAACCGCTTCCCGGCCAATTACGTCAAAGTGGTCACCGAAGCCTCAGTGGTTTATCTGATGGGTCTGGTGACACACAAGGAAGCAGACGATGCAACGGACATAGCGCGTAGCACAGAAGGCGTAACCAAGGTAGTTAGAGTGTTTGAATATATCTCTTAAGACTTACCGGATAGTAATTTTTCTACGGCAGCTCGTGAAATACTGCCCCGGTAACGTTTCACGAGCTTGCCTTGAGGATTGTAGAGATAGGTAGTGGGTAACACTTCAGCATCCCCGAACTGACTCACGGTTTTTTCATCGCCCAACACCAATGGATAGCTCATCAGGTTGTCATCCGCAAAATCCATGACCTCTTTTTTGCTTTTGTAATCCATCGCTACGCCGATGACGGCCAACTCTTTATGAGCTTCCTCCAAGGCAAGCAGATCAGGAATCTCTTCCAAACATGGCGGACACCAAGTTGCCCAGAAATTCACCAGCACCCATTTACCTCTATAGTCAGACAATGCATGCGCCTTGCCATTCAAGTCAGTCACATTGAAGCCGTCTGCTCTGACGGAGTGACTCAATAGCACCAAAGCAAAAAAAATGGCGTACTTTAAATATTTTAGTTTCATCAACAAGCCCTTGAACTGTCACGACATGCCCTCATCTTACAACCTACGAGAAGAAGGTGAATACACAATATGCGTAGGGAAAAATGATTTAGCGCTTCACGAACCGGCTTTTTTTCGCTACGATAGCAACAACGAACTTCCCAATTCTCATTTTCCCAGAACACGTAATCGAGGTTTTCCATGAGCGAACAAATTATTCATATTAGCGATGCGTCGTTTCAGCAAGATGTGCTGGAATCGACTGTTCCAGTGCTGGTCGACTACTGGGCTGAATGGTGCGGCCCATGCAAAATGATCGCACCTATCCTGGACGAGATCGTTAAAGAATATGGTGATCGTATTAAAATCGCCAAACTCAACATCGACGAGAACCAGGCGACACCGCCAAAATACGGTATTCGCGGCATCCCGACCCTGATGCTGTTCAAGAACGGCAATGTAGAGGCGACCAAAGTCGGCGCACTCTCGAAATCTCAATTAACAGCTTTTATTGACAGCAATATATAAAACACTTACGCTAGCACCTGAATCCGCGTTTTGGTCTCAAAACGTCGTATTCAGGGGTTTCAAAAAAAGATGTGCGCAATAAGCCGTCTGTAACCAAATCCCTTTTTCCCCTTACTATTTCCAGACCCACCCAACTTCCTGAACAAGGCTGTATCCGTATGCACTTATCCGAACTGAAACAAACTCCCGTGACCGAACTGGTCGAAATGGCCATTGCCAATGAAATCGAAGGTGCAAACCGGTTACGCAAACAGGACCTTATTTTCGCGTTGCTTAAGAACAAAGGCAAAAAAGGCGAAAGCATTTTTGGCAATGGGACTCTGGAAGTTCTTTCCGACGGCTTCGGATTCTTGCGGTCACCGGATAGCTCATATTTGGCAGGGCCTGACGATATTTATGTTTCACCTTCACAGATACGCCGTTTCAATTTACATACAGGCGACACCATTACCGGTGAGATTCGTACCCCCAAAGATGGCGAGCGTTATTTTGCATTAGTAAAAGTAGATAGCGTCAACGATGAAGCACCGGATAGTACCAAGCACAAAATACTGTTTGAAAACCTCACCCCGTTATTCCCCACCCAACCGCTTATTCTGGAACGTGACATCAAGAGTGATGAAAACATCACCGGTCGTGTGATCGACATGATCGCCCCTATAGGTAAAGGTCAACGCGGATTGCTGGTAGCGAGCCCCAAGTCGGGCAAGACAGTGATGCTGCAGCATATTGCGCATGCCATCACTTCCAACCACCCCGACGTAGTATTGATCGTACTACTGATAGACGAACGTCCTGAAGAAGTGACGGAAATGACCCGTACCGTACGCGGTGAAGTGGTCGCCTCTACCTTCGACGAACCAGCTACACGCCACGTTCAGGTTGCAGAAATGGTGCTGGAAAAAGCCAAGCGCCTGGTTGAACATAAAAAAGACGTGGTTATCCTGCTCGATTCGATCACCCGTCTGGCACGCGCTTACAACACGGTAGTACCAGCTTCAGGCAAAGTACTGACGGGCGGTGTGGATGCTAACGCCCTGCAACGCCCCAAACGCTTCTTCGGCGCTGCACGTAATATCGAAGAAGGTGGTTCGCTCACCATCATTGCAACTGCGCTGGTCGATACCGGCAGCCGTATGGATGATGTGATCTATGAAGAATTCAAGGGTACCGGCAATATGGAAATCCATCTGGATAGACGTATGGCCGAGAAACGCCTCTACCCCGCCATCAACGTCAACCGCTCCGGTACACGCCGCGAAGAGTTACTGATAGAGCAAAGCGTGCTGCAAAAGATCTGGGTACTGCGCAAATTGCTCTATCCGATGGACGACCTTGAAGCGATGGAGTTCTTGTTGGATAAAATCAAAGCAACAAAGAACAACAACGAGTTCTTCGACTCCATGCGTCGCGGGTAATATTTAAAACCCTAGCAGTTTATTCAGCTTCTTCTTCGCTTTATCTGCGGGAGTGCTTGCAGGTGGCGGTGTGGATGGTGCAGCATCTGATGATGCCGGTGCTGCTGCTTTATCCTTGCCTAGCAAACTTCCCAAAGCACCGGCTTTGTCGCCTCCAACAAGACTCTGGAGTACAGCGCCTTTGCTGCCGCCCACTTTATCCAATAACCCTTTCTTGGCGATCTCGGTACCGATAGCCGAGAAGTCCAGACCGTATTTAGGTGCGCTGAAAGTCCCTGTCAGTTTGATGGGGAACGTCAAACCATTTAATTTATCCAGATCATTTCCTCCCTGACCTTTCAGTGAAGCAACCACGGTGGGCTTGGCAACATAGTTCAAGGTTTCGTTGCCGATATCGATGTCGCCGCTCCCTGTGATTCTGAGTATCGGCGCCTTGATACTGAGGTCTTCATTGTGCGCTACGCCATTCTTAATATTGAAACTGGCTGACATCTCGCTGAAATCCGTCTTTTGCTTCTGGTCGGAACTCACGCTATTACCGCTGAAATTGAACTTGCTCTTGATGTTGCGTATGGTACCGGCGATGTCTATACCCTTGATCGCACCATCAGCCAAATTGAGCGCAGCTGACCCGTTCAGCGCTTTTTTCAGGGCGTTCACAGTGCTGCCTTGAGTGGAAACATCGACCTTTACCGTTCCTTTTCCCTCCAGCATATCGTTATTGATGGCATCCACCATCAACGGCCCCACCGCGACACTTTTCATTTCCTGTTTGAAGGTGATGGCAGGAACCGCACGTGCATCCACATTCAGCGACCCGCTCATGCTGCCTTGATATAGATCAGCCGAAAACGGTGCCAGCACCACTATGCCGCCATCCGCTTTCATCCCTAATTTGACGTTAGCCGTCTTGATATTGGCAACCTTAAGCGAACCGAAATGCGCTTCACCGCTGGCACTCAGCGTTTTCAGCGCGCTAAGGTCTATGCGGGTATCGGCATTCGTGGCCTTCGGCTTGGCTGCCGGGTCGCTTTTGGTGATGTAGCGGTCGGCATCCAGCTTGTCTATGTCTATGTTGAAGCTGAATTGCGGGCTTTGAAATCGCGTGATGCCAAGCACCGCCTTGACCTGGCTATCATCTATCTTGGCGCTGAAGGGATCCAGGCTAAGCTTTTCGCCATCGCCTTTCAAATCGATACGGATATTGGAGCTTTGCACTTTGCCGTATTTCAGGCTGGCGATACGGATACTACCCGTCGCGTTCAATGCTTTGAGTGCAGACAGATCGAGCGGCTTGGGGGCAGCTTTAGGATCGCTGGGCGGAATATAACGGTCTGCATCCACCTTATCTATGTCCAGGTCGAAGGTATATAGAGGTTTTTCAAAATGACTGATGCCGACACTGCCCTTGATCTCGCTATCATCGAACTTGGCCGATAGCGGCTTAACGGTGAGCGCTTGCCCATCCGCCTTGATCGCCAGCGCCAGGTTGGCGATATGGTATTTGTCGTAAACAATACTGCCCACATTGAGCTTGCCTTCGGCCAATACATTTTTAAGGACTGACAGGTCTGCCGGTTTATCTGCAGCAGGTTTGGGAGCTGTGTCTTTTTGCTTGCCGAGTATCTTGTTCAGATCCAGCTCATCCGCCGTCATGTCGAATTTGACGCTAGGCTTGGAAAAACTGGTCACAGCCACATTGCCGTTAAGCTTGCTGCCATCGATATCGGCACCCAAACCCACGGTTGCCTGCTCCTGCTTCAGATCGGCATGCGCATTGACGTTAAAACTGGCTTTCATCGCACCATTGGGTAACGCCGGGTCCTTCACATTTATTTCGCCTGCCAGTTTTGGCAGATTAAACACTTGCCCATCCAGATTACCGCTGAAAGGTGAGGTGAACTTGCCTGACAAAGTACGTTGGCCTTGCTTACCGGAAAGATCGCCACTGACGCCGGAACTTTGAAAGGCCTTGGTCGAACCTTGCAGATTAGCAATGGTGATCTTGGCATTGAATGTATCGGCACCTGCGGTTTGCGTCAGGTTCAAATGTGCTTCCTTGCCGCTGACTTCATTATTTTTAGCGATCAAACTAGGTGCATCCAGATCAATGATCAGTTTCTTGCCCTGCATATCGGCTTTGGCTGACAGTTTCAGGTCATTCAGCTCGAACTCCTTGGCTTCCGGTTTCGCATCCACATCGCCTGATAATTTGAGGTCGAGGGCTTTCAATGTTGCCACGTCGCCCTGTAACGCTATATCCATCCCTTTTGCACCGTATTGCTTGTGCTCAGTATCGGCCAACAGGGTGCCCTTGAACTGCATCTTGGCAGCGATCTTCGGATTATCGCCTTGTAGTGTGAATTGGGTTTCCACATCGATCGGAGCGTTGGGAGCCAGATGCCCGGTCTTCAGCTTGATATCGCTGATAGCAAAATTACGACCGCCCATTTCGTCATTCAGGCTAACGCTGGAGTTAGTCACCTGCACGCCATCGACATCGAACTTGATCGCCTCGTCCGACTTGTCCTTGCTCAATAGGTCATCAAAGTTGGTCGTGCCGTCCTTGAAGCGCTTGATGTTGGCATGCACGCCATCTATATGCACCGTATCCACCACCAGCTGTTTGCTTAACAGCGGTATCACGGCCAGGAAGACTTTGGCGCTTTGTATGGATGCGAACTCTTTGTCGCCGTTATGTTCGGACAACGAGACCTTGCCCAGATCGGCCCCGAGTTTGGGCCAGAATGCCAGCTTGATATCACCCTCTATATTCAGCGTGCGCTGCTTCTTATCCTTGACCAATTTAACGATCAGCGGTTTGTAATCATTGGGGTTGAACGTGGCGCTAATGACAGCAACGGCCACTAACAACAATACGATCAAACCGCCAACGCCGATAAGGGAATATTTCAGGTATTTGTTCATGAGCAAGCCCTTTAACGATGTCTGATATTTTTTGCCGAATGTATCGATTATACCTATTGCGGGTAAAATTCAGCCCATGGAATCAAATCTATGGATATAAGCAAGCTAGTGATCGCTACCGGTAACGCCGGGAAATTAAAGGAAATCCGTTTGTTGCTGGCACCGCTGCAGATCGAAGTGCTACCGCAATCCGATTTCAATGTACCGGAAGCAGCTGAACCGCACTGCACTTTTGTCGAGAATGCGCTTGCCAAAGCGCGCCATGCCAGCCAGCTGACCGGTTTGCCTGCGTTGGCAGATGATTCAGGTATCTGCGTCGATGTCCTGGGCGGTGCTCCGGGAGTGATCTCTGCGCGCTACGCAGGGGAACCGCGCTCAGATGAACGTAATAATGACCATCTGCTGGATACCATGAAGAATCAGTCGAATCGCAAAGCGCACTACCATTGCGTCATGGTGCTGGTACGTCATGCGGACGATCCGCAACCGGTGATCGCCGAAGGCAGCTGGTACGGCGAGATACTCACCACCCCACGCGGCGAAGGCGGCTTCGGTTACGACCCTTTGTTCCTGGATACGCAACTTGGTCAAACCGGTGCGGAATTACCGCTGGAGACCAAGAATCGTATCAGTCATCGCGGATTAGCCCTAGCCGCATTGGTAGAAAAATTAAACGCTTCATGATGCAAATACCGGCACCGCCACCACTCGCACTTTATGTCCACATCCCCTGGTGCGTGCGTAAATGCCCCTATTGCGATTTCAATTCACATGAATCGCGCGGCGAGATTCCGCAGCAAGCCTATAGCGAAGCTGTTATCCGCGATCTCGAACAAGCGCTACCATTGGTGTGGGGGCGGCGCATCTCCTCCATATTCTTTGGCGGCGGCACTCCTAGTCTGTTTTCTGCCGAAAGCATAGACCGGCTTTTGAGCCAGGTGCGTGCACTGTTGCATATCAACTACGATGCCGAGATCACGCTGGAAGCCAACCCAGGCACGGTCGAAGCCGCGCGCTTCAAAGGTTTTAAAGATGCAGGCGTTAACCGCATATCTTTGGGCATACAGAGCTTTAACGATGCTCACTTAAAAGCGTTAGGTCGCATCCATGACAGCACAGAAGCCAGAAAAGCCGCCGAGATCGCTCTGAGCATTTTCGATAACGTGAATCTGGATCTGATGTACGCATTGCCCGGTCAAAGCATGGAACAAGCGCTGCAAGATATTGCCAGTGCAGTGTCATTCGCGCCGCAGCACATCTCAGCCTATCACCTCACCATAGAACCCAACACCGCTTTTCATCATAAACCGCCGGTACTGCCGGACGACGATACCAGCAGTGCCATGCAGGAAGCGATTGAAAGCGAGTTGGCGGCAGCTGGCTATGAACACTACGAGACCTCTGCTTTCGCGCAGAAGAACCGGCAATGTCGCCACAATCTCAACTACTGGCAGTTCGGCGATTACCTGGGTATAGGCGCTGGGGCGCACAGCAAGATCACCCATCATGACAAAATATTCCGCCAGGCGCGGCTCAAACATCCAGCCAGCTATATGCAGGCCACGGCAACCAGTACCCATATTGAAAGCGAGCACACGCTGACACGGCAGGATCTGGGGTTTGAATTCATGATGAATACGCTAAGGCTGATCGACGGCTTTCCTGTGGCGCTGTTCCAGGAACGAACCGGATATCCTATCAGTTTGGTCAATGCAGGCCTGGAACAGGCACAGGCCAAAGGCTTGATACAGCGCGACCATCTGCATATCGCCCCCACGCTGTTGGGTCAGCGTTTTTTGAATGAGCTACTGCAGCTATTTCTGCCTAGTTAGCTCAGCGTTTTCCTGGCTTTAGTGATTGCCTTCTTCACCTGTTCCGGCGCGGTTCCGCCAATGTGCTTGCGTGAGGCAAGAGAGCCTTCCACCGTTAACACAGCATAAACATCATCAGCTACCAAGGCAGAAAACTTCTGCAATTCCGCCAACGATAAATCTTCCAGAGCGCAATTCTTGGATTCCGCATGGCGCACGGCCAGTGCAACAACCTCGTGCGCATCGCGGAACGGCAACCCTTTTTTCACCAGATAATCGGCCAGATCGGTCGCGGTGGCAAAACCTTCCAGCACCGCACGACGCATCGCTTCCTTGTTCACCTTGATTCCGCGCAGCATGTCGGCGTAGATGGTGAGCGTATCCATCAGAGTATCGACGGTATCGAACAACGGCTCCTTGTCTTCCTGATTGTCTTTATTGTAGGCCAGCGGCTGGCCTTTCATCAAAGTCAGCAAAGCTACCAAGTGACCATTCACGCGCCCTGTCTTGCCTCGCACCAGTTCCGGCACATCGGGGTTCTTTTTTTGCGGCATGATGGAAGACCCGGTGCAATAACGGTCGGCAATGTCTACAAAACCGAATCTTGGACTGGACCAGAGGATCAGTTCTTCGGAAAAACGCGACAGATGTGTCATTACCAGTGCAGCGGCGGCTGTGAATTCGATGGCGAAATCCCGATCCGACACTGCATCCAGCGAGTTTTCACACACGCCGTCGAAACCCAGTTCTTTTGCTACGGATTCCCTGTCCACAGGGTACCCGCTACCTGCTAGCGCAGCCGCACCCAGCGGTAATATATTAATGCGTTTTCTACAGTCGGTCATGCGCCCCGCATCACGCTTGAGCATCTCGAAATACGCCATCAGGTGATGGCCGAATGTCACCGGTTGCGCCACCTGCAAATGGGTAAAGCCCGGCATCACCGTATCAACATGCTGCTCGGCGAGGTCGAGAATAGAGAGTTGCAACTTGTGGATCAGACCAAGAATGTCATCCACGGCCGCACGCAGCCACAGACGGATATCCGTCGCCACCTGGTCGTTGCGCGAGCGCGCGGTATGCAAACGCTTACCGGCATCGCCTACTTTATCCGTCAGGCGTTTTTCGATATTGAGATGCACATCTTCCAGATCCAGCGACCATTCGAATTTGCCGGAGCGTATCTCTTGCAGTATCTCCGCCATGCCGCGCTGGATCGAGGCGAGATCATCCTTGCTTATGATGCCTTGCGTTGCCAGCATATTGGCGTGTGCCAGCGACCCCTGGATGTCGAATTCGGCCAGACGTTGATCGAAACTCACCGACGCGGTATAGCGTTTCACTAACGCGTCCACGGGCTCGGAGAAACGGCCGGACCACACTTTAGATGTGCTCATATTGATTCTTTTGCATTCCTTGTTGCATAGTCTGCAAAGTATAAAGCAAAATCCTGCAAAACCTTAGCAACCGCGCCCCATGCTAGAATTACACACATGCTGATCCCCCCTAAAAAACTAGTCATCGCCTCCCGCGAAAGCGCATTGGCGATGTGGCAAGCACAACATATCCAAGCCAGACTACAAGCACTTTACCCAAACACGCAGGTGGAGATTCTGGGTATGACCACCACCGGCGACCAGATCCTGGATTCGCCTCTAGCGCGCATAGGCGGCAAGGGTTTGTTTGTGAAAGAGCTGGAGCAGGCACTGGAGGACGGTCGCGCTGATCTTGCCGTGCACTCGATGAAAGACGTGCCGATGAACCTGCCTGACGGCTTCGTGTTGGCGGCCACCGGTGAGCGCGAAGACCCACGCGATGCATTCGTGTCGAATAACTACAAAACGCTGGAAGAATTACCCGCAGGCAGCATCGTCGGCACCTCCAGCTTGCGCCGCCAGAGTCAGCTGATGGCGCGGCGCCCCGATCTGAAAATAGAATCCCTACGCGGTAATCTGCAAACGCGCCTGCGCAAGCTGGACGAGAATCACTATGCCGCCATCATCCTCGCCGCTGCCGGCTTGATACGACTGGGGCTGGCATCGCGCATCGCCGGGTTGGTAGACCCGGTACTCAGTATTCCTGCAGTAGGACAAGGTGCACTTGCGATCGAGATCAAAGCCGGTCGGGACGACATCGCAGCTTTACTCGCGCCGCTGAACCATGCTGAAACCGAAGCCTGTGTGATTGCTGAACGTGCCATGAGCCGTACACTATCAGGCAGCTGCACTGTGCCTTTAGGGGCTTTTGCCACCATCACCAACGGTGCGATCACCATGACCGGTTTCGTTGCCAGCGTGGATGGCGAACGTATAGTAAAAGCAGAAGTGAAAGGCGATTCAGAACACGCGGAAGAGTTAGGTAAGCAGTTAGCCGGGAAATTGGTCAGTCAAGGCGCTGACAAAATCCTGGCTGAATTGGAACACTAATGAACGAGACCGGCTGGCAGAAAACCTTGCTGAACCGCCGTATGCTCATCTGTATCTTTACCGGCTTCAGTTCCGGTCTGCCACTGTATATTCTCATCAGCCTGTTACCTGCATGGCTGCGCTCCGAAGGCGTTAACCTGAAAGCGATCGGCTTATTCTCGCTGATAGGCTTGCCGTTTACCTGGAAATTTCTGTGGGCGCCTCTATTCGACCGTTATACCTTGCCACTAGGACGTCGACGTGGCTGGCTACTGCTGACGCAGATCGCATTACTGACAAGCATTCCTTTTTTCGGGTTCCTGCACCCAACATTGAATCTAATGACCATCGCTTTTTTGGCGGTAGTGGTGGCCTTTTTCTCGGCTTCCCAGGACATCGTGCTGGATGCCTACAGACGCGAACTGTTGCCCGACATCGAGCTTGGTCTGGGCAACGCGGTACACGTCAATGCCTATAAAATCGCCGGACTGATTCCAGGCTCATTGTCTCTCATCCTCGCCGACCACTTGCCTTGGAGTGCCGTATTCATAGTGACGGCGCTGTTCATGCTACCCGGACTTGTCATGACACTATTGGTCAATGAACCGCAAATCCAGCAGGGCGCACCAAAAACCCTGCGACAAGCCATAGTAGAACCCTTCCAGGAATTCATATCGCGCCAAGGGCTGAATACTGCGTTGCTGGTACTGGCCTTCATTTTCTTCTACAAACTGGGCGACAGCATGGCGACCGCGCTGGCAACCCCGTTTTATCTCGATATAGGTTTTAGTAAAACAGAAATAGGTCTCATCGCCAAAAACGCCGGGCTATGGCCTAGCGTTATCGGCGGTTTGCTAGGCGGTATCTGGATGGTCAAGTTAGGCATCAACCGTTCACTATGGTTGTTCGGAGCGATGCAGATGGTCGCAGTTCTGGGTTTTGCGTGGCTCGCTAGTGTGGGGCACAGTCCATTCTGGCTAGCAGCCATTATCGGACTGGAAGCCTTTGGCGTAGGTCTCGGCACTACTGCTTTTGTCGCTTTCATCGCCCGCACCACCCACCCGCTCTACACCGCTACGCAATTCGCCTTGTTCACCAGCCTAGCTGCCGTACCACGTACTTTTGCCAATGCGGCCACCGGCTATCTGGTCGAATCCATGGGCTGGGTGAAGTTCTTTCTGCTGTGCTTTGTCGTCGCCATTCCCGGAATGTTGCTATTGACCAAGGTTGCGCCCTGGAACGAACCGTAAAAAGTCTGTAAGGCTGGAGAAGTAACTGCCGACTAATGGGTATCTCATCAGACGGACGATTCAAATGCCACTCTCTTTCCTGCGCTGGAGCTGCTTCCTGGCAGCATTGTTCTCCACTCCCATCATTGCTGCCGAATGTTCTGTGCAAAGCGGCGCGCAACGGGTCGCGTTGCTGGAACTTTATACTTCGGAAGGTTGTAGCAGTTGCCCGCCGACTGATAAATGGGTGAGTAGTCTGGAAAAACGAGGCTATGGTTCAGACAAAGTCATTCCCATCGCCTTGCATGTAGATTATTGGGATTACATAGGCTGGAAAGACCGTTTTGCGGACCCCACTTTTACTGCTCGCCAACATGCTCAGGCTGAACTCGACCGTTCCAGCTTCGTCTATACGCCGCAGGTCGTCCTCGACGGTAAGGATTATCGCAGTTACGGTAGTGGTTCGAGATTCGCCGAGGATGTGAACGAAATCAATCACAGCCCTGCACGTGCCAATATCACCTTGAGCGTGACTCATGACACTGCGCAATATTCACTGAAAGTGAACGCTCACGGACCGGCCAAATCGGTGCTGTATCTGGCATTGGTGGAAAATGGCTTGTCCAGCGATGTGAAAGCCGGAGAGAATAGCGGCACCAAGCTTTACCACGACCATGTGGTACGCGCCTGGCTGGGGCCGTTCTTTGTGGAGCCATCAGGGCTGGAATTACAACGTAGCGTGGCGATCAAACCCGAATGGAAAACCGCTAATCTGCGTGCTGTGGCATTCGTGCAAGAAGCAAGCGGAGAAGTTGCACAGGCAGTGGCGACTCCGGCTTGTTCGAGCTAGAAGCCCCTAAACCATCGGCTTAGGCCATTGGTTTCAAATCGAATGCCACGCAAATTCGCTCTTCATTGGAATTGAAGGGGATAGTGCGATGAAACAATGACGACGGGAACAGCACGATATCGCCCACCTGAACTAAGGCGATATGCGAAGGGAAATTGTCGTGCTGCCGCGGATAGTCGTCGCCATCCATCTCATACACGAATGCGCCGTCGGTCTCATGTGCTTTCTCCTGCGGCAACTTGAGATAGATACAACCGCTGATCCAGCCGTCTTCATGGATGTGCGAAGTCAGATGGCCGCCTTTGTTCATTTTCAAATACCAGGAGCTGCCGAACTCGATCTGCGCCGGGAATGATTTGATCAACTCTGCGTCGGAATCGGCATAACGGGCTTTGTATTCATTGATCTTGTCTTTAATCAGCGTGGCGAGTGTCTGAAACGACTGTTCAGGTCGCTTCAGCAGATTGCCTGCGGACTGGATGCCGTAATATAAGCGCCCCTGTTTGCGCTCGGCCAGAGCGGTATGCGAGATGTCTTCCAGCAAGTCTTTCAGTAATTGGCTATCCGGTTCTGCTAGTTCCTTGATGCTGGTGTGATAGGCGAACTCCATCGGAGTTTTGCAAAAGTTATACTCATTTTCCACGCCGAAGTTGCTGGCGTAATGGGTGGATAACATGGACAGCAACGTAGACTTCTTGCCGCTTTTCACCATCACACCCAACTTTTCCTTGAACTCGTCGTAATTCTGCGTGCGGTAGATACAATCCAGCGCACGTTCTTCCCAATCCAGGAATCTGGAACGCTCGAAATAAGGTTTGGCTTCTTCAAATCTCTTCGCTAGGTACAGAAATTCCGCCATATTGTAGTTGGCACCCGGATGGTCCGGCTGGATGCTGATGGCGGTCTGATAGCTCTTGATAGCATCATCCATATTGCCCTGATCGCGGAATATCTCGCCCAGATTATTATGCGCATCGGCATAGTCCGGCTTCATCGCCAATGCTTTCAGGTAGCTCTGCCCGGCCTCGGCATGTTTGCCCTGGTCGCGTAGCGCAGTGCCCAGATTGAAGTGGCCGATGGGGTCGGGGTAGATCGCGAGCCCTTTTAGATAGCTGGCAACAGCAGCTTCCAGCAAGCCTTGTTTTTGCAGTACTACGCCCAGATTTCCATAAGCCTCATAAAAACCCGGCTCAATAGCGATGGCCTTGCGATAACTGGCGGCAGCTTCTTCAAAATCCCCGCCTTCCTGCAAAGCGATACCGAGATTGAAATTAGCCACGGCAAGACCAGGCTTGAGAGAGAGTGCCTTGCGATAGCAAGCGATCGCCTCATCCCGCTTACCCAGATTGCCTAGCACCACGCCCAAATTGAAATGAATCTCGGCGATGCTTGGATCTATGGCTAGCGTGTTGCGGTAGGCAACGGTAGCGGCTTCGAATTTACGTTGGCCTTCGAGTGCTACACCCAGCACATTGTGCAAAATAAATGCTCTGGGATAGTTCTGCAGCAGTTTTTTAGCTGTGATTTCGGCCTGCGGCAATTGCCCGGCATTGAGCAGGTTGAGCAGAGGTTGGACTTCGCCCTGGCTGGGTTGACGATTATGTTGTTGCTTCATATATCTACTATTTTATAGAGGTGCTATCGTTGTAATCAACTATCAGCGGCGCATGATCTGAAAAACGTTCATGTTTGTAGACGGTGGTAGAGACAGCCTTGGCTGCGATACCCGGCGTGGCGATCTGGTAATCGATACGCCAACCCACATTCTTTGCCCAAGCCTGGCCGCGATTGCTCCACCAGGTATAACTCTCATCGGTAGTGTCGGGATGCAGTTTACGGTACACATCCACCCAACCCTGCCCATCAAAGATCTGCGTCATCCATGCGCGTTCTTCCGGCAAGAAACCGGAATTCTTCTTGTTGCCTTTCCAGTTCTTCAGGTCGGCTTCTTTATGCGCGATGTTCCAGTCGCCGCAAACCACCACTTCGCGGCCGCTAGCTTTCAATGCTTCTAGATGCGGATAAAAACGCGCCATCACGCTGAATTTCACGGCCTGCCGTTCTTCACCGCTGGAACCGGACGGCAGGTACAGTGACAACACACTAAGATTTCCGAATTGCAATTCCAGATAGCGGCCCTCGGCGTCGATATCCGGCTGGCCCAAACCTACGATCACAGCATCCGGTTTATTCCGGCAGTAAATACCCACACCGCTGTAGCCTTTTTTCTCAGCATAGTGAAAATAACCAAGATAACCTTCAGGTTCTAGCATTTCCGGCGTCATATCAGCCGCTTGTGCCTTGAGTTCCTGCATGCAGACGATGTCGGCATTCTGTTTTTGCAACCAGGGATATAAGCCCTTATTCGTCGCGGAACGTATGCCGTTGAGGTTTAACGATATAATTCTTAGCAATTCAATATCCAAATAAATAAAAAGTCGCGAAAAATGTCAGATTTCACCCAGCAGTTTATCCAGTTTGCCATCGCCAAAGAAGTGCTTCGTTTCGGCGAATTCAAAACCAAAGCCGGGCGATTGTCGCCTTATTTCTTCAATGCCGGGTTGTTCAACGACGGCGAAAGCCTGATGAAACTGGGCGAATTCTACGCGCAAGCCATTCTCAAGTCCGGCATCGAATTCGATATGCTGTTCGGCCCAGCTTACAAGGGTATCACGCTAGCCGCTGCCATCGCCATTGCACTGGCACGGCAAAAGCACAATGTTCCTTATGCCTATAACCGCAAGGAAGCCAAGGATCACGGCGAAGGCGGCACTATCGTGGGCGCGCCGTTGCAAGGCCGTGTACTGATCGTGGACGACGTGATCTCGGCTGGCACGTCGGTCAGAGAATCGGTTGAACTGATACGCCATCACAACGCCGTACCCTGCGGTGTCGCCATCGCACTAGACAGACAGGAGCGCGGACAAGGTAAGTTATCAGCGGTACAGGAAGTACAGCAGGATTATGCGATTCCCGTGGTAAATATTGCCGGGTTGGCCGATCTGATACGCTACCTACAAGACGCGCCTGAGTTGGCGCAATTCAAGGCAGCAATAGAGGCATACCGGACGCAGTATGGAATACAGATCTAACGATTAGGAATGGTATTGAAGACTGAGGCGATGAACAGCTTCTATCATCACTCCGGCATGTTCCGGCGGCGTGAACTGTGTGATGCCATGGCCCAGATTGAATACATGACCGTTGCCGTGACCGTAACTGGCTAGAATATTGCCGACTTCGCGTTCAATCGCTTCAGGCGTGGAAAGCAGGATCACCGGGTCAAGATTACCCTGTAACGCCACTTGATCGCCCACGCGTTTTCGCGCTTCGCCTATATCCACAGTCCAATCCAGCCCAAGGGCATCAGAGCCTATGCCAGCCTGCGCCTCCAGCCATAATGCGCCGCCTTTGGTGAACACGATGCTGGGCACACGCCGGCCTTCACGTTCTTTGGTCAGGCCTGCAATGATTTTTTGCATATAGTTCAGTGAAAACTCGCGATACGCAGCATGTGATAAGGCACCGCCCCAGGAATCAAAGATCATGACGGCTTGCGCACCGGCTTCGATCTGCGCGTTGAGATAGGCAATGACGGATTGGGTGGTGATATCAAGTATATGATGCAGTAGATCAGGCCGCGCGTAGGCCATCTTCTTGATCGTATGGAAATCGGTGCCGCCCTGGCCTTCTATCATGTAACAAGCCAACGTCCACGGACTGCCGGAGAAACCGATAAGCGGCACACTGCCATCCAGCGCTTTACGTATCTGGCTGACGCCATCTATCACATAGCGCAAATGGTCGTGCGGGTCGGGCACGATCAGGTCGCGAATCTCCCATTCTTCACGCAACGGACGCTCGAACTTAGGGCCTTCGCCTTCGGCAAAATACAGCCCTAGCCCCATCGCATCAGGCACCGTCAGAATGTCGGAGAATAGGATGGCTGCATCGAGTGGAAATCTGGCCAACGGCTGTAAAGTGACTTCGGTTGCGTAATCCGGGTTCTTGCATAAACCCAGAAAGCTACCTGCGCGTTTGCGCGTCTCATTATATTCAGGCAGGTAACGGCCAGCCTGACGCATCATCCACACCGGCGTGTAGTCGGTGGGTTGGCGGAGCAATGCTCGCAAGAAAGTATCGTTTTTGAGTTGAGACATTGCTTAACGTGGGAGCGTGGAAGAACCCATGAGGAATTCGTCCACTTCACGGGCGCACTGGCGACCTTCGCGTATCGCCCATACCACCAGCGATTGCCCGCGGCGCATGTCGCCTGCGGCATATACTTTGGCTTTGGAAGTAGCATAGCAGCCAACACCATCGGTCGTGGCTTTGGCATTGCCGCGATTATCTTTTTCTACGCCAAAGGCATCCAGGATCTTTTGGATCGGGCTGATAAAACCCATGGCGAACAGCACCAGGTCGGCCTTGATTTCGAATTCAGAACCAGCGATCTCGACCATTTTGCCGTCTTTCCATTCCAGCCGTACCGCTTGCACCGCCCTGAGTTTACCGTTCTCCCCCAGAAAAGCCTTGGTGCCAACTGCCCAGTCGCGGTCGCAACCTTCTTCATGCGAACTGGAAGTACGTAGTTTGAGCGGCCAGTTCGGCCAGGTCATGAGTTTGTTTTCATGTTCGGGCGGTTGCGGCATCAACTCGAACTGAGTGATAGAAGCCGCACCGTGACGATTGGAGGTGCCTACGCAATCAGAACCGGTATCGCCGCCGCCGATAACCACCACGTGTTTACCGGTCGCCATGATTTGATCGAGAACATCGTCGCCAGCCACTTTTTTGTTTTGTTGGGTGAGGAAATCCATAGCGAAATGGATGCCTTGCAGTTCTCGCCCAGGAATATTCAGATCGCGCGGCTGTTCGGCACCGCCGGTCAGCAACACGGCATCGAAATCGGTGACCAGATCGGCGGCATTCACGTTTTCGCCCACATGGTGATTAACGCGGAATTCAACACCTTCGGCCTGCATCTGCTCCATGCGGCGGTCTATATGGCTCTTTTCCATCTTGAAATCAGGAATACCGTAGCGTAACAAACCGCCGATACGGTCCTGTTTTTCGAATACCACCACATCATGCCCGGCTCTTGCCAGTTGTTGTGCAGCAGCCAAACCGGCGGGGCCGGAACCCACTATGGCGACTCTTTTATCGGTCTTCTCTTTGGCGATCTGGGGGATGACCCACCCGTTCTCCCAAGCCTTATCGATAATGGCATGTTCGATGGATTTGATACCCACTGGGTCGTTATTGATATTGAGCGTACAAGCGGCTTCGCAAGGTGCCGGACAGATACGGCCGGTAAATTC
>DATBPY010000022.1:0-3886 GCA_036561085.1 Methylophilaceae bacterium | reverse complement strand
CCCATGTCCAGCATACGGTCGGCTTCATCCAGCACCAGTATCTCCACACCGGAAAGGTCCACATTGCGTTGGTTGGCATGGTCCAGCAGGCGACCTGGCGTGGCTACCAGGATATCCAGCGATTTCTTCAGGCGCGTGACTTGCGGGTTGGCATTGACGCCGCCGAACATCACCATGGTACTGAGGTTCACATATTTGCCGTAGGTTTGCACCGATTCCTCGATCTGCGCCGCCAACTCGCGGGTAGGCGTCAGTATCAGGCAGCGCGGACGGCCTTTACCGGGATTAGCGGCGGGTTTGCGGCTGAGTAGTTGCAAAATAGGCAGGGTAAAACCTGCGGTCTTGCCAGTACCGGTCTGTGCGCCGGCCAGCAGGTCGCCACCTGACAACACGGCGGGTATCGCCTGTAGCTGGATGGGGGTGGGTTCAGTGTAACCGTGCTCGGTAACGGCACGGACGATATCTTCGGACAGGCCGAGAGATGCAAAAGTCATAAAATTCCAATGAAATATATATAGGCCCGTCGCTCAAGGGGAGCGCCAGTCTCAGGCGAATAGAGGTGGTTTAAACCAAATATGGCAGCGGCATGGGATTAACACCGAGACTGAATGGTGACCGCTGGCAGCATTATACCATAGGTATAGGACGCGCTTTAAAGGCGTCTTTAATGACAGGTGGGCGCGATGAGGCCTTCCGATTGCGACAGTCGGCTTTCCAGGTCGGTGGATGACAATGCGTGGCTGAACAGGAAACCCTGATAGTGCCTGCAACCGTAGGAATGCAGGATATCCAGTTGCTGGCTCGACTCCACGCCTTCGGCGATCACGCCCAGCCCTAACGATTGCGCCATCAGGATGATAGTGGAAGTGATGGTGGCATCGCTGCTGTCGCGCTCTATATCCATGATGAAAGAGCGGTCGATCTTGAGCGTATCCAGCGGGAAGTGCTTGAGGTAGGACAAGGAAGAATAGCCGGTGCCGAAATCATCTACCGACAGCTTTATGCCCATATCCTTGATCTGGTTAAGCTTGATCGAGGTCTCCGCGACATCGTCGATCAGACAGCTTTCGGTCAGTTCCAGTTCCAGCATGGACGGATCAAGGCCGGTACTCCGTAATACCTCTGCCAATGTTTCCACGAAATTGAGCTGGCGGAACTGTCTGGGGCTGACGTTCACCGCGACCGAGGGGATGAGTTTATGCAAGCCGGCTTCTTCCCAGGCTTTCATCTGTTTGCAAGCCTGTTTCAGCACCCAAAGCCCCAGGGAGACAATAAGGCCGGTCTCTTCAGCAACGGCGATCACCCTTGAAGTCTCGATCTGGCTATCGGGCCAGCGCAATAAGGCCTCTACTCCGACCAGTTGGCCGTTATTCAGCACCTGCGGCTGGTAATGGATCTCGAATGCGGTGTCTTCGATGGCTCGGCGCAACTGGTGTTCGATATGCAGGCGCTTTTGCGCCTCCACGTTCATCTGGTTGGTATGGAACTGGTAATTGTCGCGCCCCTGCTTCTTGGCGTGATACATGGCAGTATCGGCTTTACGCAACAATTCGCCCACGGTGTCGGCATCGTCCGGGCTGATGGCGATGCCTATGCTGCTAGTCATGATGATGTTGAAATCGCCGATCAGGAACGGCGGCGTCAGTGCATCGCGTATCTTGGAAGCCACGGCAACCACGGCGGA
Organism: Methylophilaceae bacterium; assembly: GCA_036561085.1. Classification (GTDB taxonomy): domain Bacteria; phylum Pseudomonadota; class Gammaproteobacteria; order Burkholderiales; family Methylophilaceae; genus CAILHX01. The sequence goes on along the minus strand of DATBPY010000022.1, from coordinate 2,202 downwards.
GACTGATTCGGAATAATCTTGCGGCAACGCAGACAGCACGATGGCAAACTCATCGCCGCCCAAACGGGCGACGGTATCGCCTTCGCGCACGCACTGACTGATGCGGATGGCAGTCTTTTGCAACAACAGGTCGCCTACGGCATGGCCCAGGGAGTCGTTGATGGATTTGAACTGGTCGAGATCGATCACCAGTAAGGCCGATTTTTGTCCGTTACGCGAAGCGCCGGTCAGCGTCAGGCCAAGACGATCTTCGAGCAGGGAGCGGTTAGGGAGGTTGGTGAGCTGGTCGTAAAAAGCGAGTTGTTGGATGCGCTGGGTCTGGCGTTCGCTGGAGATGTCGACAAACACACCCAGGCAATGATCCATCTCGCCGCGCTCGTTGTAGATGGCGCTGATGCTGAGCCATTCGGGGTAGATCTCGCCGTCGGCATGGCGGTGCCAGACTTCCCCGCTCCAATGGCCTACTGCCAGGATGATATCCCACACCTGCTGATAGAAATCAGCCTCTTCACGGCTGAAATTAAGCAGGTTCACTAATTCTTCCGACTCGAATTCGGCATGTCCGGTAAAACTTTTGTATGCCTGATTGACCTTGAGGATATTGCCTTTCCTGTCTGTCAGTACGATACATTCATTGCAGTGCTCAATTAGTCCCCTAGGCCAATCACTCACATCAGTATTCATCTGACAACTCCTGTTTTTATACGTTATAGCGGAGCGTACCGTCGACTTCGAAGGTACCAAGATTACCAATATTCCCAACCAAACTTACCAAGACTACTAAAAATGCCAAGACTACCAAGACTCTCAGATTCCCCGGAATAAAAATCCTTACGACACTAAGAATAGCAAGAATCCAAAATTTAATGTATCCCCAAATGTAGTCGTAAAATGACTAACTGCTGTTCATCATATTAAACTCTTACCTGAAAGCCTGACAAGCACAACCATGGATACGTCTCAAAAATAGTTAAGAAACTAAAAATATTTATGGTGAAAGTATGAATAAAAATAATCTAACCAGCGTGTTAGGCCAGCGGTTGGGACGCAACGTTTCAAGGATCAGAAAGCTCACCGCCTGGACGCAAGAGGAGTTGGCGCTACGCATAGGAGTCGAGCCGGAGACCGTATCTCGAGTGGAGCGCGGGGCAACCGTACCGTCATTGAGCACCTTGGAAAAGATCGCGGAAGTGTTCGGGGCGAAGCTCAGCGACGTACTGGAAGAACCGCACCCGACAGTCGATAGTGAAGCGCGGTTGATACAGGCATGGATCGCCCCGCTATCGGACCATGACAAGCTTTTTGTGCTGAATATCATGAAAAAACTGTGCCGCCACTGCATGAAAAAATAGTGACGGAATTGTTACAAGCCGGGCAACGGAGGTGCTGCGGCTGGTGAGTTTTATGGTTTATTGATTTAACGATTTGTTTGTTTGACAGACCCACGGTAGACTTGCCGGGCTTTTACTCTTTTTGCTTTCTTTGTTTTTTTATCTTTTAAAACCCAGTCAGTCAGCCAGTGCTTTCCAAACTCAACGATCCTCAACGCGAGGCAGTAAAATACCTCGGCGGCCCGCTGTTGGTGCTGGCCGGTGCCGGTAGCGGCAAGACTCGTGTCATCACGCACAAAGTCGTGCACCTGATAGAACAACACGGCTACGACCCCAAGCATATCGCCGCCATCACCTTCACCAACAAGGCAGCGCGCGAGATGCAGGAACGCGTGAGCGGACTGCTCGAAGGCAAGCCCAGCAAGGGCCTGACTGTCACCACCTTCCACTCGCTGGGGTTGCAGATATTGCGCTCCGAGGCGCAGTTGCTGGGGTACAAGCCGCGTTTTTCGATACTGGATTCCGCCGATAGCTTCAAAGTGGTTTCCGACATCCTTGCCACCACCGATAAAAAACTGCTTAAGCTCACACAGTGGCGTATCTCGCAATGGAAGAACGATTTCATCACCGCGGACATGGCCCTTAACCAGGCCGAGGAAGAATTCGACCATGCCGCGGCCAAGGTGTATCAGCTTTACCAGCAAGCACTCAAGGCCTATCAGGCGGTGGATTTCGACGACCTGATACGGTTGCCGGTGGAGTTGTTCGAAGAGCACCGCGATGCCCTGCACAAGTGGCAGCTCAAGCTACGCTATCTGCTGATAGACGAATACCAGGACACCAACGCCTGCCAATACAAACTGGTGAAACA
>DATBPY010000021.1:0-32061 GCA_036561085.1 Methylophilaceae bacterium | reverse complement strand
GCCATGCCGTTGGGGTTGCGCAGGCCGGAGGCGAAGATATGGGAGGCGCCTGTCGCGATATCTATTTCCAGGATGTCGGCACGCTCGGTTTCCTTATCCATGCCGTTCTCGGCAGCGTTGCTGTTGGAGCCTATGCTGGCGTACAGCACCTTACCGTCGGCGCTGGGGAGTATATTCTTGACCCAATGGTGGTTGATGGTCCCGGCAGGCAGGTCGGCGACTTTAACACCTGGCATACGGATATTTGTTGCGCCTGTCTCGTAGGGGAAACGCAGCACCGCATCGGTATTCGCCACGAACAGATCATGACCCACCAGTGCCATGCCCATGGGCGAATTCAGGCCTTGCACGAACACTGTACGCACGTCGGCCACGCCGTCGCCATCCGAATCGCGCAACAACAGGATGCGATTGGCGCTAGGCGCGTTGGCACCGGCATGGCGCATGAACAGTTTCATGAACCAGCCTTTGATGCCTTTGCCGTCATCCGGCTTGGGCGGCGCATTGGATTCGGCCACCAGCACATCGCCGTTCGGCAGCACATAGAGCCAGCGCGGATGATTCAGGTTGACTGCAAAAGCCTGCACTTTCAGCCCGGTGGCAGGAGTAGGCATCACGTTCGCAGGCCAGCCTTTCGCCGCAGCCACATGCACCGTGGGGATGAGCGTCTGATTGGGCGGCGGCAGATTGGGTTGAGGCCCGGTACCTGCCTGAAAAGGCAGGGTAGCCGACTCGCAACCTGCCAATAGCATGCAGGCCAGCACGCAAGAGGCGACAGGCCTGAGCTTGAAAACAGTCATCGCTGGATCCTTCACAGTTGATCCTTCCAATTGATGCGGTTGGCGTGCCGTTGATTCAGCTGTTTGTTGAGGCGGTTACTGTCGAACACATCCAGGCCCCTGCGTTCCGCTTCGGAACGGCGCGGCGGAAATGCAGGCCATTTCTGGGTGAGCGGCAAGTCCTGGTCTAAAGTGAAGGCATAGGCCAGGATCGCGTCCAGCGCTTCGGAGATCTCCTGCGAGATCTCGGTTTCGCGATCGGTTGCCGTGACGGCCTCGTCTTCATTCACCGGTGCGGGTGTTGGTACATGAGCGGGTTTCTTCATGATGTTCTCCTTCATGCAAAGTGAGTTAACTCATACACATAGCTAATCGTCGTTGGATGCTTTTTTGGCAGGTTGCAATTGCCGCGCCAGCTGCACCAGATTCTTTACCAGATGCCATATCAACTTGGCGCTATTGGCGTCTATCAATTTGCCTTGCGCATCGAATGCCTTGTCGGCGTGCGCGATCATCACTTCGGGCTGGTTGACCGTAGGCATGTCCAAAGTCACCAATATCTGCCGCAGGTGGTATTGCGCGCGGGCACTGCCGAATGCACCGGGCGAGGCACCCATCATCGCGACCGGTTTGCCGCTCCATGCGCTGTCGCCGTAGGGGCGGGACGCGCTGTCGATGGCGTTCTTGAGCACGCCGGGCACGGAATAGTTGTATTCCGGTGTGGCGAACAGGATCGCATCCGCTTCGCGTATCTTTTCCTTGAATTCGGTGACCCTGGCTGCAGGTTGTTGCTCCGTATCCTGGTTGAACAGGGGTATGCCCTGCAACTCGAAGATATCGAGCACCACATCTTCCGGCAACAGGTCGCGGGTGGCGACGAGCAGGGCATGGTTGTACGAGCCATGGCGCAGGCTGCCGGGAATGCCGAGTATGGTGAAGGGTTTGCTCATCGTTTATGCCTTTAGGTGGATTAAATCGTAGATGGATTACGTATCAAGACGGATCAAATAGAGATCCATTAACGTCAATGTTTAAAGGAATGATGCGCGTACACGGCGCTGATTTCTGTACGCTGTCGTACAGATATGGCGGCTTTTTGGTAGAGATGGATCAGTAGAGGAAAAACTGTAAAAAAAGCTCGGCAACGGGGGGTGCCATTGCCGAGCAGTTAGGTGTTCCATGGAGAGGGAATCCATAAAGTGGGATGAACACCGTGACTACATTATGTCGGGGGTCGCTTTAAGCTTCTGTGCGTTGGCGCACATAAGGCGCAAAGTTCTGTAACCGGCGTTCGCTCAGCTATTTTTCATTCAGCTGTACAGATGCTTGCGGGTCAGCGGAGTCGCGCTTTGGCGGTTATCGCGCTTGCTGGAAAGTATCTGGTACACGCCGATCTCGCCGGTTTCGAATTCGAGCGCGCAAGCCGCCATATACAAACGCCATACGCGGTAAGTGGCTTCGCTGACGTATTTGAGTGCCTGGGTATGATGCGCTTCCAGTCTTGCCACCCAGTTGCGCAGCGTTATCGCGTAGTGCGAACGGAGCGCTTCCACGTCCAGTATCTCGAAGCGGCTGCGTTCCATCACGCGCTGGATATTGCCTACCGTATCCAGTTGGCCGTCGGGGAACACGTAGCGGTTGATGAATTCGGTGGATAAAGTCTTTTCCCAGCCTTCGACATCATGGGTGATGCCGTGGTTGAGGAATAGCCCGCCCGGTTTCAACTGGCGGTTCACGATGTCGAAATACACCGGCAGGTTGTTCAGGCCTATATGTTCGAACATGCCTACGCTGGAGATCTTGTCGTATACCGCTTCGCCCGGCAGGTCGCGGTAATCGCGCAATTCGACGGTGACCATGTCCTGCAGGCCTGCATCATTGATGCGTTTCGTGGCCAGTTCCAGCTGTCGTTGGCTGAGCGTGATGCCGTGGGAGTGCACGCCGTAATGCTTGGCGGCATGGATCACCAATGCGCCCCAGCCGCAGCCTATATCTAGGAATTTCTCGCCCGGTTTCAGCAGCAGTTTGCGGCAGATATGGTCGAGCTTGGCGCGCTGTGCCTGCTCCAATGTGGCGTCCGGGGATTCGAAATAAGCACAGGAATAGACCATGGACTTGTCCAGCCATAAGCCGTAGAACTCGTTGGATACGTCGTAATGGAAAGCGATGGCCTCGCGGTTCTCGGCTTTGGTGTGCGCTTTGACGGCGTGCGCAGTCAGGTCGGCGGATTCGACATCGGCATCGTTTTTGAGACGCAACACCGTGAACATCGCACCTAGTCTATCCAGTAGCGATATCTGCGGAGTGTATAAACAGTCTTTGAGGCTTACCGCATCGAAGATGTTGCCTTCGATATCGAGGTCGTCATGGAAATACGCTTCCACGAAACGCAACGGGTCGTGTCCGAGCAGGATGGAACGGATCACGCGTTGATTACGGCACACCAGAGTGAAATCCGGTTGCTGTTTGTTGGAGATGAAATTACCTAACTTGACCGTGGTGCCGTTCCAGAATTTAAATGCCAGCGTGCCCTTGAACCCCTGAAACAGGCGTTTCAATAGCTCTGATGTTTGCTGTATTTCGGTGGGAACGTGCCCTGAGGGCGAGAGTTCAATGGATTGTGAGTTCATTATGGTCTCCGGTCTTGGTGTGTAGAATTAAATTTGGTAAGTTAGGTAAGTCGTTTCTTTCGTCAATGTGTCAAAAAAGTATATAACGCTGCTCATCCTGTCAGCGATTATTTGCTATTCATGGCGGCGAGTTTTTTGATCAGGCCGTCCATGCCGTTCTGTTGTACTTCAGCCGCGTATTCGCCGCGATGGGCAGCAGTCAGGCTCAGGCCGTCGATCACTACATCGAATACCTTCCATTCGTCGCTTTGTTTTTCCAGCAGATATTCCACCGGGATCGATTGACCGCCGGGTTGCACGATCAACGTCTTCACTTTGGCTTCAGTCGCATTGGGCTGTGCGGCGTAAGGCATGTATTTGATGGTCTGGTTACGGTATTTGGTGAGCGCTGAAGAATAAGTGCGTGTCGTCAGTTGGCGGAACTCCTGCACAAAAGCCTGTTGTTGTTCAGGGGTGGCAGTCGCCCAGGGCCTGCCGAGTGCGTTGCGCGACATGCGCTCGAAATCGAAATGCGGCAGCACTTTTTCCTGCGCCAGCGCCACTACCTTTTTAGTGTCGCCGTTCTGGATGTCCTTGTCGTTCTTGACGACATCCAGCACATCATTGGCGACGTTCTTCACCATTTGATCGGGGGGTACCATCTCATCGCTGGTCATACCGGAAAGGGCGCCTATGGTCACGACTGCCAACAATACCAACAACACTTTGAATATATTCATTTCACTACTCCTTGAATCGAGCTGTCAGATCGAATTTCAATCGGTTCTTCGATCAACCTGACAGCTCTATCTTGCTAATACCGGGAAAATGCCATGCCCGGTTTCAATGCCCGACCTCACCCTGGCGGGTCGCTTCGAACAGGAACCAGGTGCGGCGTTCGGTTTCGTCTATCCACACTTCGATCAGGCTGGCGGTGGCGATATCGCGATGTTCGTCGCACACGTCGTGCACTTCGCGCAGACGGCCTGCCAGCATCTTGTTGTCGTCGCGCAGTTCGGCCAGCATATCCATAGGCGCTACGTACTCGGCATCGTTATCCAGCACGCGCTGCGTGCGTGAGATGTGACCGATGGAGCGCAATGTGGAACCGCCTACTTTGCGGATGCGTTCGGCGAGAGGATCGGTCATGGCATACAACTGATCGCCATGCTCATCCAGCAGCAAGTGATAGTCGCGGAAATGCGGACCGCTCATATGCCAATGGAAGTTCTTGGTCTTGAGATACATGGCGAACACGTCGGCCAGAAGCCCGTTCAAGCCGGCAGAGATATCTTTGGTGGCCTTGGCTTTCAAATCGGTCGGTGTCGCTAGCGGCGCATTGCGTCGTTGCGTCAGATCTTGCTTCTTGGCAGCAATGGATCTGCTCGCCGTAGCAGATTTGGCAGCACTGGATTTCACGGCTTTCTTTTCTGGTTTTGTTTTTTGCATGATTTTGTCCTTGTTCAAGTAATGAAAGAATTTATGGGGAACTATCCTAATTCGCTATATTCGAGGATTCATTCTCTTCGAATATATCTTCGGTGGTTCCCGAAGATTTGAGCAACCCTACAATACCACCAACAGCCAGCATCACAATGACACCGACCAGTATCCCGAACATGATGCGCGGTACATTCATACTGGTCGAATTCATGGCGCCCGTACCGAAGACGATGCGTAGCACGCCTCCGGTAAAGACGCCCAGTGCGATGGCTTTCATCACATCATCTCCGTGGTTCCGGTCATATGCGTATGGCGGCGATAGTTCCTCCATAAAATCATAATACCGGGCCTCCGCCAATCACACGCAACAGCACCACAACGATAGCGATCACCAGCAGGATGTGGATGAAACCACCCATGGTGTAAGAGGTTACAAGTCCCAGCAGCCATAGAATGACCAGGATCACAGCAATGGTATATAACATGATCGTTTCCCTTTTTAATGGTTGTTAATGGTTGGCGAGTCGAATAACCTCCCCACTCGCAGCCATCATCTTCCTTGTCAGGGAAACTGTCTGTGCGTTATCACACACTGACTGTAATACTTTTTGCTTATTGCATCTTTGATTTAAATCAATAGTTTAAAGCGGTATGGCAGTAACCCTTGGGGAAGAGTTACGCTTTGAAGGTAGACCTGCGTTTGACGTCATCATCGGCAGAAGAGCACTCCCAACCTTCTCTGCACAACCTGATCCATTTACTGGGGCCGGGTTGAACTTCGATCTGGTTATTGGGAGGACTATTGAAGTGCGGTTTTTTTACATTGGTGAGCTGGGTCGCATTGCCGGCGATGTTGCCGGAAAGGTCGTTACGACCCGGGGTCGCCGCCGCATATGCCGTCAGGCTGGCAACGCCCAGTAGCAGGGCGATGCCGGCGATACGCATATGCGACGGCGATAAGGTATAGGCGCGCATGGCTTGTTCTTTATTCCATGTGGGCCAACTCATCCCGTTCTTCCTGTTCCTGGTCTATGCCTTCTCCGGCATGTTCGAAACGGCGTTCGGCTTCTTTCCAGTTGACCACCGCCCACCAGCTATCCAGGAATTCCGGTCTGCGGTTCTGGTATTTCAGGTAGTAGGCATGTTCCCATACGTCGTTGAGCATAATGGGAAACAGGCCTTGCATCAGCGGATTGTCATGGCCGCTGGTGGTGGTGATCACCAGATGGCCGCCTTTATCCTGCTCGCGTGCCAGCCATACCCAGCCTGAGCCGAACACCTTGGCTCCGGCCTCTGAGAATTTCTTCTTGAAATCCTCGAAACTACCGAAGTCGTGGTTGATGGCTTCGGCCAATGTACCTTCGGGTTTATCGAGGCCGGTAGGCGACATGGCATGCCAGTAGAGGCTATGGTTGATGTGACCGCCGGCATTATTGTGCACCGCAGTGCGTATGGTGTCCGGCACCTGGTCCAGGTTAAGCAGCAGCCAGGTGGCGGAATGTTCCTGCAGCTTGGGGAATTTCTCCAAGGCGTTGTTCAGATTGTTCACATAGGATGCATGGTGCTTGTCGTGATGCAGTTCCATGGTGCGTGCATCGATATGGGGTTCCAGGGCTTCGTAGCCGTAGGGCAGTGGGGGGAGTGTATGTTTCATGATGATCCTCTTCAATGTTCAAAAGGCAACGGCAGGTGATGACTCACCTGCCGTTCAACTATGCCTGTTATATAGTTCCTGCTAAAACCAGTACCAACAATATGACCAGAAGTATGCCCAGACCGCCGCTGGGACCGTAACCCCAGTTGCGGCTATGCGGCCAGGTAGGTATCGCTCCGACCAGCATCAGTAATACGATGATTAACAGTATGGTTCCTAGTGTCATGATGGTGTCCCTCAGGTTTTAATTAGTGGATTGAATAGCCGGTTGATGGTTCGGGGTGCAGTCGGCTTTAGTCTGCTTTGTAATGCAACGGTTCGGTACCCGATGCGTGACGCACCGATTTCGCGAAATCCTTGATCTGCTGGTCGGCTTCGTCCTTGCCTATGCCGTACAGTTCCTGGATCTTGCCTGCCAACTGTTTGCGGCGACCTTCGATGATATCCATGTGGTCATTGGTGATTTCGCCCCATGTTTCACGGGCTCTCCCGGCAAATTGCTTATAGTTTCCTTGAATGCGGTCCCAGTTCATTTCGTTCTCCTTGAATACGATTTAGATAGAAGATGGTTTAGATGATCGATCGGTATTTCACTGTGCTGCCTATCAACTAGGCGCAACAACCAGTTGGTTCTCAACGAACTTCACGCCGGAGAATCTTTCTGCAACCTGTTGCGCTCTATCGCGAGCTGCCTGGCTATCGACCGTGCCGGTCAGATCGACTACGCCGCTCCTGGTGGTCACAGTGATCTCAAAGCTCTTGAGGCCGGGTTCCGTCAGGATCGCGGTTTTGATCTTGGCGGTGGTGGCCGCATCTTTCACAGCGGGACTGGTGTTATCTGCCATGTCCTGGCCGGAGTTTTCGGCCGAATGCGTCTGGCTGCATGCCGCGAGCCCGAATCCCAGGCTGCAAGCGATGGCGAATGCCAATAATTTCATTTTGTTGCTGTTCATTTGCATAAGCTCCTATTCAATGTTGTTGAAGATGACCTTGAAGCCAGATCGCCTAAAACCGGATCGCCTAAAGCAAGATCGTCGGAATGATTATGTTTTTGAGGAGGAATAGGGTCTGTGCGTTTACGTACATAACCGCAATTATTTTTGGGATATGCTGCGGCATGCTCGATTTTGCGATGAAATCTTATTAATCAGCCTGCTTGCTAGTACACTCTGCTAGTACACTGGCACCACATCACCGGGGACTTTCATGACCACTAAATCCGAACCCGCAGTCGACACTGCAAAGGCGAAGAAAGACGCACAGCAAAAACAAGACCTGCTGCTGCAAAAGACGCCAGTATCCTTCCCACGCGTGGTACTGCTGGACGAGGGTGATGCCACCAAGGTGCGCAGCCTGGGCATCATGATCATCACCGTGCTCGGCATCATGTTCGCGCTGAATTGGGCGCAAAGTTTCGTCATCACCGTCCTGCTCGGCATCCTGTTCGCTTATACCTTGAATCCGTTGGTGGAGCGGTTGCAACGCATCTGGGTGCCGCGCCCGCTCGGTTCTACGGTGGTGGTGATGGCATTGTTCTGCGCCATCGCCTTCGCCGGTTATTCGCTGAGCGGGCAGGTGGAATCCATCATCACCAAGTTACCTGAAGCCAGCGCCAAGTTGCGCGCACAGTTGATCGCTAGCGAGAATGGGGACTCGCTGACCAACATAGAGAAGATGCAGCTTGCCGCCAATGAAGTGGAGAAAGTGACGAGCGCGGTGAATAATAATGCGAACGACACCACCAAGAAACACGCCATGCACGTGGTGGTGGATGAGCCAAAATTCAAACTCAATGACATACTGTGGCGCGGTTCTTTAGGGCTGTTCGGCCTAGTCGGCGAAACGGTAATGATGCTGTTCCTCGCCTATTTCCTGCTGCTCTCCGGCGATACTTTCAAGCGCAAGCTGGTACGGCTATCCGGGCCTTCGCTGTCGCGCAAGAAGATCACCCTGCATATCATCGAAGACATCAATCATTCCGTTCAACGTTACATGCTGATGCTGCTGATCACCAATACCATGGTGGGCCTGTTGAGCTGGGCGGTGTTCCGTTTGATAGGCCTGGATAATGCCGGTGCCTGGGCATTGGTGGCGGGCTGTCTGCATCTGATCCCGTATTTCGGCCCGGTCGCCATCGCGATCCTTACCGGCATGGCGGCTTACTTGCAGTTCGGTACCTTGTTGCCGGTGCTGCTGGTCGCCGGTGCATCGATGCTGATCTCTACCCTGATCGGCATTTTCGTCACCACCTGGATGACGGGGCGCATCGCCAAAATGAACGCAGCAGCGGTATTCATCTCGTTATTGTTCTGGGCTTGGTTGTGGGGTGTCTGGGGCATGTTGCTGGGTATTCCCATCACTGCCATATTCAAGGTAGTGTCGGAACGCATCGAGAGTTTGCATTCGGTTGCAGAGCTGCTGGGCGAATAGGCTGTTAGGGGCAGGCCGGCAGGTTGGGGTCAACCTTCGGGTAAAGCGCGTGTCAACGCCATATCGGCTGCCAATGGATGCGCTTTTTTCCCGTGCAGAGTCAGGTGTTTCAAACTGCCGTGATACAACGCGTATTGTCTCGTGAATTCCGCGCCCAGGAAGAATATCTGCGCCGAATAATAAACCCACAATAACAGGGCGGTGACCGACCCCGCAGCACCGAAACCGGAAGCCACGCCTTTGTTACCGAGATACATGCCGATCAGGTATTTGCCCAACGTGAACAGCCCTGCAGTGAATGCAGCGCCTATCCACACATCGTGCCAGGACAGCGGTGCATCGGGCAGCATCTTGTAGATCACGGCGAACAGGCTGGCGATGACGCTGAACGAGATCAGCTCCGACAGCACGAAGAACAGGATGTAGGAGCCGGTCCATACGCCGCCGACGTAATGGCTGAACACGCTGAGAGCGGTACTGATGACGAGCGAGATCAACAGCAGGAAAGTCAGTACCAGTACCAGCCCGAATGCCAGCAAGCGTGTTTTCAGCACCATGCCGACCGGCGACAGTTGTGATTTTTCCACGCCCCACAATTCATCCAGGCTGCCTTTCAGCTCTGCGAAGACACTGGTCGCGCCTACCAGCAATAGCGCGCTGGCGATCATGGTGGCCCATAGGCCGCGTACATGGTCGTTAGCCGCCGCAAGTAATGACTGGATCGCTACGGCGCCATTGGGGCCGACCAGATAGCGTATCTGGGCAATGATCTGGCCTTGCGCGGCCTGTGCGCCGAAAAAATAACCTGCCACGGCGATGGAAAGTATCAGGATGGGGGTGAGCGAGATCAGGGTATAAAAAGCGAGCGCGGCACCTTTGCTGGCAGCGCGATGGTGTATCCATGAAGTGATCGATTGCAGCAATATCTTGCTTAAAGATCTGAACCATTGCGGCAACAGTGCCGCCATGCCGTCCAGTAGCGGTTGAAAACGGGAAAGTGCTTTGTCACTGCCGGGTTTCAATTTATATACTTCGATTTTTATACAGTTGATTGGAATGCAGCGATAGGGATATGGCGAGATATACGAAGGGAGGCATAAAAAACAAGGACACGTCGCAGATGTCGGAGGTGGAGCACCTTCGACGCATCCTTGCTGCCACAACTCATTACTTACTTACCTTTGCCGACTTCGTTACCGATAACTGCACCTACACCGGCACCGACCGCTGTACCGACGACACCGCCGGAAAGTACGGCGCCAGCAACAGCACCGCCGACAGCACCTACGGTGGTATCCTTCTGACGTGTCGTCATATCACCGCAGCCACTCAAACCAACTACCAATACTGCAGCCAGCGTACCGGCTGTGAATCTATTGATGGTATTCATGTTCAAGCTCCTTATTTTAAGAATTAAAAGCATTACGAAGTTGCAGGTTACGCGGAGGGGTGTGAACCGTCTGTACGCCAGCACACCTACCATAGGGTTTTTTTGAAATGATGGTCTGGACGGGGTTTTAGAGCATGAATGCGGGGAAAAAGATATATGCATGTATATATGAGAGGCGTGCTATCTTGTCCGGGATGCCTTCCCTCTAGCATTTTTTCTACGCCGCTTTATCTCTGTCTTTTAACCCCTGCAACCAAACCTTGCAATTAACCACTGCAATAGGAGTTCAGATATGCCGCACGTGCATGATCCGAACCACAATCATATTCTGGCAGCCTTGCTGGATGCTGAGTTCGATCGCCTGTCGCCGCATCTGGAGTTGGTGCCGATGTTGCTCGGCGATGTTTTGTATGAATCCGGCGGCAAGCTGCAATATGCTTATTTCCCCACAACCGCTATCGCCTCATTGCAGTATGTGCTGGAAAATGGCGGTTCTTCCGAGATGGCGGGGGTCGGCAACGAAGGCGTACTGGGTGTCTCATTATTCATGGGCGGCGAAAGTACGCCCAGCCAGGCGGTAGTGCAAACGGGCGGCCACGGCTACCGGCTGAAAGCGTCGATATTGATGGAAGAATTCAATCGTGCCGGGCCGGTGATGCGGTTGTTGTTGCGTTACACCCAGGCGTTGATCACGCAAATGTCGCAGACCGCAGTATGCAACCGTCACCACTCGGTGGAACAGCAATTATGCCGCTGGTTGTTATTGACGCTGGATAGGTTGTACTCCAGCGAATTCACCATCACGCAGGAATTGATCGCCAATATGCTGGGGGTGCGCCGCGAAGGTGTGACCGAAGCGGCCGGAAGATTGCAAAGCTACGGATATATCAGTTACAAGCGGGGCCATATCAAGGTGCTGGATAGAGTTGGCCTGGAACAGGATGTATGCGAATGCTATGTCGTGGTCAAAAAGGAATTCGCACGCCTGTTATCGGATGTACGGCAGCGTCAGCCGGTAGCGGCAACTCTGCCGTCCCGCTCCGGAGCGGCCGGATTATGAAAAAAATACAACCTAAGCTGCACGAGTATGCAGATCAAGATGCCGAGCAGGCTGGTCAGTCCTTACTGAAAACGGGTGCATTGCAGGATGCCATTTTCAATAGCGCCAATTTTTCCAGTATCGCTACCGACGCCAAAGGCGTGATCCAGATATTCAATGTCGGTGCCGAACGCATGCTGGGATACGATGCCGCGGACGTGGTCGATAAGATCACCCCGGCAGGTATTTCCGATGCGCAGGAGATCATTGCGCGCGCCGCCGTATTGACTCTGGAGTTCGGCACCCCTATCGCCCCCGGATTCGACGCACTGGTGTTCAAGGCCACGCGAGGTATCGAAGATATCTATGAGCTGACCTATATCCGCAAGGACGGCAGCCGTTTTCCGGCGATGGTGTCGGTCACGGCTTTGCGCGATGCGGGAGACCGGGTGATCGGCTATCTGTTGATAGGCACCGATAACACCGCGCGTAAGCAGGTGGAAGCGGAGCAGGCGCTACTCGATCAACGCTTGAGAGAAAACAATGTGGAATTGGCTGCCGCCAAGACCGCGGCGGAAAAAGCCAATCTGGCCAAGTCGGAATTCCTGTCCAGCATGAGCCATGAATTACGCACGCCGCTGAATGCCGTACTTGGATTCGCGCAGTTATTGGCATCGGCCAAACCGCCGCCTTCGGAGGCGCAGCAACTATCCATAGACCAGATATTGCAGGCAGGGTGGTATTTGCTGCGACTGATCAACGAGATACTGGATCTGGCATTGATCGAGTCCCGTCAGGTCAGCATCTCCCTGGAACCCATGTCGCTGGGAGAGGTGTTACAGGATTGTCAGGCCATGATAGGTCCTCAGTCGGAGAGCCGCGGCGTGCAAATGACTTTTCCCGCTTTCGACGGCGTGCTGTATGTGCATGCCGATAGAACCCGGCTTAAACAGGTCATGATCAATCTGTTATCCAACGCCATCAAATATAACCGCGAAGGCGGCAGCGTGGTAGTGGAATGTACGGTTTTAAAAAGGCAGGTTAGCGCTGAAAGCCGGGTACGGATACGTGTCAAAGACAGCGGTATCGGCATGAGCGGAGAACAGCTTGCACAACTATTCCAGCCATTCAACCGTTTGGGGCAGGAGAGCGGCGGCGAAGAGGGCACCGGTATCGGTTTGGTGGTCACCAAGCAATTGATCGAGTTGATGGGCGGTATCATAGGGGTGGAAAGCCATGTGGGTATCGGCAGCATCTTCTGGGTCGAACTGGCGCTGGCCGATACACCGGCGCTGCTGCAAGACCATATCACGCCGATTCCTGTAACCGGACTGGCCTCGCTCAAGGGTTCGTCGTCGAGACGCACCGTGCTGTATGTCGAAGACAATCCGGCTAATCTCATCCTGGTAGAGCAATTGATCGCCCGTCGTGGCGACCTGACCTTGATCACTGCTATTGATGCGCATTTGGGTATCAAGTTGGCGTGTGCGCAGCAGCCGGACGTGATTCTGATGGATATCAATCTGCCCGGCCTGAGCGGTTACGGTGCTTTGGAGATTCTGCAAGGCGATCCGTTGACAGCTCATATTCCGGTGATGGCGCTGTCGGCTAATGCAGTGCCGCGAGATATCGCCATGGGACTGGAAGCGGGGTTCTTCCGCTACCTGACCAAGCCGATCAAAGTGAATGAGTTCATGGAAGCGCTGGATATCGCGTTGCTGCATGCTACGGAAAATGGTATGGAAAGTAAGGAAATACTGTGACGACACAAATGATTTTTAGGGAGCAACTCCATGCTTGATGAAAACGAGATTCTGAACGCGAGTATCCTGATCGTGGACGATCAGCAAGTGAATGTCATTCTACTGGAACAGATGCTGCGTGCCCAAGGCTACCGGCACATCACTTCTACTTTGGATTCGCGCACGGTGTGCAAGTTACATAAGAAACATCGCTACGATCTGATCCTGCTCGATCTGCAGATGCCGAAGATGGACGGCTTTCAGGTGATGCAAGGTTTGCAGGACATTGAGGTGGGTAGTTATCTGCCGGTGCTGGTTGTCACTGCCCAGCCTGCGCATAAACTGCGGGCACTACAGGCGGGTGCCAAGGATTTTGTCAGCAAACCGTTCGATCTGTTTGAAGTCCAGACACGCATCCACAATATGCTGGAAGTGCGCCTGTTGTACCGGAAACTGGATAATCACAACAAGCTATTGGAGCAAACCGTGCTGGAGCGTACTGCTGAATTGCGTGAGAGCGAAGCACGTTTCAAGAGTTTCACCTCATTGTCGTCAGACTGGTACTGGGAACAGGATGCAAAAGGGAAATTCACCAATGTTTCCGGCCCGGTATTCGAAATGCTGGGGCTGGAAACGGAAGATGCGGTAGGGGGCGCCAGTAAATTGGGAGGCGGCTGGAATGCCGCGGAACGTGAGCAACTGGATGCCAATATCGCTGCCCGGAAACCGTTCCTGGATTTCATTTATAGCCGCAGCAATGCTAACGGCAGCACGCAGTATCTACAAGTCAGCGGCGAGCCTATCTTTGATATTAACAGTCGCTATATCGGCTATCGCGGTATCGGCATGGATGTCACCGAGCGTATGCATATGGAGCAGCATCCGCAGAGCCAGCTTTAAATCTAAGTTAAAGCAGGTGTCCGATCAGCCTGCTTTCCATCTCGCGGAATCTTTCCAGTAGCGAGCGGTGTTGCCAGCCTACCAAGGTGATCTGGTCGGAAGCGGCTAGGTCCTTGGCGTATGCATCCTCCATCTCTTGCGCGAATTCGTGTCCCAGGATCACGGCATTGATCTCATCGTTATCCAGAGCGCTACGCCAATCGAGGTTGCTGGAACCCACGGAAACCCATACGTCGTCTATCACTGCGGTTTTGACATGCAAGTCCGCGCCGCGCCGCTCATATATCTTCACGCCGCCTTTCAGCAACTCTTCGTAATGCGAGCGCCCGGCGTAAAAAGCCGCTGCTGAATCGGAAGTCGCGGGCAGGATCAACCTCACATCCACGCCGCGTTTGGCGCTGTCGATCAACGCTTTGACCAGTTGCGGATCAGGCACGAAATAGGCATTGGTGATATGCACCTCTTTTTCCGCATTGGTGATCGCCGAGATCAGCGTCAGGTAGATAAAGCTGTAAGTGTCATCCGGCGTGCTGCCGATGGCACGCACGATCTCTTTGCCTTGCGTGCTCAGCTGCGGAAAGTAGTTTTTCTCGACCAGCGCTTTGCCTTGCTGTGTGGTCCAGTGACTAATGAATAATTTCTGGAATTCTGCGACTACCGGCCCTTCGATCTGGATATCGGTGTCGCGCCATCCGGTCTTTTTATCGTCATCGTCCCTGTGAAGCGATGAACCGCTGGAATAGACGTCGCTGATGTTGATGCCGCCGAGGAAGGCGATACGTCCGTCGACCACCAGTAATTTGCGATGATCCCGGTGATTGGGATCCCAGGATTTTTTCGCCGTCAGCGGATTGATGGGGTTGAACTCAAGTACTGCCACCCCCGCCTGAGTGAGTTTGTCGAAATACGCCTTGCTGGTATGTAGTGCGCCGACACTGTCGTAGATCATATTGACCTGCACGCCGTTCGCCTGCCGTTCCAGCAGCAAGTCTGCGAATTGCTGGCCTACCTTGGTATCTTCGATGATGTAGGATTCGACGTTGATATTATCTTTGGCATTGCGGATGGCATCGAACATGGCCTGATAGGTGGCGGGGCCGTCCTGCAACAAGGTGACTTTGTTGCCTACTACTAACGCGCTACCGACGATCTGTTGCTCCAGCGCGATCTGTTTATCCAGGATGTCGATATTGCCGGATTTACGCTTCAGGTCTGCAATGATGGCAGCGCTTTTTTGTTCTGAAAGCTGGCCGCGCGCGTTCTGGAACTGCGCTTCCTGCTTGGTGTAACGGTCATTCAGGAACTGGGTGTCGGGCAGCGTCGCGCAACCGGCTGCGAGGCATACACAGCATGCAACAGCCGTAAACTTCAAGGCGCGTATCATCATGACCTTCCCCCCCCCAAAAAAATTATTAATTAATAAATGTGTTCATTATGCGACGAAAGTTAAAACGGTATCGTTCGCCACCGTTTGCATTAAACGGTTTTGAACGATACCCATGCTGCTACTCATCATGCCCACTGTATTAGCGGATATGGATAGGTAGCACTACGCTGATGCCGGCAGAAGGCGCAGGCGCATAGTAGACCGGTGGCGGTGCATAAACCGGAGTCGGTTCCACATAGACGCGATCATGATCGTAACGATCCCAATGACGATGATCGTGGTGCCAATCGCGATGGTCGTAATGGTGATCGCGGTCATGGTCATAATACGGATCGGCTAGCGCCGGCGTGACACTGCCCAGCGCAGAGCTGATCAGGAGCGCCATCATCAGCTTGCCGACGATGGAACGCGGTTGTTTCGATTGTTGAGTAGAGGTTTTCATTTTGTAACCTTTCATGGTTTAAAGTGAGTGATGGCCTAAGCCGTCATTACGCTTTAGGTTTAGGCTTTATGCTCGCGATGCGAGATCTTGTGACTGAAAATGGCATCTGCATTCTTCTTCTGTGCATCCGACATTTCGTCATAAAGCGCTGAGAATACCGGCGTGAATCTCTTGATACCGTCGGCGTGTTCATCGGTGATCTCGCCGTAGGATTCCAGATTTTCGACCGCGGTCATGTTAGAACGCTGTGCACGGCTCTTGGCCAGGTCTTCCATCTTCTTTTCGTTGTCGCGCATCACATCGGCAACCAGAGACCATTGGGCTTCTTGTGCCGGCGTGATAGCCAACTTGGCATGCATCGCCTGGATACGGGTTTCTACTTGGTCGTCACCCGACACATTGCTGTTCTTGGACCATTTGCCGTGCGGCTGGGCGACATGGATGTCGTTCTCGACTTCGGTCACGCCTTCGACGCCTTTGGCGATCTCACCGGCCTTGTCGATCTCTTCCTGAGTCTTGGCAGTGCCTCGTAGTTCAACAAAGCCGTTGCTGTCGGTATCCACGCGGATATGGATCAGGCTGGGCAGTTTTTCTGCAGCCAGCTTGGCCTTGATCTTGGTGGTAATCACCGAGTCCTTGACGAATACTTTGGCCGATGAAGGGTTCTGGTCGGTCGCAGCATTCGTGGCGATCGGGGCCAGCATAGCGGCTACCAGTAGGCAGATCGCTGTACGGTTGGTTTTGAATGGAGTTTTCATGATGTACCTTCTTTCTTTTCTATGATTAATGGATCAATAATAAAAATACGGGTTGTTCTGTGCAGCCCATTTCAGGCTGCATGAGACGTAGATTAAGCACTTTCGAATAAATCGTCTGTGCGGTACATCACATAGTAAATAGACAGGACTTTTAATAATTGCCCGCATATTTCCGGCATTCCTGTTTTTAATGCGATATTTTCACTTTCATGTGTGATAGCGCACAGACGAGATGAAACCGTCGCGCGCAAACTTGCCTCAGAAACGTACCGGTCACCCAGACGCAATCAGCGATACGCTACGCCTGCAGTGTGACCGGTTGTTTCGCTGACGTGAGAGAATGGGTCAGCCTATTTAACGGTTACAACAGGTCAATGACTGGAGATCAAAATGAAAACAAAATCCGCCGCTACTACACGGTTAATCGGAGGGGGACATAAATTGCGCTATATGATGGTGGCGTTGTCGTTAACGTTGTGCCAGATGGCACCGACCCAAGCCGACGCTGGCGTAGACATCAACATCGGCTTCAATGTGCCGACCTATCCTAACCTGGTGCCGGTACCGGGTTATCCGGTGTATTACGACCCATCGGCGAATTCCAATTATTTCTTTTATGACGGCCAGTATTGGGTCTACGACAACGATAACTGGTATACCAGTAACTGGTACAACGGCCCATGGGAATTGACCCCGCCGGATGTCGTGCCTTTGTTCGTATTGCGCGTTCCGGTGCGTTACTATCGCCGTCCGCCGGAGTATTTCCATGGCTGGGTCGCAGACAGACCGCCGCATTGGGGCGAACACTGGGGCAACGACTGGCGCGAGCACCATAACGGCTGGAATCATTGGGATCATAACAATGCACCGCATGCCGCACCTTTGCCGACTTATCAACGGCAATATTCCGGCGACCGCTATCCGCATGCAGTAGAGCAGCAACGCAACATCGGTCACCAGAACCACTACCAACCGCATGCGCAGGGTCCGCAACAGGCACCCCAGTCGCAATACAGGCCCATCGGTCAGCCGCAAGCCCCGCAACCAGGCTCACACTCGCAATTCCGACCCATCGGCCAGCAGGCGCAGATAGTGCCGCCGCAACAGCAGCAACGTCCGCAGGCACAAGTAGCACCGCATCCTCAAGCTGCGCCCCAGCAACAGCAACGTCCGCAAGGCAATGACGACAGGCATGGGCCGGATCGCGGAGATAACGGCCATGGCGGCGACCATCATGACGATCACGATCATCATTAATGCAGGCGATTTGAGAGTGAAAGGAGAATAAAGATGCTTGAAACGATTGCAGTACTGTTGGTCATCCTGTGGCTGCTGGGCATGGTGTCCGCATACACGCTAGGCGGCTTTATTCATATTCTATTGCTGCTCGCGATCGTGGCGGTAGTCATCCGCCTGATCCGTGGTCGGCGCCCATTTTAAGGAGATATCATGAACGCAAGCAAAGTAGTAGGCATAACACTCATCGTCCTCGGTTTCCTCGGAGCCGCCTATGGCGGGTTCAGTTATATCAAGGATACTCACCAGGCCAATATCGGAGCCTTGAGTTTTAAATTGACCGAAAAGGAACACGTCACCATTCCACCATGGGCGAGCCTGGCTGCCATCGTCGTCGGCGGTGTGCTGTTGGCAGTGTCTTCGCGCAACAAGGCGTAGGCATTAGCAGGCGAATAAAAAGGCCGGTCATGCGATCGGCCTTTTTTATGGCTTACGTGATGAGGTCGCAGTCGCATTCAACCCGGTCCATAAAGAAAATCCTACTTTTAATTCAGAATAATTCTGATGATTGGGAAAAAGGGCTGTCGTTAACCTGATCGTTCACGTTGCAATTTTTTAACGAATCTCTTAGGTCGATTTTTGCGATGTGAATACCTAAATAAAGAGATTTTTTAAGAAGGAGTTTTAACATGTGTAAGGATCAAAATAACATGAAGAGCGGTTCCAGCGATCAGCCTACTCAGGCAAGCAGCCAGAACCAGAAAAACCAGCAGTCGCAGTCAGGTTCCAACCAGCAGCAGCAATCCGGTCAGAACCAGAAGAACCAGGGTACATCGACCGGCGGCAATTCCAACCAGCAACACACTCAATCCGGCAATCAAGGCCAGAAAACCCAGCAATCAGGGTTTAGTGATCAGCATGGCCAAAGCGATAGCCACAACCGTAAGAGCTCATAGTTCTTGACTGTATCGGAGAGGGCTCCTCCCAGAGGTTTCCTTTCCGATCACGGCGGTGCTATTCCCCGAGCAATCATCCTCCCACACGAGTCCACCCATGCCGCATTCCCTTTGGAAAGGTGCCATCAGTTTCGGTCTAGTGCATATTCCGGTGGAGTTATACCCTTCGCATAATGCCGCTGCCCTGGATCTGGATATGCTCGATAAACGGGATTTCGCGCCTATAGGCTATAAACGCTATAACAAGGTCACCGGCAAAGACGTCAAGCCGGAAGATATCGTGAAGGGATACGAATATGAAAAAGGCGAATATGTCGTCTTATCGGACGCCGATATCAAGAAGGCTAACGTAAAGTCCACCCAGACCATCGATATCGTATGTTTCGTGGAAGTAGCCGATATCTCGCCGCTTTACTTCGAACAACCTTATTACCTGAAACCCGGCAAAGGCGGCGACAAAGCTTATAGCCTCCTGCGCGAGACGTTGCGGCAAAGCGCGAAGATAGGTATCGCGCAGGTAGTCATCCGCACCAAACAGCATCTGGCGGCCTTGATGCCGGTCGACGATGCCATCGTGCTCAATATTTTACGATATGCCGACGAGATCAGGCCTGCCGCCGATTTGGATTTGCCTGCTGCAGGCAGCAGCACGATCTCTGCCAAAGAGATCAAACTCGCCAATTCCCTTGTTTCCGAGATGACGGAAAAGTGGGACCCGGCGCAATTCCACGATACTTTCCGTGAAGACATCCTGGCAATGGTCGAGAAAAAGATCAAAGCCAAACAAACCCATGCATTGACGCAGCCCGAAGAAACGGAACAGGAAGTTGAGCCTAAGCCCAGTAACGTGGTCGACTTGATGGAGTTGCTCAAACAGAGTTTGGGTAGCAAACCGAAAGCGGATGATGCCGACTTGAAAACCGCTCCTCCCAAAGTTGCTTCCAGAAAATAGGCAGAGCTGCATGGGCCTATCCAAATATTGGCAGAAACGCGATTTCGATATCACCCCGGAACCCAGGGGGAGTATGGTCGCTTCCGGCAAAGAGCTGGCCTTTTATATTCAAAAACACCATGCGCGGCGCTTGCATTACGACTTCAGGCTGGAACTCAACGGCAGCCTCAAAAGCTGGGCCATTCCCAAAGGCCCCAGTCTGGACCCCAAAGACAAGCGTTTGGCTGTGCATGTCGAAGATCATCCCATGAGCTACGGGACTTTCGAAGGCGATATCCCGGCTCATCAATACGGGGCTGGGCATGTCTTGCTGTGGGATCGCGGGACTTGGGAACCGATAGGAGACCCCGCGCAAAGCTATAAAGACGGTTCCATGAAATTCCGGCTGCATGGCGTCAAGCTGGCGGGCAAATGGGCGCTGGTGCGCATGAAGTCTGCCGCGGTAAAAAGCGATAAAGAGAATTGGCTGCTCATCAAGGAAAAAGACGAGGAAGCAAAGACCGGCGATGAAGCCGAGGTCACGGAGAATCATCCGGAAAGCGTCAAGCATTTAAGTGGCAAACAGAAAACAATACTAGAGGAAAAGCCTCCCACTATTACGTCCCCGCCTGAAGAGGCGATGCAAACACCGATGCCCGAATCGTATCAACCGCAATTGGCTACGCTTGCCGCTAAAGCCCCGGCGAGCGATGAATGGTTGGTCGAGATCAAATACGACGGCTATCGCGCTTTGACCCGGATCGACCACGGTAAAGTCGCCATGTATTCGCGCAACGGTAACGACTGGTCGAAGAAATGGGGCGACCTCGTCAAGGCGCTAAAAAAGCTGGAAGTGTCTCAAGCCTGGCTTGACGGAGAAGTTGTGGCGTTGGCAGAGGATGGGTCTATCAGTTTCCAGGAATTGCAGAATGCCGCACGCTTAGGAAAAAAAGTGCGCCTGGCCTACTTTATCTTCGACCTGATGTATCTCAACGGTCATGATCTGACCCAGTTGCCCCTGATCGATCGTAAAGAATTGCTAAAAACCATGCTGGATAAAGTAGATCCGGCCAGTGGCCTCTATTACAGCCCGCATATCGAAGGCAGTGCGCAGGACTCGTTCCAGGATGCATGCACGCATCGCATGGAAGGCGTGGTGGTCAAGCGCAAAGACGGCGAATACCATCAATTCCGCAGCAACGACTGGTTGAAAGTGAAATGCAGCCAACGCCAGGAATTCGTCATCGCAGGGTATACCGATCCCGCTGGCAGCCGCGAAAGATTCGGGGCTTTGCTGCTGGGCGTATACGATGCCGAAGGCGCACTGCGTTATGCCGGCAGAGTCGGTACCGGCTTCGATGCAGAGAGTCTCGCTGCTATCGCCAAACTCACTGCCAAGTTACACCGGCCAGACCCGGCATTCGTCGACCCGCCCACCGGGCAAAGCGCGCACGGTGTTCATTGGCTGGAGCCCAAGTTGGTCGCCGAAGTGCAGTTCGCGCAATGGACGGATTCCGGCTTGATACGCCATTCTTCTTTCCTCGCGCTGCGTAGCGATAAACCCGCCACGGAGATCGTCCATGAACGCCCCTTAAACGGTAAGCAGGTCGAAGCGCTGGCAAAACCCGAACCGTCATCGCGACCGAGTTCTACCAATGCAATTGAAAACATCGCCGGTGTTCGGCTTACCCATCCCTCGAAAGTCCTGATCGCTGAAGGCGAAGTCACCAAGCATGATCTGGCAAGCTATTATCAACATGTCGAGCAATGGATATTGCCGCATCTGATCGATAGGCCGCTCTCTATCGTGCGCTGTCCGGACGGCACCGATAAGGAATGTTTCTTCCAGAAACACGCGACCTCCATGGCAGATACTGCCATTCAACGCATCGTGGTACCGACCAGCGCCAAGGATAAAGAATATATGTTGGCCAATGACCTGCCCGCCATCATCTCCTTGGTGCAGATGGGCGTGCTGGAGCTGCATACATGGGGAGCCAGCAAAGGACATCTGGACAAGCCGGATCGGCTGATCTTCGACCTGGATCCGGACGAAGGCCTGGAATGGCAGTACGTGATAGATGCCGCTCAGTTGACCAAAGGGTTGTTGAGCGAGATAG
Organism: Methylophilaceae bacterium; assembly: GCA_036561085.1. Lineage (GTDB taxonomy): Bacteria > Pseudomonadota > Gammaproteobacteria > Burkholderiales > Methylophilaceae > CAILHX01. The sequence continues at coordinate 10,245 of DATBPY010000021.1, read as the reverse complement.
GGCTGGAGTCGTTTCTCAAGACCAGCGGCGGAAAAGGTTTGCATGTCGTAGTACCCATCGTTCCGCAGCATGACTGGGCCACCATTAAAAACTTCACCAAAGCGTTCGCTGCACATATGGAAAAACAGATACCGGATCGCTTCACGGCTAATATCTCGAAAAATAAAAGACACGGCAAAATATTCATCGATTATCTAAGGAACGGTTCGGGTGCCACTGCGATCGCAGCGTTCTCTACCCGCACCAAACCGCACGCCACGGTCTCCATGCCCATCTTCTGGGATGAATTGCAATCAGGTATTAAAAATGAGTCTTTTACCATAGCCACTGCGCCGAAAAGACTGGATCGGCTCAAAGAAGATCCATGGAAGGATTATTGGCGTTTGAAGCAAAAAATATCCAGCAAGATGCTGGCATTATTCGAGCCGTCGTAATCGACCTTAATCGCGGGCAAACAAAAAGCCGGTCATGCGACCGGCCTTTGTTATGCTTTTAGGTATGCGAAGAGGGCTTGGGCGGGTGCGAGGCTTTCCACCAGCTCATCAAGGAGAGCGCAGTGGTGAGGCCGAACTTGCGGAAGGGCAGTTTGCGCAGCACCAGCATCGAGAACAGCGCGCCGCCCAAGGAAGTGGCGATCGGATGTTGTTTGATCTTTTGCGCCCATGCATAACCCTGGTCGTAAAGATGGGCGGGCGGTTTTAACGCTTGCGCGAACATTTCCACATCGCTGCGTTGTTGCGCGATGCGTAGTAATAACATGGTGCGACGTATACGGATCTCATGCAGATTCATTCAGCAGACTCCAATGCCGCGGCGTCCTTGGCGATTTCCGCCAGCGTGGCGCCAAACATCTTGGGGCGGTGTTTGGCTTCACCGATCACGTGCAGGGCGAGCCAGAGCGCAATGCCGAGATAAGTCACGGAAATGAGTGCGATGACCAGCAATCTATGGGTATCCCAGAACGCGGCGATGACTAATAGGGTGAGTAAGGCAGTGCCCAGACCGAAGAACAACATCATGAACAAACTGTAGAGCAGCAGCCGGATGAAACGCAGCCGCTCCTCTTCCAGTTCGTTGATTACCAGCTCAAGGCGCGTTTGCGCCATGCCCAGCAAAGTGCCGAGCAGTGTTTTAACCGACGCAAACAGCCCCCTCTCCGCTGTCATGACGTTTAGTCGCGACGCGATGAGCTGAGGTAACCGATGAGAAAGCCGAGACCGCCCGCGATGATCACGGATTGCCATGGATTCTCATGCACATATTCATCGGCGGCCGCAGCGGTTTCCTTGGCCTTGTCGATCACGGCTTCTTCAATGGTGATGAGGCGTTGTTTGGCATCGACCAGTTTGGCGGTCAGGGTGGAGCGCAATGCAGCCACTTCCTTGCCGGTTTGGTCGGCAGTCGCACTGAGAATGGCTTCAGCATCAGCCACTACGGATTTGATATCTTTTACCAATTTGTCATTATTGGAGCTGACTGAGTTATTCATCACAAGGTTCCTTTTTGGATTAAGTAAATTTTAAATAAGTACATGAATGCAGAATACGCAACCTCATACAAAGGGTCTGTTCGCTAACGTACACATAGCGCTGCTGTTTAAGCAGGGTGTATCAAAAGCCTACGTCTGTGTCACATGTTACACTGGCAATGGAATATCAGTTTGAATAAAATCTACAAAACTAAATCGATAGCTAAATCGGTAAATATCGCAATCGTTAAACCCTGTCATGATTAAACCCATTGGAGCTGGTTGATGGATTTGTCCCAAAGTCTGGTTCAGAATCGTTTGCTCGCCGCATTACCCGCCGCCGAGTATGAGCGTCTCGCCCCCCATCTTGAATTGATCGAGTTGCCGCTCGGCGAGGTGCTGCGCGAAGGCGGGGCCACGCAACATTATGTCTATTTCCCCGCTACTGCCATCGTCTCGCTGTTCTATGTGCTGGAGGACGGCTCTTCGACCGAGATCGCAGTGATCGGCAATATCGGTATCGTCGGCCTGTGGTTGTTCCTGGGTGGGGAAACCACCCCCAGCCGCGCCGTGGTACGGGCTGCAGGCTACGGCTACCGCATGAAAGGCGAGTTGCTCAAGAATGAATTCAGTCGCGGCGGTGCAGTGTTGCAATTGCTGTTGCGCTACGCCCAGGCATTGCTGACGCAGACTTCGCAGATCGCGGTATGCAACCGCTACCATTCCGTCGAGCAGCAGCTATGCCGTTGGCTGTTGCTGACCCTGGATCGCCTGCCTTCGGACGACCTGGCCATCACCCATGAACTGATCGCCAGCATGCTGGGCGTGCGCCGCGAAGGCGTCACCGAAGCTGCCGGTAACCTGCAACGCGCCGGACTGATAAGCTACAGCCGCGGCCATATCGAGGTACTGGACCGGCCCGGGTTGGAGAAGGCGGCGTGCGAATGCTATGAGGTGGTGAGATCGGAGTATGAACGGCTGATCACGGATATCCCGCTGGGCGATCCCTCTCATGTGTTGGGATGATGCCAGGTTTGTAAGATATAAAGTCGTCATACACATCTGCAAGACATGAAAAAACAGCCGCGAATGACGGCTGTTTTTTTTACCTCAAGTTTTAAATCAAAGTGATGTGCACAAACGCATATGAGTTAGTGCTTGTAAGCATCCTTGATGTCTTCCTTCAGGTTGCCGAAGTTTTGCTGCGCTTTACCTTCAGCCTGGTTCTTCAGGCCCTTGGCTTGCTCCTTGTTACTGCCTACGAGCTTACCGGCTTGTTCCTGAACCTTACCGCCTAAGTTCTTTGCAGCGCCTTTGATTTGATCCTTGTTCATTTCAATCTCCTTAATGATTTAAAGATTTAACGATTTGGCCGACAGATAACTAACTATCCATCTAGCGAACCATCCATCGAACCAACGAGGCCAGATTAGTAGTCTCGGAAAATCGGGTCTGTGCGCTGACGCACAGAAGATTGCAATTGCATGACATGCAAAAAAAGAGAGGGTTGTGTGCGATGACGAACAGACCGGATGGCGCTATATGCACAGAATACAGTCACGAATATCTCGTAAGCACTTAGTTCGTACCACATGAAAGGAGAAACATCATGAGCACCCTGTATCCACCTTGCAAGCCTTCTTTCGGCAGTATGTTGACCCTTGCCAGTCTGAGTATCGGATTAGGCTTCGGCGTGGCTTTCGCGGCCGGTGACGACGACGGGCCGCAAGCGCATAGCGATGGCTTGGGGGCGGCAGTTTCCGATACCTTTATCACCGGAAAAGTGAAAGCCAAATTCGTGGGCGAAGACAGCCTGAATAATTCGCAGATCGTGGTGACGACCACTAACGGCGTGGTTACCCTCAAGGGCTCGGCGAGCAGCCAGCAGGCCGCAGATATAGCGCTGGAAGATGCCAAAACGGTCGAGGGTGTAAAGAGCGTGGATAATGAATTGACCACCCCTCACAGCAACAAGACGCTGGCGAAAACCAAGCGTGTGATGTCCGATAGCTGGATCACCACCAAAGTGAAATCAGTGTTGCTTGCCGATAACGTGGGCAACGGCGTGGATGTGACCGTGGAAACCACGCATGGCGTAGTGGTGCTGAAAGGCGCGCTACCAAGCCAGAATGCCATCGACCATGTGAAAGACCTGGCCGAGCAAGTAGAGAGCGTTAAGAGTGTAGATACCACGCAGCTGGTCGTGGCGCATAAGTAACGTAAGAACCGGAATAACTAGGTTTCGCGGTCGAGTGATCTCAACCACAGGAAGCCCAGCAAACCGGCGCAACAAGACGCCAACAGGATCGCCATTTTTGAAGCATTGATAAAATGCGTGCTATCGGCGAATGCCAGGTTGGTGATGAAGATGGACATGGTAAAACCGATACCCCCCAGCAACCCCGCACCGAAGATGTGAGACCACCGCAGGTCTGCCGGAAGTCGGCATATCCCCGATGCTACCGCAACAAAACTCAATAATGTGATGCCCAGCGGCTTGCCCAATATCAGCCCGCCCATGATGCCCAGGCTATTGCTGTTGAGCAGGTCATGCTGCCAGCCTGCCTCGATGACGATGCCGGTATTGGCCAACGCGAAGATAGGCAATATCAGAAACGCCACCGGCTTGTGCAACCTATGTTCCAACCGGTGCGAAGGCGAGGCCTCATCGTCGGTCTTGGCAGAGTACGGAATGGCGAACGCCAGCAATACCCCCGCGATGGTGGCATGCACGCCGGATTTCAGCATCAGAAACCACATCAATGCTCCGCCCAGTAAGTAGGGCAACAGCGCCATCACCCGGAACACACGGTTAAGTACCACCATCGCGCCGAACACGGCGAGCGCACCCAGCAAATAAACCAGCGATACCTGCGCGGTATAGAACACGGCGATGACGATGATCGCGCCCAGATCGTCCATCACCGCCAATGCGGTCAGCAAGATCTTGAGTGAGAGCGGTATGCGTTTGCCCAGCAAGGCCAGCACGCCGAGCGCAAAAGCGATGTCGGTCGCCATGGGAATACCCGCGCCTGCATGCGTGGGCATGCCGTGATTGAGCGAGAAATGGATGAGCGCAGGAACAATGACACCGCCGGTGGCGGCGAATATGGGTAGCAGCGCGTTCCTGAGATCGGAAAGCTCGCCGCTGTATAACTCGCGCTCAAGCTCCAGACCCACGAACAAAAAGAATATCGCCATCAATGCGTCGTTGACCCACTGTTCGACCGACAAGCCCGCCACATCGGCATGCCAGAAATGCAGATAAGCCGACCCGAAAGAAGAATTGGCCACGAGAAGCGACGCTATCGTGCACAGGATCAGCAGGATGCCGCTGGATTTCTCCGACTCGAAAAAATGGTGGAACGTTCTGGAAATAGGCATGCCTACATTTTACAAGAGATCGGCCAGCATGCTGGAAGTTGGGTATGTGCTTTCGCGGTCATTCATGCTCGTTCTGTTCGGTAATGGTGGCCGATGCGCTTATCCTGGTGCAGTGATCCGTTGCCGCATTCAAGACCGCATCGACGATCTTTGCCTGATAGTCGGGCGTCATGACTTGCAGTTCTTCATCGCGATTCACAATGACACCGGCCTCGATCAGTACGGCTGGCATGGAAGCCGTCTTTAGAACGATCAGGTCATCGAACCGATAGATGCCTCGGCTCGCATCGAGCAAAGGCCTGTTTTCCCCCGCAATGCTTTCGGCATGGTGCAGACTGGGTCTTAGTCCATCCGCTAACAATACGTCTCCAAGACGGGTGGCTACTGCCATGCTTTCATCGAAGGCAGGATTTAGCGCAGAAACGAAAAGGCCATAACCATGGAACATATCGCTGTATAGATGTTTACCGCCTTCCCATTCCCATGCGGACAGATAACGCGGTTGTACAGAATCATGGTGTATCGAGATGAACAGCGTGGCGCCTGCTTCTTTTGCCTGTCTTGTTCTATCCTGCAAAGATATAGGGTCGCCATCGGCATTCAACAGGACGGCCGGTATCCCTTTGCTTTTGAGTGAGGCAGCCACTTTTGCGGTCAGAACGGCATTGAATCTCCACTCGACGACACCTCTTGCGCTGGTGGCCCCGGGTTTTTGTCTGGTATGCCCTGTATCAATAGCCACCAGACACTCCTGCGCATAGGCAGGTGTTATGACATTGGCCATCATCAAGACGGCCAATGCAGTTAACGATCTCAGTTTTCGCCCCAGGCGCGATATCCTTCCGGCGGTGTAGTGCCAAATGGGCGTTCACCCACATTCACCTTGACCAGCCCACGACTGATAAGCTCACGAATGTTAGTGCTTGATTCTATGCCGCCGACGAAAGGCGCATTCATAGGCACTGTAACCGCACCGGCAACGCCGGGCGCTACCTTCCATTGCTCATCCTGCCGGACGTATACAAAGCCATCATCCAGATCGAGCGCAAGCCCGATCACGATGGGCGGCATGCCTGTCTGGGTATGACGAACGTTGACCATGCGTATGACACCATATCCTTTTTGTGAGAAATATCCCGGAGTGATGAGCAAGTCACCCATGTGCGCGATGGCAGCCCGGTCTATCCAAACCTCGTAGTACCATTTACCGCGTTCGTGACTGTTGGCGGTGATCGCTTTATAGCCGTCCTCGGCAAACACGAAGCTGGCGGGTAGAGGAACGGTAGGAGCTGCACCCGCAGCATCGGTGGGGAATTGGGGTGCCTGAGGTGCTACGGGAGCTTCAACGGTTTTGGCAGGTGCTTTCTGTTTCAGCAATGCATCGAGTTCAGACACTCTCTCGAATGTGTAGCGCACTACGCATACTGTCTTTTTCTGGTTAGTGAGTATCGCCTGCAGCCATTTTTCACGATTGCTTTCCTTGTTATCCAGACTACAAGCCTTATCTCTATTCTTCAACCATGCACGCTGTGCATCGCGCAGAGAGGTTTTGTCTGCGTCGTTCATGCTTCCCATCAGCAGCTTATAAACAGCGTTGATGCGTTTATCGGAATCGCGCAGGTCCTGCGCAAGGCAATCCTTCACTGCGGCATCGGATGTGTCTACGCCGCATTCGGCAAATGCCGTAAGGGCAGCCGTCGATAGCAATACGGTCAGCAGGAATTTTAGAAAGAATGACTTCATTTATTGTCTCCCTTATTAGTTATGTCCATATTCTATCGGTAATCAGTCCCAGCTAGCATGACATAAATGTTTCCACCTGCGAGAATCGCGACACTGATGATTTTATAATTGCCGGGAATCTTGGAGCGAGTTTTAATGAAACGATTAGTGCTGGGTTTAATGTTATGCGTATCGCTCATCACAGTTGCGTATGGTGGTGACGTAAGCATGGCATTCGATACGCAGGGCCGGTTATGGCGGGCGTCGGTAAAGCAGGGACAGGTATGGGTGGATCATAGCCAGCCGCTGAAGCCGGGGGAAACCCCCGAATTTTCAGGCGCAGTCGCGGTCACCACCGCTCCGCAAAAACTGGGTGCGCTTGCTATCGGCGATGACGGCAAGATATGGGTGGCCTCCATGGACGACAGCGCGGCTATTTACCTCACAGTATCGAGCGACCGTGGCGCAAGCTTTTCTGTCGCGCGTAAAGTGGCTGATAGTAAGAGCGCATGTAGCAGTATCGCACTGCAACCGGCCCCGAATGGCCAGGTGGTTGCCCTGTGGCAACAGTCGTTCGACGGCGGCGTGCGCGACTACGCCATTGCCAGATTCGATATGCAAAGCCCTATCAGCATACACCGTGCCACCTTCGGCGGCCTGCACCTGAATACTTGCCCGCAAGCTCCACCCGCGCTTGCCCGAGGCGGCGACTGGGGCTGGCACATGGCGTGGGCCGATGGTGGCGAAAAAGCCGGGGTGTTCTATGCGCGCATGGACGGCGATGCCTGGGTGTCCTCGCCTGCCAAACGCTTCAAACAAACGCAAGTCGCGCAGCCATCGTTGCTGGCGATAGGCGAACATGTGTGGCTGGCATGGAAAGAAGCCAACGAACACGGTGCGACTATCAATGTGGCAATGTCGGATGACGGCGGCCGCAGTTGGGCATCGCCCACGGTCGTCGCCCAGACCCAAGGAGCAGCGGACGACCCGATACTACTCGGTCGTGGCGAACAGGCTTATCTGTCGTGGAATACCGCAGCCGGATATAGGTTTTCAGGATTGCAGCAGTAACAGCGAACTTTTATTCGCCGGATTGGGAGCTGAGCGAAGTCACCAGTTCCAGAAAGGCGATGGTCTTGGCAGAGGGTAGATGCCGAGAAGGGTAGAGCGCGTATAGCGGATATGATTCGTCCGGCCAATCGGGAAAGATATCGATCAGCCGCCCATCCGCCAGTAACTGCTCCGCAGCCATTCCCAGAATCTGACCGATACCGAAGCCAGCTGTGCATACACTGAGTAATGTCCCGACATCGTTCACTGTCAGCTGCCCCGGCGCCATCAGTTCGATCTTCTTTTTCCCTCGATGGAATTCCCATGGATAGGGGCGGCCGGTTTCAGGTTCCCTGAATTTGATGCAGACGTGATGCCCGCTCTCGAGGTCTTTCGGAGATTCAGGTCTGCCGTATCTTTTAAGGTATGCCGGTGCTGCGACCGTGATGATGCGCGTCTCGAGCAGCTTGCGCGCGACCAGGGTCGAGGGTCTTTGTATGCCGAATCGAATCGCAAGATCGAAACCGTCCGCGACCATGTCGCCCAGTTGGTCACGGGTTACCAATTCCAATTGCAATTGCGGGTATTGTTGCAGAAACGCGCCTAAGCGCGGACCTAATATCAACCTGGAGAATAGCGGGTCGATATTGACCCGTAGACGTCCGCGTACCGCTCTGGCACCTTCCGCTGCGGAAGTAGCTGCCTCCTCCAAGCCTGCCAGTAACGGCAATATCTGCTCATAGAAGCGACTCCCCTCATCCGTCAGCGTGATGGAGCGCGTGGTGCGGTCGAACAGGCGAATGCCGAGCCGCGCCTCCAGTCTTGCCACCGAGCGGCTCACGCCGGATTGGGACATATCCAATATATCGCCGGCACGCACGAAACTGCCGCTGTCTACTATCGCTACCAGAACTCGCAAACCATTCACTACACGTTCGTCGAATGACATGACAATTAATCATTAATTAATTGATATACATGCTATCGGAGAATGAAATGGAATGGTAGATAATTTGTATCGCTACGGCCTGGGCCGTTATTTTTAAAGGAGTATGAGATGTATGCGATCACAGGGATCACAGGTAGGGTAGGCGGTATCGTTGCACGTAGATTATTAGCGGATGGCAAGAACGTGCGAGCCGTTGTTCGCGATGTGAATAAAGGTGCAGCATGGATAGAGCAAGGTTGTGAAGTCGTGGTGGCGGATATGCGCGATAGCGGCGCATTGCAAACAGCTTTTCAGGGAGCGGAAGCGGTATTCGTGTTACTGCCTCCGACGTTCGATCCCACAGGTGATTTCGCTGAAACGCGCGAGATGGTTGCCGCGTTGCGCAATGCATTACAAAGCGCCCAGCCGGGTCGAGTGGTCTGCATTTCCACGATAGGCGCGCAAGCCGCGCAATCAAACCTGCTCACTCAATTGCAGATATTGGAACAGGAATTAGGCGCGCTGGACCTGCCTATCACCTTCCTGCGACCTGCCTGGTTCATGGAGAATTTTGCATGGGACATCTCGTCTGCCATGCAAACACAGCAGATCGCCAGCTTCTTGCAACCGTTGGATAAACCTTTCCCTATGGTCGCCTGCGCCGATGTAGGCAGAGTGGCCGCGGAATTGCTGCAAGAGAATTTGGAAGGTAAACGGGTGGTTGAACTGGAAGGTGCGCGACGTATAACTCCCAACGAAGTCGCGGCAAGCTTCAGTCGCATTCTGGGCAGTACGGTTCACGCCAAAGTTGTCGATCCCGCTTCCTGGTCAACGCTGTTCATGCAACAAGGCATGTGCAACCCTATGCCGCGCATACAGATGCTACAAGGATTCAACGCAGGCTGGATCGAGTTTGAAAACGGTTCATCCGGTTCTCGAAAGGGCAGGGTAGAGCTTGATACTGTGATACGGGCACTGATCGGGGAAAAATAGACGCTTACGATTAACGAAGCGGCGTATCTGCGCTTCGTTTTCGGTGATGGGCACCATGGAATCCGGGGCGCGGGCAATATCTCGCAAGAAATGAGCTGGTGGCGTAACTGAGGGATAAGCGGCTATGATTCGGTAGTCGAATCGAACCCGATACAGCCGAAAGGAATATCAATGGAAGCGAGCTTGCCCGTCACTGAAAAAACCAATCCTGAAAAAACCGATATCGCCTCTTATCTATCGCACCTGCCTGTCTCACTCTTCGGCTCGGTGATGGGGTTGACTGGGTTGAGTCTGGCTTGGCGGCATGCCCATGCGGATTTCAATATGCCGGCGGTGATCAGTGATGGCATCGGCATCGTTGCCATGGTGGTGTTCGGGGCATTGGTGATCGCCTACGGCATCAAGATGGCGACCAGTTTCGAAGTGGTGCGCGGTGAATTCAATCACCCCATCGCGGGCAATTTCTTCGGCACCTTCATCATCAGCTTGCTGTTGTTGCCCATGATCGTCGTCAAGTACAACGCGATGCTGGCGCAAGCGATGTGGTATGCAGGCATGCTGGCGATGGTAGGGCTGGCTTGGACGATCTTGCATCGCTGGATGACGCACAAACAGCAAGTCGAACATGCCAGCCCGGCATGGCTGATACCGGTGGTGGGTATGCTGGATGTGCCGATCGCGCAATCCGCGTTGGGATTGG
>DATBPY010000020.1:0-2205 GCA_036561085.1 Methylophilaceae bacterium | reverse complement strand
TCCATGTGCTTTTGCCGCGTTCTGCACTTCCTGATTCAGCACGCCCGGTTCGCATACGATCATCTTATTGGCCGGGTCTACCTTGAGGATGCGGTTCATGCGTTCCAGCGATAATACGATGCCGCCTTGCTCGGGCTGGCTACCGCCGGCAGTTCCGGTACCGCGTCCGCGGGCGGTGAGCGGTATCTGATGTTGATTGCAGAGCTGTACGATGGCCTGGATATCTTCCGCACTTAGCGGAAACACCACCGCTTGCGGCGGGAAGAAGCGACGCGAGTTGTCGTATGCATAGGCATAACAATCCACCGGGTCGGTGAACAGGCGCTCCGCTGGCAGTATGCCGGTCAATCCTGCAAGGATATCAGGCGCAAGCATGGGCTTTATTTCTTGCGGATGTACAGATCGGTGATGGTGCCTTCCGCCATTTCTGCAGCGAAAGCGACCGTTTCTGAAAGTGTGGGATGAGAATGGATGGTGAGGCCTATATCTTCGGCATCAGCACCCATCTCTATCGCCAGCATGGCTTCGGCCAGCAATTCCCCGGCATTGATGCCGACGATACCGGCACCTATCACGCGTCGTGTCTGTTTATCCAGGATCAGCTTGGTAGCACCTTCCGAGCGCCCAATGGATAATGCTCTGCCGCTCGCAGCCCAGGGGAAGGAGGCTTTCTCTATCTCCAGGCCTTTTTCCTTGGCTTCGGTCTCAGTCACTCCCGCCCATGCTACTTCCGGGTCGGTATAGGCGACAGATGGGATCGCCAGTGCCTGGAATTCGACCTTATGGCCCGAGATCACTTCTGCGGCCACCTTGGCTTCGTGAGTGGCTTTATGCGCTAACATGGGTTGGCCCACGATGTCGCCGATGGCGAATATGTGAGGCACGTTGGTACGCATCTGCTTATCTACAGCGATAAAGCCGCGTTTATCTACAGCAACGCCGGCATTTTCTGCACCGATATTGAGGCCATTCGGGCGACGCCCGATCGCTACCAGTACTCTGTCGTAGACCTGAGGTTCTACTGCATTCTCGCCTTCAAAGCTGACATGGATGCCGTCTTTTTTGGCTTCGATGGAGGTGACCTTGGTGCTGAGCATGACCTTCTCGAAACGCTTTTCCATGCGCTTCTGCAAAGGCCTGACCAGATCGCGGTCGCAACCCTGGATCAAGCCGTCCGTCATTTCCACGACCGATACTTTAGAGCCGAACGCGTCGTATACAGTCCCCATTTCCAGCCCGATGATGCCGCCGCCTATGACTAATAAACGATTAGGGATGTCTTCAAGCAACAAAGCCCCGGTAGAGTCCATGATCCTGGGGTCTTCCGGCACATTCGGGATCTTACTGGCTTGCGAACCGGCAGCGATGATGGCGTTCTCGAAACCGATAGTGGTGGTTTTGCCTTCGGCATCGACTACTTGCAATTGATTACTCGCAGTGAATTTGCCCAAGCCGTGCACCACTTGTACATTGCGCTGTTTGGCGAGTTGCACCAGGCCGCCGGTGAGCTTATCCACCACTTCTTTCTGTTTCCATTCGCGCAACTTGGAAAGCGCGATCACCGGGCGTCCGAAGTTGATGCCGTGTGCGGCCATCTCTTCGGCTTCAGTCACCACTTTTGCCGCGTGTAATAAAGCTTTGGACGGAATGCATCCAACATTCAGGCACACGCCCCCCAGGGAGGCGTAGCGCTCCACCAGTACTACTTTCTTTCCCAGATCGGCAGCGCGGAACGCCGCGGTGTAACCACCGGGGCCTGCGCCAAGCACCAGTACTTCGGTCTGGATGTCGCTGGTACCTGAGAAGCTGGCAACCGGAAGAGGCACGTCGGCATTCGCGACCGGCGCTGCTGCCTTCTCGGTTGCTGGTGCAGCGACAGGAGCCGGTGGAGGAGGGCTTGCCGGTGCAGATGCCTGCTCGGTTACACCCAGGTTCTGCACTTCCAGCAGCAGGATCAGCGAGTCCTTGGCGACCTTGTCGCCTACTTTAACTTTGATCTCTTTGACCGTACCGGCGTGCGAAGAAGGGATATCCATCGACGCTTTGTCGGATTCCAGCGTGATGAGGCTGTCTTCCCGTGCGATCACATCGCCGGGTTTCACCAGTACTTCGATCACATCTACGCTATCGAAATTGCCGATATCGGGGACTTTTACTTCAACTAATTGACTCATATGGTTCGATTCCTAGACGCTTTACAGCAGT
>DATBPY010000019.1:0-7980 GCA_036561085.1 Methylophilaceae bacterium | reverse complement strand
CAGGTCTATGGGCATGGGGCCTATGTCTTTTTCGTATTGCACGAATGCGCCGTAGGATGCGCTGGAATCCAGCGTCTCGAAATTATGCCGTTTCAGGAGATCCGAATCGCTGGTCTCGCGGCCTTCTTCATAGGCGAGCTGGGCGCCCAGATGCAGGCCATCGAGCAATTCGACCCGCACGCCGCCTTCGAGTATGCCTTCGGTGGTGCGCGCGAACAGGTTGTTGCCGGTATAGCTGATGATGGGTACGGCGGCGACTTTGCTGGAGCGAGAGCCGTCGTAGGCGGGTTCGTAAGTGATGCCACCACCTATCAGGGTGGCATCAGGCGTTTCGGCGGCTTTTTTTATGTCAGCCAGTATCTTGTCGGAGAAGCCTGCTGCTTGTGTCGAGCCGGAGACTATTGCCAGCGAAAGAATACATATTTGAGAGAATCTGAAACTAATGGGCAGGCGGCGACTTTTGGGCATTTTTTCTTGATATTCCGATCTATACGATTTCCAGAGCGTTCAATGCGACCACGCGGTTGCGGCCTTCCGATTTGGCGCGATACAGCAGTTTATCGGTAAGTGAGATGGCGTGGTTGGATGATTCCAGCTCCGCGCAATTCAAGGTGGCAACGCCCAGGCTGATAGTGACGTGCTGGGCAGTGGGCGATTTGCTGTGCGGTATCTTCAAGGCTGCGACATCCACGCGTATCTGCTCCGCCAGCAGTATGGTGCCGGCATGGCCGGTCTCCGGCATCACCCCGGCGAATTCCTCGCCGCCGTAGCGTGCCGCCAGGTCGGTGGTGCGATTGAGGTGGCGCTGGAAGATGTCGGCGATCTGTTTCAGGCATTCGTCCCCTGCGATATGACCGTAGGTGTCGTTGAACGCCTTGAAGTGGTCTACGTCGAGGATGAGCAGCGAGAGCGGTTCGCCCGAGCGTTGCAGGCGCGCGATCTCCTTATCCAGTACTTCGTCGAAATGCCGCCGGTTAGCCAGCCGGGTCAGGCCGTCGGTCTTCGCCAGTACCGTCTGCTGGTCGTAAGCTTCAGTCAGCGCATTGACCAGTGCTTGTTTCTCGAATGTCAGTTGCAGCGTCTTGCCCAGGGCACGACTGAAGCGTTTGGCGATGTTGATGAACAGCAACAGGAAGATGATGGTACATAGCGCCAGTACGAAATTGGAATTCTCTTTGCTGGTCAGCAGCACGATCACCATGGGCATGGTGGCGGGGATGGCGAAGGCATAGAAAGCGGGCATGAAAGCGCCCAGCGTCAGTGCGCCGCCCATCACCATGGCCTGGATGGCGGTGATGACGACCACGGTGGCGATAGGGGTGGTGTTCACCACGAACAGGCCGCCCAACCCCCAAGCGATACCGGACATGCCCAGGGTCAGCGCATAACGCATGGCCTGGCTCTCGTTGTAATCCGCGATGTTCAGGCGCGCCCGGCAACGCTGCACCAGCCAGTAGCGCACGCCTACGGTGAGCAGTACCAGCAGCATCCAGCCGAATACCAGCTTGCTGTTGGGGGTATACATATGCGCCATCGCCACCAATAAACTACCGGCGGCGCTGCCTATCAACGGGATGTTCGAATTGTCGACCAGATGGCGGAATAAGGCATCATCGATGCTTGTCTTGTGGCTCAATGCAACTCCTCTTGTGTCACGCTTGTTGCTCAGCGTTTACCCAGTGAATCCATTATTCAGCATGGTACTGCAATGTGGGCGTTTGAATGTGAATTTTAAGGAAAAGTGAAGAAATCATGCCGAAATGGCGGTGATATGGTGGAATCTGTAGCTGTTTTTGCCGTTTTTCTTGGCCAGATACATGGCTTCGTCGGCCTGTTTGAGTAAAGTCTCGTAATCCAGGGAATCGGTGGGGTAGATGGCGATGCCTATGCTACCGCTTATCCGGCATCTGTGCCCCTGCAGTTCGAAAGGCTGCTCCAGTTCGGCAATGATCTTTTGCGCGACGGAGGAGGCGTTTTCGTCGTCGCTGATATCGTTCAGCACAAAAGTGAATTCGTCGCCGCCCATGCGCGCCACGGTATCCGAACTACGGATGATGACTTTCAGGCGCTTGGCGACTTCGGTGAGCAGCAGGTCGCCGACATCGTGCCCCAGCGTGTCGTTGACCTGCTTGAAGCCGTCGAGGTCGAGAAACAGTATCGCCAGTTTTTGCTGGTTGCGTTTGGCGCGCAGGATGGCGTGTTCGCTGTGATCCAGGAACAATGCGCGGTTGGGCAGGCCGGTCAGGTGGTCGTGGTGGGCTTTATGGCGGGACTCCTGTTCTATCATCTTGCTTTCGGTCACGTCGCGCACGAACAGGAACACGATCGCGCCGTAGATCATCAGCGCCAGCGTGAATACGGCTGCCCGGAGCCGCCAGCGCGCTTCATAGTCGCGCACTGCACAGCCTACATCCACATAGAACGGATAATCGCCGATCTGGTGGAAGCTGACCGTGCGCCTTATCCGGTCCGAAGGCGAAACCAGGTCCAGCGTGCCTTGTATCTGCTTGCGTTCGAAGTAGGGCCTGAGCGGATGATCCATGGAGGCGGTGATGGGCTGCTGTTGTTCCGAGACCACAGGATATTCCGCCATGCGCAGAAAACCGTTGGCGGTGCGCATGGAGATCACGCCGTGCCTGCCGATATTGAGCGAGCGGTATACCCGGACGAATTGGTCCAGCCCTACATAGGCCTGTATGGTACCGATGAAGCGGCCGTCGCTATCGAGGAAGCGCCGCGACATGATGATGGTGGGTTTACCCGTGGTGCGCGAGATCAACGGGTCGGAGAATACGCGCTCCAACTCCGGGTGGGCTTTTATCTGCCGGAAATAGGGGCGGTCTGCGACATGGATGGCGGGCAGGGGCGCGATGGAGGAGTACAACAGGTTGCCGTTCGCGTCGAAGGCATTCAGTGCATCCAGGAACTTGCGCTCGGTGGCGTAGTTGTCGAATACCTGGTGGATCTTTGATGCACGGACTGAGTCGGCTTTACCCTGCGGCTGGAAGTCGCTTTGCTTAAGGAATTCTTCCAGGTTGAGCAACTCGTCGTCGGCAGCTTCGAAAACGCTGCGCGCCTGCTCGGAAAGCGTCCACGCATAATTCTGGCTTTCCTTCTCGGCGCCGGCGATGCCTTCCTGGTAAGTTTCGTAAAGGTAGCCCGTCAGCAGGACGCTGAACAACAGAAAAGAGAATATTCCCAGCTTGGTGGCATTGGATGCTCCAGCTAGCCGAATCTTCATCATGGCTGCCTGTCTCTATTGAAATCATCCGTAGAGAAAACAAGGGCAGTTTAATCCCTAGTTGTGTTCGCCGCTGCTATTTTTTCGCGACTGCGGCGGGCGGTGTTAAGCGGCTTGTTCCAGCGGGATCTGCTCAACCATGACGCCATCCTTGGAAGCATGTTTGACCGAGTACATGATGGCATCGGCTTTTTCGATGATGTCCGCCAGCGACAGGTCGTTCGCGCCGCAGCATACGGTGAGCGCACCTATGCTGGCGCTGGAGATGGGGCTGTAGGTTTGCAGCACGGATTTCAACTTCTCCCGCAGGCGTCCCAGGATGGCTCTCGCTTCGCTGGAATTGGTTTCGGGCAGCAGGATCAAAAACTCATCCCCGCCCAAACGACCGATCACATCGACTTCGCGTAGCGTGGCGAGCATGCATTTGCTGGCGGCCAGCAGCAGTTCATCGCCCACGGCATGCCCCTGGGTATCGTTGATCTGCTTGAAGTTATCCAGGTCTATCAGCGCGAGAGTGTAGGGATAGGAGGCGCGCGTCACCCGTGCGATCTCGAACTGCGCCATGGTCAGGAAGTTACGGCGGCTGCGCAGCCCGGTCAGGGCATCGGTCTGGCTTTCTTCCTGCAGGCGGCTGACCAGCATCTTGAGGTAGAACATCAGCGTGCAGAAGCCCAGGAACAGGATGATGGACGATGAATACGCCAATAGCAGCTGCCATAAAGGAACGCCGCGCGGCATATCCTGCCATGCCGCATGCATGGTGGATGCCAGCGAAATGACGACGACCATGGCGATGGTGCTGCGGCTGCAAGACCATACGGCGAGGAAGATGGGCAGCAGGTAGAACCCGGTAAGGGAGATATAGGGCGGCGTGGCGGTATCTGCCCAGGCAATGAATGCGACCAGCAGCACCACGAACGCTTCCTTAAGAAAAGCAGGGGCTTTTTCAAATGCTAACCGGGGGTGATTCAGGGAGGCCATCAGCTGCTCATTCATTGGGTAAAACTATGGCAGCAATCGGGCTGCTATGCAACGACCTAAGGTGTTGTGTGGTGATTCAACCACGTCTGATTCAACCAAGCCCGGTTCGGCTAAAGGTTTGACTAATCGCTTTTGCCGAAATAACGGATCGCCTGCGTCTTCACCAGGCAATACACCTGGTCGTTCAGTTTGATCTCCATATCGTGCAATGCCTTCGCCGAGATCTCGGCGATCAGTATGCTGCCCACGTCTATGGTCACCAGTGCGCGGTGGTTGACGACTGTGCGGATGGCGGTGACCGTGCCGGGGATCTGGTTCTGGATGCTGATGCCGTTGATCTTTTTGCGGGACAGAGCGATGTTGGCGGCGGGGATCACCACCGAGACGTTATTTCCTATCGGCGCGTCGGTATGGGGTAGCAATAGCAAGTTATCGGCGCATTTTGCGACGCAATAGCCCAGTTCTGCGTTCTTCTCTACCAGCTCGACATCGAGCACGTTATCCAGCCCCAGGGAATTGGCGAGCGACAACACTTTGTCGGTGGTGACGATCTCATGGAAATCGCCGTGCGCCAGTATCGCGCCGTTATGGATCACCGCCAGCTGCTGGGTGAGGTCCAGTATCTCGTTGATGCTGTGGCTGACGTAGATCATGGGCACGCCTATCTGCTCTTTGACCCGGCGCAGAAAAGGCAATATCTGGCTTTTGAGGCGCTCGTCCAGCGATGCCATGGGTTCATCCAGCAGCAGCAACTCTGGCGCTGCCAGCAGTGCCCTGCCCAGCGCCACTCTTTGTTTCTCGCCGCCGGAAAGCTGGTTGGGGCGCTGTTGCAATAGCGGTTGCAGTTCCAGCAGGTCTACGATATGGTTGAAGCTGAAGCGTTTGTCGGTTTCCGACAGCAGGTTGAAGCCGTACTCCAGATTGCGCTTCACCGACAGATGCGGGAACAGTTTGCTGTCCTGGAATACCAGGCCCACGCGGCGCTGATGGATGGGCACATAGGTGTTATGCGCGGTATCCAGCAGGCAGCGCCCGTTGACGATGATACGCCCGCGATCGGGCTTGATGGTACCTGCCAGAATGCCCAATAAAGTACTTTTGCCGGAGCCCGAGGGGCCGAACAGGCCGACCACCGGTTGCTCCAGTTTCAGCTCGGTTTGCAGCAGGAAGCTGCCTCTATCCAGCCTGACGTTAAATTCAAGTATAGGCTCAGGCATACGGCACCTTGTTGCCCAGCAGGCGTATGGCGCGCCGTTCCATCAACTCGCTGGCGAACAACGCGACCAATGCCAGGATGATGGAGAGGATGACGAGGCGTAAGGCTTGCACGTCGCCGCCCGGCATCTGGGTATAGGTATAGATGGCAAGGGGCAGGGTGCGCGTTTCGCCTTCGACATTGCCGACGAAGGTGATGGTGGCGCCGAATTCGCCCAGGCTGCGGCTGAAAGCGAGGATCAATCCGGTGAGGATGCCGGGTAACGACAAGGGCAGGGTGACAGTGAAGAATACCCATAACCCATCCGCGCCCAGTGTCCGGGCGGCGGCTTCCAGGCCGCTATCCACCTGGATGACGGCGAGACGTACTGCACGTACCATCAGCGGTAATGCCATTACTGCGGAGGCGATGACTGCGCCCACCCAGGTGAAAGCGACGGAGATACCCAGGGTCTCATGCAGCCATTTACCGAGAAGACCTTGATTACCCAGCAGTATCAGCAGCAAATAACCGGGGACGACGGGGGGCAGGACCAGCGGTAGATGTACCAGGCTATCCAGCAGCGATTTGCCGACGAAATCCTTACGGGCGAGCAGCCAGCCGATGAACACGCCGGGGATGCAGGTGGCGACCGTGCACCACAACGCCACTTTGATGGAAAGCAGTAACGCCGCGATCTCGTCCGGAGTGAATTGCAGAAATTCCAATGGGTTTAACAGTCGAGTGTTTAATTATAAGACCTTACTATAAGGCTTAGTGTCCGGCCAGGCTGAACCCGTATTTGGAGAATATAGCACTTGCCTCAGGCGATGCCAGGTATTCGACAAAATCTTTTGCTTCAGGCTGCGCGCTCACCACCGCCACCGGGTACACGATAGGGTCGTGGGTGGCCTCGGGGAAAGTCGCCACCATGTCGCTTTTCGAGGATATCTTGGCGTCGGTCTCATACACGATACCGGCGCTGCATTCGCCGCGTTCCACGAACGCCAGTGCCGCGCGCACATCCTGCGTACCGACGATGCGCGATTTGATGTTATTCCACCAACCCAGCTTGGTCAGCGATTGCTTGGCGTAAATACCTGCGGGTACCGATTCCAGATCGCCGGTACACAACTTGCCGTCGAACGCTTTGGCAAAATCGAAAGACTTGTCCATGCTGACTTTCAATGCCGAACCTTTAGGCGCGATGAGCACCAGGTGATTGCCCAACAGGTCGTGGCGCGACGCTTTGTCTATCTTGTTCTTGTCCTGCAGATAGTTCATCCATTTGCTGTCGGCAGAGATGAACACATCGGCAGGCGCACCGTTCTCGATCTGCTTCGCCAGCGCGGAAGAAGCGGCAAAGGAGCTGACCACTTTTACTCCCTTGGCTTTTTCGTATTGCGCGGCGATCTCGCCGATGGCATTGGTCAGGCTAGCCGCCGCATACACGGTGACCCTCTGCTCGGCGTAGGCAGTTGCCGAGAAAGCAACGATAACGATGGCGGCCAGCAGCCGCATGAAATTAGTCTTGATCATGGTTTTCCTTGCTTTCTTTAGCTTTTCTTAGATTTAGCCGCATAACGACTTTACACAAACCATGCATGCTTAGAAATCGTATTGCGCGCGCAAGGTCATCGCATCTTCGCTCTCGCTGGGTTTGTTATTGATGATGATGGCGTTATCGAAACTGGTGTGTATATAGTTCAGCATCAGGCGTGCATTGGGCGTCATGATCCACTTGGCACCCGCGGTCCATGCGTCGGCCTTGTTGGTGAACGAGGCCGCGGCGGTGGGGGTGGCCAGACAGCCCGAACCTGCCACGCAACCTTGTGCGGCGGTGGTGAAGTCGGAACCGTCGAATTCGCTATAACGCAAGCCCAGTTCGAACGCGCCCCATCCGCTCAGGTCGGTAGCAAAATTATGCTTGGGGGCGATGCGACCGAACAGGCCGTCCTTGTAGGAGTCGGCATAGCTCTCGCCGGTCACCAGCCAGGTCAGGTTGGCATACCAGGAATCGATATCCTTGTCGAAACCTCTACCGGCGGCGGTATTGCCGTCGAAATTGGTATCGATGTATTCGCTTTGCAGTTTGACCGGGCCGTAAGCCAGCGCAGTTTCAAGACCGATGCGCGACTTATCCAGCCTGTTGGCGTTAAAGGTCGCGGTGGAGAAGAATTTGGTCGCCACGTCGTTGGTGGTGCCTGCGGTGTTGGAAGTGACGCCGTTGGCCTCGGTATAGTTGGAGAGGGCGGTGGTGCCTGTCGCCGTGGAAGGTTCTACGCTGCCGCGGCTGCCGGATATGCCTACATGTACCACTGCATTGCTCCAGCCTGCCCAGTCGGCGACGTTGGCGGTGACGCGCCCGACTACATCCTTGGAGTCTTTCAGGCTGTCGTTATTCTGGCCGCTGCCGTTGACGTAGGACAGGTTGTAATAAGTGCCTTTGACCGGCGCGCCGAACAGCATGATGCCGCGGTCGTAGGTGGAGTTAAAGCTGGCACCGGTGGCAGTGGCCATCGACAATTCCTGGAAGTCGGTGAAATTGGTGCTCTCGGCGCGT
>DATBPY010000018.1:0-2169 GCA_036561085.1 Methylophilaceae bacterium | reverse complement strand
GTGATGACGAGGCGCGCGCCTGCATCATGGATGCGCTCTACCAGGCTTTTGGAAGAGAAGCCGCCGAATACCACGGAGTGGATCAGCCCTAAGCGGGCGCAGGCTTGCATCGCGATGATGGCCTCTATGCCCATGGACATGTAGATCACGACGCGGTCGCCGGTATTGAGTTTGAAAGTTTTTAAGCCGTTGGCGAATCGGCAGACGCGGTGATAAAGCTCTTGGTAAGTGACGGTGCTAGAGGTGCCGTCGTCAGCTTCAAAGATGATGGCAGTCTTGTCGGCTTGGGTGGCGAGGTGCCGGTCCAGGCAGTTGACAGAGACGTTCAACTCGCCGTCGTTGAACCATTGGTAGAACGGGGCGTTGCTTTCGTCCAGCACATGGGTGAAAGGTTTGTGCCAAACCAGCAGCTCACGCGCCAGTTTGGCCCAGAATCCCTGGTAGTCCGCGTTCGCCTCTGCGCATAGTGCGTGATAGGCATCCATGCCGCAGACCGTGGCCTGTTGCTTGAACGATGCGCTCGGCTCAAATACGCGGTGCTCTTGTAGCACCGACTCGATAGAACTCATACACTTTCCTCCAAACAGCCTTTTATGCGGCTCACTGCATATATTTGCAGTTACTTTTCGCCCTTACTTTTTATCTGCCAGCCTTCTCCACGTCGTCGTCACCGTATCCGGGTTCAACGATAAACTTTGTATGCCTGCCTTGACCAGCCACTCGGCAAAGTCGGCATGATCCGACGGCCCCTGGCCGCAGATGCCTACGTATTTACCCAGGCGGTTGCAGGTGTCTATGGCCATCGTCAGTAGTTTTTGCACTGCCGGGTTGCGTTCGTCAAAAGCCACTTCCACCAGCGCCGAATCCCGGTCCACGCCTAGAGTTAATTGAGTTAGGTCATTGGAACCGATGGAGAAGCCGTCGAAATATTGGAGGAACTCTTCAGCCAGCAATGCGTTGGATGGGATCTCGCACATCATGATCAGGCGCAGGCCGTGTTCGCCGCGCTTCAGGCCGAATGCCGCCAGTTGGTCGATGACTTCGCTGGCCTCGGTCAGGGTGCGCACGAACGGCACCATGAGCTCGACGTTGGTATAACCCAGCACTTCGCGCACTTTCTTCATGGCTTTGCATTCCAGCGCAAAGCATTCACGGAAATCGGCAGCCACGTAACGTCCGGCACCGCGGAATCCCAGCATCGGGTTCTCTTCTATCGGCTCGTAGAATTCGCCGCCGACCAGTTTGCGGTACTCGTTGGATTTGAAGTCGGATAAGCGCACGATGACAGGCTTGGGCCAGAATGCAGCCGCGATGGTGGCCACGCCTTCGGCGAGCTTGTTGATGTAGAAATCCTGCGCATTGGGGTAGCCGTGGATGCGGCTGGCGACTTGGCTGCGCAGCGGTTCGGTGAGGCGGTCGAATTGCAGGATGGCTTTAGGGTGCACGCCTATCATGTTGTTGATGACGAACTCCATGCGTGCCAGACCGACGCCGTCGTTAGGCATCTGTGCAAAGTCGAAAGCCAGTTCCGGGTTGCCTACATTCATCATGATCTTGACTGGTGCTTTGGGCAACTCGGCATCGTCCTGGCGCGTGATCTCGAAATCCAGCTTGCCTTCATACACCATGCCGGTGTCGCCTTCGGCACAGCAGGCAGTGATCAACTGGCCTTCTTGCAGTATCTCGGTGGCATCGCCGCAACCCACGATCGCAGGTATACCCAGTTCGCGCGCGATGAAGGCGGCATGGCAGGTACGCCCGCCGCGGTTGGTGATGATGGCCGAAGCCTTTTTCATCACCGGTTCCCAGTTAGGGTCGGTCATGTCGGTGACCAGGATGTCGCCTGCCTGCACATGACTCATCTCGCTGGAGTCTTTGACCAGACGTACCGGACCGGCACCGATCTTTTGACCGATAGCGCGTCCGGTGACCAGTACAGGGCCGGATTGCAGCAATTTGTACTTTTCCACGCCACCCGCTTTGGCTTGCGATTTCACGGTTTCAGGACGTGCTTGCAGCACATACAGCTTGCCGTCCAGACCGTCGCGTCCCCATTCGATATCCATGGGGCGGCCGTAATGTTTCTCGATGATGACCGCGTATTTCGCCAGTTCCAGCACTTCGTCGTCGGTGATGGAGAAACTATTACGCTCGGCATCGGTGGTACTC
>DATBPY010000017.1:0-4380 GCA_036561085.1 Methylophilaceae bacterium | reverse complement strand
CCTTTGGTATGCCAGCGCAAAACTCTATAGGCAAAAGACGGCGAGTGACTGGGATAGCGTACTTTCAAACGTAAAAGCTGATTTGATCAATGCGCTGGATCTAGGTTAAGACGCTGATTATATTGGGTGGCGGAGAGAGCGAGATTCGAACTCGCGACAGGGATAACCCTGTGCCACCTTTCCAGGGTGGTGACTTAAACCACTCATCCATCTCTCCGCGAAGGGGGCGAATTGTAACCTAAGTCACCTAATTGTGAAACTTAAGGCGCGAAACTTAAAGCTTGAAACTTAAGCCGATACTGCTGATGGTTGTTTATTACCAGATACAACCGGGACGTCATCTTCTATCAATAGATAGCTCTGTACGATGCCTTTGCCTTTGACTTCCAGCGGTTCACGTTTTTCAAATTTATACTTATCCTTCAGTAATTCATATGCCTCTTGCGTAACTTGAATACGCTCAGGCACGCCGTAGCTTTCCATGCGACTCGCCATATTCACGGTGTCGCCCCACATGTCATAACTGAATTTACTGCTACCGATCACCCCTGCCACCACGGGGCCGCTGTTGATGCCTATACGCATCATCAGGCCTGCACCGTCCTTATTGGAGATTTCCCTGAGTACTTTTTGCATATCCAGTGCCAATTCCACAATGGCCACGGCATGATTAGCTCTGGGTTCCGGTGCGCCGCTCACCACCATATAGGCATCGCCTATGGTTTTGATCTTTTCCACGCCATGCTTCTCGGTGAGTTCGTCGAATCGGGAAAACACCTGGGATAAGATATCCACTAAATCGTCAGGGCTCATGCCGGCTGAAAGCGTAGTGAACCCTACGATATCAGCGAATAGAATAGTGACCGATTCGTGCAGATCAGCAATCTTCTCGCTGCTCAATTTAAGCCTGTCCGCGATGCTCTTGGGCAGTATATTCAGCAGTAGCTTATCGGTCTTACCCTGCTCTATCGCCAGGCCGTACATGGCTTTTTCCGTCTGCGACTGAAAATAGCGCATGACCAGATACAAGATAGTGGCCGCCCCGCTCACGTTCACCAGAAATGATAATTGCCGTATGCGCTCGGGAATCGCCGGTGCAAAGTGGGCGAAGGTACTATTCAGGAACCATGACACGATGGTGAGCACGAAGAAAAGCACGAACCAGGCGGTTGACTGGCGCGTACCCAGCAGCAACAAAGCACCTACCGGCGACAATATTCCCCAGATGGCGATGCTGCTCGACGCAGCGAACCCGCCTATGATCCATTGCATGAAAAAAGGCATCACCAGCAACATGGCAAGTTGGGTGAAGGTAAAGTAAGTGGTGCGTTTGAGCCTATAGAAGATCAGCAAACTGGCGTATGAAACCACGATATAGGCGTAAGGAAACAATACCATGAACGCGTATCCATCACCCAGACTGGAAAACACATTGATCCAGAAAATGCTGATCAGTGTTTGCGCGGCAACCATGACCCCCAAAATGACGGTGCCCAGCTTGTTTTGCGATGGACTATACATCTCATGCACAAAGCTGGAAAAAGGCTTAACCAGATGCTTGATATCCAGCAGATGCGAAAGCTTGGCTTGCGGTTTCATTGGCTATTTTTCTAAAGTGGCACGTTGCATAAACTATACCTGATGGCCGATACAGGCGCTACCCGCAGCATTGCTCAATACACTGCAACTAAATATGCTCAAAATGAGCGATTCGTGCTAACCAAGATTGAGTTAAAATACGCAGGGCGGGCCTCCCCGCATTGCAGGGTAGCCAATCTGGTCAGGTGCGGAAGCAAGCAGCCACAGTTATCATCTGTAAGTGCCGGGGTAAAGGCTCGCCCTTTCCTAAATTCTGTTAAGGCGGGCGATTCGTTACCTCCATGAGCTACCAAGTCCTGGCCCGTAAGTGGCGTCCCAAAACCTTTGAGCAAGTGGTCGGGCAAGAGCATGTGGTGCGCGCTATCACCAATGCGCTGGAACAACAGCGGTTGCACCATGCCTATTTGTTCACCGGCACGCGCGGCGTGGGTAAAACCACCCTCGCTCGCATCATTGCCAAAGCTCTTAACTGCGAGACCGGCATTACCAGTCATCCCTGCGGCGTATGTACTACTTGCGTCGAGATCGATAGAGGTCGATTCGTCGATCTGATAGAAGTAGACGCTGCCTCCAACACTCAGGTGGATGCCATGCGCGACCTGCTGGACAATGCCCAGTACGCGCCGACCATGGGCCGTTTTAAGGTCTATATCATCGACGAAGTACACATGCTGTCGCGCTCCGCTTTCAACGCCATGCTAAAGACGCTGGAAGAGCCGCCGGCGCACGTTAAATTCATCCTCGCCACCACCGACCCGCAAAAAGTGCCGGTCACCGTATTGTCGCGCTGCCTGCAATTCAACCTCAAGCAAATGATGCCTGCGTCCATCTCCGGCCATCTCGTGAATATCCTGCAACAGGAAAACATTAACGCAGACCATGCATCGCTCAATCTCATCGCCCACGCAGCAGAAGGCAGCATGCGCGATGCCCTGTCGCTGCTGGATCAGGCCATTGCCTATGGCGCCGGAGCAGTCAACGAAAGCGAAGTGCGGGCGATGCTGGGTGCGATAGACCAGGATTATCTGTTCACCCTCTTGGAAACGCTGGTGAATGGCGATGGCGCTGCGTTGTTGAAACTGGCAGAGCAAATGGAAGAACGCAGCCTGTCGTTCGATGCCGCTTTGCAAGACTTGGCCGCACTGCTGCACCAGATCGCCATTGCGCAGACTATGCCGTCTGCCATACGCGACGATCTGCCCGAGCGCCAACGCATCATGCAACTGGCGCAGAAGATCAGCGCCGAGGATGCTCAGATATATTTCCAGATCGCGATCCTGGGCAAGCGCGACTTGGCGCTGGCACCGGACGAATTTGCCGGATTCAATATGACGTTGCTGCGTATGCTGGCCTTTACTCCAAGCAATCAGGGCGCAGCAACGCAAGCCGCCGCGCCCCCGAAAGTTTCACCGTCAGTCAGTACGCCTGCCGCTCAAACCTCTCCGCAATCCGCTCCTGTACAAAATGTTCCTAGCCCTGCCCCCGTAGCCGTTTTCGACGGCAACTGGCGCGGTTTTACGGAAAGCCTGAAACCCGGCGTTGCTAAATCACTGGCGCAGAATGCAGCTCTGCTTAGCCATGATGCAAACGGCCTGGTGCTGCAAGTGCCGCAAAACCAACGTCACCTACTGGAACCGAACTTCCAGAACCCACTCAAAACTGCATTGAAAGATCGTTTCGGTCCGCAGTTTCAATTGCGCATCGAGATCGGCGACACGCAAGACACGCCGGCAGCACAGATTTCGGAAGAAAAAGCCAATCGGCAAAGCAGCGCAGAAGAGTCGTTACGCGCCGACCCGTTCGTGCAGGAAGTACTCAAAGAGTTCGGCGCAACGGTCATTCCATCCAGTATCAAACCCATACAATAGGAGAAACGAGACATGATGAAAGGCGGCATAGGCAACCTCATGAAGCAGGCGCAGCAAATGCAGGAAAAGATGAAACAGGCGCAGGAAGAACTCGCCAACCTGGAAGTGGAAGGCCAAGCCGGGTCAGGCATGGTCAAAGTCGTCATCACCGGCCAACACCAGGTCAAGCGCGTCAGTCTGGACGATAGCGTGATGGACGATAGAGAGATGCTGGAAGACCTGCTGGTGCTGGCGATCAATGATGCCGTGAAAAAGATCGAAAGCACCTCGCAGGAAAAAATGAATAAAGCAACTGCGGGTATGCCGTTACCGCCTGGAATGAAGCTTCCATTCTAATCGTTGTGTCTACATGCAAACTCCCACTGCTTTAGAACATTTGATAGAAGCCTTGCGCTGCCTGCCGGGTGTAGGACCGAAATCGGCACAGCGCATGGCTTATCATCTGCTGCAACGCGACCGCACCGGCGCAGAATCGCTAGCACTCGGCCTGCAGAATGCACTGCAAAAAATACATCATTGCCAGCAATGCAATAACTTCAGCGAGACCGAGATCTGCTCGCTATGCTCTTCCGGCAAGCGAGACAATCATCTGCTTTGCGTAGTAGAGATGCCCACCGATCTACTGATGCTGGAGCAAACCCAGACCTACACCGGCATGTATTTCGTGCTGATGGGGCGCTTGTCGCCCCTGGACGGCGTAGGTCCCAAAGAGATCAATTTGGATAGATTATTAAAACGTGCCCAGGACGGCGCAGTGCAGGAAGTCATCCTAGCCACCAACTACACCGTAGAAGGCGAAGCCACTGCGCATTATGTCGGCGAGCTGCTCAAGGCACGCGGACTCAAAGTCACCCGCATCGCACGCGGCCTGCCCATGGGCGGCGAGATCGAGCATGTGGATGTCGGCACTTTG
>DATBPY010000016.1:0-3057 GCA_036561085.1 Methylophilaceae bacterium | reverse complement strand
ATCTTCTACGCGAGCCTTCTTTTCCTTCATCTCGACTTCGGTGGCAGCGCCAACCTTAATCACAGCAACACCGCCAGCCAGTTTGGCTACGCGTTCTTGCAGTTTTTCGCGGTCATAATCGCTGCTGGCATCTTCGATCTGTTTGCGGATCATTTCCACGCGCGACTTGATATTGGCTTCAGTACCTGCGCCATCGATGATGATGGTGTTTTCTTTGCCTACTTCGATGCGCTTGGCTTGACCCAGGTCATTCAGGCTGATGTTTTCCAGCTTCAGACCCAGTTCTTCAGCGATCACGGTACCGCCGGTGAGGATCGCGATATCTTCCAGCATGGCTTTACGACGATCACCGAAACCAGGTGCCTTAACGGCGGTGGTTTTGAGGATGCCGCGGATGTTGTTCACCACCAGAGTTGCCAGTGCTTCGCCGTCTACATCTTCAGCGATGATCAGCAATGGACGACCGGCTTTGGCTACTTGCTCCAGAGCAGGCAACAGGTCGCGGATGTTGGAGATCTTCTTGTCGTACAGCAGTACGAAAGGGTTTTCCAGCAGGGAGATCTGCTTGTCCGCGTTGTTGATGAAATACGGGGAGAGGTAGCCGCGGTCGAACTGCATACCTTCGACTACATCCAGTTCGTTTTGCAGGCCGGAACTGTCTTCTACGGTGATAACGCCTTCTTTACCTACCTTGTCCATCGCATTAGCGATGATCTCGCCGATGTCTTTGTCGGAGTTCGCTGAAATACTACCTACTTGGGCGATTTCCTTGCTGGTGGTACATGGTTGGGATTGTTTTTTCAGTTCTTCAACAGCAACGATCACTGCCTTGTCGATACCGCGCTTCAGGTCCATCGGGTTCATGCCTGCAGCGACGGACTTCATGCCTTCGCGGATGATAGCTTGTGCCAACACGGTAGCGGTAGTGGTACCGTCACCGGCGATGTCGGAGGTCTTGGAAGCGACTTCTTTCACCATTTGCGCACCCATGTTCTCGAACTTGTCTTTCAGTTCGATCTCTTTAGCAACGGATACACCGTCCTTGGTGATGGTCGGGGCGCCATATGAACGCTCCAGAACCACGTTGCGGCCTTTAGGGCCCAGCGTTACTTTTACTGCATTTGCCAGCACATTCACGCCAGCAACCATCTTGTGGCGAACTTCGTCGCCGAATCTTACGTCTTTAGCAGCCATTGTTGATTCTCCTTAAATTGTTCAGTGCTTACTTAGGCTTCAACTACGCCCATGATGTCTTCTTCACGCATGACCAGTAATTCGTCGCCGTCAACTTTGACGGTCTGGCCGGAATATTTGCCGAACAACACACGGTCGCCTACTTTCACTTCCAGTTTGCGCACGGAACCATCATCCAGTACCTTGCCGGTGCCGATGGCAACGACTTCGCCTTGATCCGGTTTTTCTGTAGCGCTGTCAGGAATGACGATGCCGGAAGCGGTTTTACGTTCTTCTTCCATGCGTTTGACGATCACACGGTCGTGCAAAGGACGAATTTTCATGAGTAACTTCTCCAGATATTGATTAAGAATGGATAAAAACAAGTAGGGGGAATGGTGTTTAGCACTCATTCCCATCGAGTGCTAATATAGGGGTTTATAGCAAAAATTTCAAGTGTAGCGGGCGATTTAAGTTTGCGGAAAGCGCTTTATAAGCGCTTCTAAAGCATGTGATGGGACTGATGCCAGCAGCGTCACCCGTTCATCGAAGCGCTTGTCCAGCAGTTGCCCATTGAGCTTGGTCAATTCATGGATAAAACTATCCAGCCTTGCATAATCCACTACTAGTTGAATCTGCTGCATTTCCACGAATGGCGTAATCACGGCGGCATCCAGCGCCAGTTTGGCAGTGCCGCCATATGCCCGCGCCAAACCGCCCGTGCCCAACTTTACTCCGCCGAAATAACGGATCACGGCCACGCATGCATTCACCAGATCGCGCCCCTCGATATATTGCAGGATAGGCTTGCCAGCTGTGCCGGAAGGTTCTCCTGAATCATGAAAACGCTGGCTATAACCGCCTTGCGGATTCTGTATCTTGTAGGCAAACACCAGATGGTTGGCATGCGCATGTTCTGTTGCCAGCCGTCGCAACAGTGCCATCACCTCGCGTTCAGTCGCGCAATGTTCCGCCACGGCTACAAAGCGTGATTTATTGATGGTCTGATCGGCCAGGCCGGTTTTTGTGATGTGGAACAAGTGAGCATGTAAGTGTGAGATACCTCGCTATTGTAATAGCTTTTGCAGACAGCTATTTCCATGATGTAATAGCCTGATGAACAACAATAGCCTGCTCACCCGTTCGCTTTCCGCCGTGTGGCATCCTTGCACGCAGATGAAAGCGCACGAAACAATGCCGCTCATCCCCATTGCGCGGGGGCAGGGCGCGTGGTTGTACGACTTTGACGGTAATCGCTATTTGGATGCTATCAGTTCCTGGTGGGTGAATCTGTTCGGTCATGCCAATCCGCGCATTAATGCTGCGTTGAAAAAACAGTTGGATCAATTGGAGCACGTCATGTTGGCGGGCTTCACTCATCAACCGGTGGTGGAGCTGTCCGAGCGTCTGGCTGCATTAACGGGCTTAGGGCATGCTTTTTACGGTTCAGACGGGGCCTCCGCCACCGAGATCGCGCTCAAAATGAGCTTTCACTACTGGCGCAATAGCGGACAGCCCAATAAAACCAACTTCGTTAGCCTGCAAAACAGTTACCACGGTGAAACCATAGGTGCGTTGTCTGTCACTGACGTCGCATTATTCAAAGACACTTATGCGCCGCTATTACGGCAAAGCACGCAGGTGCCCAGCCCCGACAGCAGGTTAGCCGAAGCAGGAGAATCTGCTGAAGATTACGCTTTGCGTTGTGCGCAGAAATTGGAAGCCTATCTCGCACAGCATCACCATGAGATCGCCGCATTCATTGTTGAACCTTTAATACAGGGTGCGGCAGGCATGGGGATGTACCATCCGGTCTATCTGCAAAAGGCAAGAGCGTTGTGCGATCAATATCATGTGCATTTGATTGCCGATGAGATCGCAGTC
>DATBPY010000015.1:0-2187 GCA_036561085.1 Methylophilaceae bacterium | reverse complement strand
CTTGCTGCTTCAACCGCACAACTCGTCGTTCCGCTGGCATTAACGGTGACCCTGATCGGCTTCATGAATGCACGCCGCCTCGCTCGCGTGGTGACAGTAGACATCCCATTGGCGGGATTGCCTGCGGCGCTGGTCGGTTTCAGCATCGTGCAACTTAGCGATATCCACGTCGGCCCGACCATCAAACACGGTTATGTGCGCGCCATCGTAGACCGCGTTAACGGCCTCAATGCAGACCTGATCGCCATTACCGGCGATGTAGTGGATGGTAGCGTAGAGCAGCTTTCTGCCGATACTGCCCCCTTGGGCAAGCTTAAAGCGCGGCACGGCACTTATGTCATCACCGGCAATCATGAATATTATTCAGGCGCCGAGGAATGGATGGTCGAATTCCGCCGTCTGGGCTTGCTCGGCCTGATGAATGAGCACGAGGTCATTGAGCACGATGGCGCGCAGTTGGTGGTAGCGGGCGTGACTGATTACAGCGCCCATATGTTCGATCCGGCACAACGTAGCGACCCCGCTGCCGCATTGGTCGGCAGCCCGCACGGTGTGCACCGCATACTGCTTGCCCACCAACCGCGTTCGGCGAACGCAGCGGCAGCAGCCGGGTTTCATTTGCAATTGTCCGGACATACCCACGGCGGGCAATTCTGGCCTTGGAATCTGTTTGTGAAATTACAGCAGCCGTTTACTGCGGGGCTGCATAGGTTGGAAGATCTTTGGGTCTATACCAGCCGCGGTACGGGTTATTGGGGGCCGCCAAAGCGCTTCGGTGCGCCTTCAGAGATCACCTTGCTACGACTGCAACAGGCCTAGCTTTATATCAAGCCTTTTTCCGACAACACCGGATGCGCCAGCGCATTCATTCTGGGTATCTGTCGTCTTAACACCAACCCGAACAGGATAGCGATGGTGCCGGAGATCATGAACACCACCGCTATGCCGAAGTGGCGCACGATGAAACCGAAACTCAGACTCGCCAGCGGCATCATGCCTATCGCCGACATGGTGTAGAACGCCATCACCCTGCCCCGCAGATGCTCCTCCACCAGCGACTGCAACATCATGTTGCAGGAAGTGACGCTGAGAATGAACGCCGCGCCCGACACAAACACGATAGGCAATGCCAAAGTCAGCAGATGGTTATGCGAGAACAGTAACCCGGCGAAACCGGTACAGAAGATTGCGATGACCAATCGATTCCCCACGTTCTTCACCGACTTACTATTCGCCAGATAGAACGCCGCACACAACGCGCCGCAACCGGTAGTGCCCATCAACGTACCCAGCATGTCCGGCCCGCCGTGGAATACGTCTTTGGCGAACACCGGCATGAAGGTCATGAACGGCGCAGTGGTAAAACTGGCAACCGCCACGTTCAACAATAGCCAGCGGGCAGGAATGAAATGCCAGATGTAATCCAGCGCACCGCGCATGGTGCCCGGTATCTTTTTGCGCGCTACTTTTTTCGGGTGTATCGCCAGCAAAGTGAAGATACTGAACAGGTAGGACAACGCATTGACGGCGAAGCACACCGAATCGTTGGTGAGCGACAACACGATACCCGCCACGGCAGGCCCGGTAAGGCGCGCGGCATTGAAAGCCAACGAATTCAGCGCAATGGCGTTGGTCATGATGCGCTTGTCGTGCACGATCTCGGCGATCAGCGCTTGCCGCGACGGCATCTCCATCGCGCCGGACAAGCCCAGCGTCAACGCCCCGGCGATCAGTATCTGGATGTTGATGGCGTGCGTGTAAGCCAGATAGGCCAATACCGACGCCACCGTCATATCCACCAGGTTGGCGCATATCATGATGTTGCGTTTGGGGAATTTATCGGCCAGCTTGCCGCCCAGCGGCATCGCCAGGAACATCGGCACCTGGCTGGAGAAGGCGACCAGCGCCAGCAGGAACGCCGAGCCGGTGACGCGATAAGTGATCCAGGACAGCGCGACTTCCTGCGTCCAGGTACCCATCAGCGATACCACCTGGCCGAAGAAGTACAAGCGGAAATCGCGGCCTGCAAGTGAGCGGAAAGTGCCTTTCATAGGGGTTGGTTCACAGACTTCTGACTTGTTACATAAGGCTGCTATTTTAACGCATGGTAAAATCACTATCTCTAATGGTACAAATTAAATCCCGCTATAACCCCGCCCAACTTGAAGCGCGACTGCAGAATCTTCC
>DATBPY010000014.1:0-1569 GCA_036561085.1 Methylophilaceae bacterium | reverse complement strand
TGAACCTGAAAGGTCAATTCCAGGCCAACGGGCGCAGCTATATCAGCGGCATCTCCAGCGGTAATACCAATGCCGCGGCACAGAACACACCGGACACCTACTTCCTGAGACAAGTACGTCCTATCCTGTCGGGTACCTTGTTCAAGGATTACGACTTCCTGTTCGTGCCTGACTTCGGCCAAGGCAAGACCGTGATCCAGGATGCCTACATCAATGCCAACCTGCAACCGTGGTTCCAGATCGAAGCCGGTAAGCAAAAGACGCCTTTCGGCTTGGAACGCTTACAAGCAGACGCCGACGGTGCATTCATCGAACGCGGCCTTACTAACGACCTGGTGCCCAACCGCGACATCGGTGCGCAACTGCACGGCGGCTTCGATAACAACAAATTCACTTATGCACTGGGTTATTTCAACGGCGTGGCAGACAGCAGCAGCAGCGACTCCTATACCACGCCCGATTTCGACAATAACGACAACAAGTCTTACGTGGCACGCGTATTCGCTACGCCGTTCAAAGACGAGCCAGGCTTCCTGCAAGGCCTGGGCGGCGGTTTTGCGGTCACTTACGCCGACTTCATCGGCTCCGGCACCGGCGTCAATGCCACCACCGCGCAGTCCATCAGCCAGAGCAACCTGCCCAGCTACAAGAGTGCGCTGGGTCAGCTATCGGTATTCAACTACCGCACCGCGGCGGCAGGCGCCACCACCGGCACTTATGCCAACGGCTCGCAAGTACGCTGGTCGCCTCAGGCTTATTACTACAACGGCCCATTCGGTATTTTGGGTGAATATGTACGCGTCGATCAGGATGTCGCCCGTGATGTCACCGGCACCAACCGCCGCGACAGCTTAAGCAACGATGCTTGGCAGGTCGTGGGTTCATGGGTGATCACCGGCGAAGACGAAGGTTATACCCGTCCCACTCCAAAAAGCCCGTTCAATCTCAACGCTGGCGGTTGGGGCGCTTGGGAACTGGTCGCCAGATACACCGAGCTGAATATCGACGACAAGGCTTTCGCCGGTTTCGGCCCCGGCACTGCAGCAGTCAGGCAAGCCAGGTCGTATGCAGACCCGACTACCGCTATCAGCAAGGCTAGCGCTTGGGCTGTGGGACTCAATTGGTATCTCAACAAGGATGTAAAAGTGTATCTGGATTATGAACAGACCTCTTACAACGGCGGTTGGACCAATGCAGCCGGCGCGATACTGGACCGTCCTGACGACAAGGTACTGGAAACCCAGTTACAACTGACTTTCTAATAGCTTTTAATTACTTATAAGACAAGGAAATCATATGAAATCGATTTACTCAGGGTTTTATTCCCGACTGAGCTTGTTCGGTGTTGTTCTGGCGCTGGTAAGCCCGATCAATACAAGCGCAGCCGAGGTCAAACTGCTCAACGTGTCCTACGACCCGACCCGCGAGTTGTACCAGGCCTACGGCGCGGCTTTCGCTAAATATTGGAAAGCCAAGACCGGCGACGACGTCACCATCCAATCATCTCACGGCGGCTCCGGCAAACAGGCACGTGCCATCGTCGACGGCCTGGAAGCCGACGTGGCGACC
>DATBPY010000013.1:0-2682 GCA_036561085.1 Methylophilaceae bacterium | reverse complement strand
GGTACGCCGCTGATGGAGCTTTACCTGCTGTATAACACTGCTGCCAAGCTGTTAACCAAACAAGGCTTGAACATCACCCGTTCGCTGGTCGGCAATTACACGACCTCGCTCGACATGGCCGGTGCATCGGTCACGGTATGCCTGCTGGATGAAGAGATACGCCAGCATTGGGACTCGCCGGTGCATACCGCGGCATTGCGCTGGGGAAAGTAGCTTCTTACCAGCCCCAATACGTTCCCGGAAAACCCCGCCGGTAAGGGTAGGCAGAGGGCCAGAACGGGTCGTAATAATACGGCCGCCTCTGTAGCTCCTGCATCAATTGATGCTCTTCTTTGCGATGTTG
Source organism: Methylophilaceae bacterium (assembly GCA_036561085.1). GTDB lineage: Bacteria > Pseudomonadota > Gammaproteobacteria > Burkholderiales > Methylophilaceae > CAILHX01. The sequence goes on along the minus strand of DATBPY010000013.1, from coordinate 2,339 downwards.
CACTTCCCGGCGCTCGATCTCGTCTGCCAGTCCCTCACGGAATACCTGTAGCTGCGCGGTATACAGATAATCCAGCACTTTGCTATCCAAGCCCTGTTTATTCAGGGCAATGGCTTCGCTGGGGGTGAGGGCATAGTGGGTACCGGTTTGCTTGATCTTTGCTATCAATTCATCAGCCGACATGCCGGATTTTGAAAGCTCCACCAGTTGCGAAAGCTCAAGATTAGGCATGGGTTCAGGTATCAATCTCTCAAGTTCTTCTTGAGATATACGTTCTATCTTATTATTTTCAGTTGTTTTATTTTGTGTTGAAGTGGTGGCGCAACCTGCCAATAAGCCGGTTAATAACACCGCGCTTAAAATAGCCATGATCATGGCGATATGGATTTTTTCGCTACGCATGAGTCACCCCTCTCAGTTACGCATTGTATAAAGATTTGCGTATTGTGACCTTTTTTGCCGTGATAAATTCCCTGCACAACATCACGCCAAGCTGGCTTGACCTAGGTACAATATCCGATACGGGATATCTGCAAGGAGCAGGCAATGAAAAAGACAGGGTGGTTGTTGATAGGGCTCATGCTGATGAGCGGCGTAGCGTGTGCCAGGCCGAGGCCACCTTTCATGGGGCAGAACTTCAGCGGCGAATATGCCTGCACCGGCGATGATGCGCACGAAGGCCCTTATAACGGTACGGTAACGCTGAAGCTGATGCCGGAGCAAAGCACCGCTGAATATTCAGCCTACTCGTTCAAGCTGCAAGTGCCTAAATACGGTACTTACGTGGGCGAAGCGGCCGCCATCGGCAACAACATTGCCATGCATTTTGCGCTTACCGATCCCGCTCCCCGAGATTTCGGCACCGGCGTCGCGATCATGGAAAAGAACAAGCAAGGGAAATGGAGCTTCCATAAATATTATTACGAGCCGGAATTCAAGGGCGGCAATTACGGCTTTGAAAATTGCGTGATGAAGTAGATGGAATTGAAGTAAATGAATGACCTGCAAAGTTTGGGTTTACAACTGCCTTCAGCTGCTAACCTGTTGGCTTCGTTCCTGTTCGGTATCATCGGTTACGCTGCATTCCGGTATGGCAGAAAGACCCATAGCCGGAACCCTGTGTATATCGGCCTGTTGCTGATGTTGTACCCCTTCGTGGTCACCCAGACCTGGGCGCTGTATGTGGTAGGCATTGCCTTATGTATCGCGCTCTATGTATTTCGGCAGTCCAGTCCAGATTGATGGCAGAATCTTATGACATAAGGCCGGGGCAATCCCTGGAGCTACTGAAGGAACTGCACATCCTCACCCGCGACGGCAAACTGAACCAGGACAGCCGCCGCAAGCTCAAGCAGATCTACCACCTGTACCGGTTCATCGAGCCTTTGCTTAAGGAAATAGGGCAGGACATCACGCTGGTAGACCATGGCGCAGGCAAGTCCTATCTCGGGTTCATCCTCTACGACCTGTTCTTCAAGGCGCTCCACGACCACTCCCATATCTATGGCATAGAGACACGCGAGGAGCTGGTAGAAAAATCGAAAGAGTTGGCGCAACGTCTGGGCTTCGGCAACATGAGCTTCCTCAACTTGTCAGTCGCACAAGCGATAGAGTCCGACCGGCTGCCTGCCAGCGTAGATGTCGTCACCGCTTTGCATGCTTGCGATACCGCCACGGACGACGCGATCCGCTTCGCCCTGCAAAAACAGGCCAAGTTCGTAGTGCTGGTGCCCTGCTGCCAGGCCGAGGTAGCGGCGGTGCTGCGTCAAAATAAAGGTCAGCAACTCAAGAACCCGCTGGCCGAGATATGGCGGCATCCCATCCATACCCGCGAATTCGGCAGCCAGATCACCAACGTGCTGCGCTGTTTACAGCTTGAAGCGCATGGCTACCAGATGACGGTGACCGAATTGGTGGGCTGGGAGCACTCGATGAAGAACGAGTTGATTGTCGCCGTGAATAAAGACCTCCCCCGCAAACGGCCTGCGGAGCGGTTGCACGAGGTTCTGAATACGTTGGGCCTGCAACAATTGGACGAACGGTTTTTTACCGGTCAATCTGCCGGTTGATAACTGCAGGAACTAGTCTAGTTCACGTCATGTCGGACTAGCACCAAGGAGAATAATCAAATGGCACTGTGGGTACCCGGAAAAGTCGTTGAAAACAAACGTTGGGGCGGATTGCTGCATTCACTGCGCGTGGATGCCGAGATCGAGCCTTACGAAGCAGGGCAGTTCATCAAAATAGGCGTGGAGATCGATATTGAAAAAGACGGCGAGAAAAGTAAAGAGATCATCGGCCGCCCTTATTCCATCGTCACCCCGCCGCAGGAACGGCCG
>DATBPY010000012.1:0-11582 GCA_036561085.1 Methylophilaceae bacterium | reverse complement strand
ATAGGCGAGCTGCTTGCCTATGCCCCCTCTATCAAGATATTCGTGCTTTCCGGGCAGAACAATGATGCCAATGTACGCCATGCCCTTGCCCTGGGTGCGTTGGAATTCGTTGCAAAACCCTGTGATGTCAATCAGTTACGCACAATTTTAATCAATGCTTTACGCCTGCAAGATGCGGAATCTATTGCTGGGGCGATCTCTCATAAGCTGGTCGGTGAAAGTCTTGCCATGCAAGGGTTACGTACGCAAATCAGCCAATTCGCTAATTCAGGATTTCCGGTGTTGATAGAAGGAGAGTCCGGTACAGGTAAGGAGTTGGTTGCCAGCTGTCTGCATGAACAAAGTGCTCGTGGTAGCCGATCCTATCTATCCCTCAATTGTGCCGCCATTTCACCGGCATTGGCTGAATCCATTTTGTTCGGTCACGCCAAAGGGGCTTTCACCGGAGCGGTAGGAAACACTGCCGGATATTTTGAGGACGCCGGTGAAGGTACGCTGTTTCTTGATGAAATAGGCGAGCTAACGACCGAAATGCAGGCCAAGTTATTGCGGGTATTGGAGAATGGAGAATATCAGCGTGTAGGCGAGACCCAGATACGTCATAGCCATGCCCGCATCGTAGCCGCTACTAATCGCGATCTACGAGAAGAAGTACGTATGGGGCGATTTCGCGCCGATCTTTATCATAGACTGAGTGTTTTTACACTCAAGGTTCCGGCATTGCGCGAGCTGGATGATGATAGATTCCTGCTATTGGCGCATTTCCAGAAATTCTATTCTACGGAAATGCACTGCACACCATTCACATTGGATAAAGAAGCGCATCAGAGCTGGAAAGCATATCCTTTCCCCGGTAATGTACGTGAGTTAAGAAATGTAGTGATTCGACTCACTGCAAAATATGGGGGCAAAGTCGTCACCCGGCAGCAATTGATCAACGAACTGGATCCGGTCGCCGACGAGCTGTTGCATGACAGTACCATGCTTGAAGATCCGCGGGCCATGATAGACTTTGCGCAACATCATTTACAGTCGCAGGCTAGCGTCAGCCTTAATACTATCCTGAAGCAATGGGAAAAAGCTTATACCGACGCGGCACTCAATATTGCGCAGGGAAACGTCAGCCGGGCTGCACGTATACTGAATGTCAATCGAACTACGTTACATGGTCGGATGCAACTATTAACCGATAACGAGGCAGAATAACTGTGTATTACGAACATTTCGGTCTGAAGCAACCGCCATTCAAAATCACCCCCAATACCGAATTTTTCTTCTCGGGTGGCAATCGCGGCGCAGTTCTGGATGCTTTGGTATATGCCATCACCAGCGGTGAAGGCATCGTTAAAGTGGTGGGAGAGGTCGGTAGCGGAAAAACCATGTTATGCCGCATGCTGGAAGGAATGCTGCCGGAAAATGTAGAGCGCGTCTATCTGGCCAACCCCAGCGTCGCTCCGGAGGATATCCTGCATGCCATTGCTTTTGAGCTGCAATTGGAACTTCCCGCAAAAACAGATCGCTTGAAAGTGATGCAAGCCTTACAAAATTATCTCATCGAACGGCATGCACAAGGCCGCCAGGTCGTTATTTTCGTGGAGGAGGCGCAAGGAATGCCCCTGGCCACGCTGGAAGAGATCCGTTTATTGTCGAACCTGGAAACCAGCAACGATAAATTATTGCAGATCGTGTTGTTCGGTCAGCCCGAACTGGACGCCAATCTAAACGAACAGCATATCCGCCAGCTCAAGGAACGTATCACTCATAGCTTCAATCTTGGGCCGTTAGGCGAAAAAGATATCGCTGACTATCTCATGTCACGGCTACGCACGGCCGGTTATTATGGACCGCCCCTGTTTACCAAAGCCACGGTCAAGCGCATGGCGAAAGCATCTGAGGGATTGGTGCGGCGAATCAACATTCTGGCGGACAAGGCGATGTTGGCTGCATTTGCTGAAAATGCTTATGCGATCACGCCTAAACATTTAAGAATCGCCATCAATGATAGCGAATTCGGCGCCGAAGACACGCCCGCAAAATCTTCTCAAAAAGCCTATTGGTTTGCTTTCGTCACTTTATTGATCGGTTTGGCTATTGGCTTTGGATCGCCGCAATTATTCAAAAAACCTCGTATGAGTGCGACAAAGATAAAAGCGGTCGTTGCACCGGCAAAATCTGTATCCCCGGTCAGCAATGCGCCGGTTACAAGCCCGGCACCCCCGGTCAACAATACGGTAACACCGGTAAATAACGATGTCACTTCTGCAGCAAAACCAGGCGAAACTTCGGTCTCTCCAGCACCAACAGTATCCGTGGCGGCAGCCCCGGTTCAGGCTGCTGAGTCGGCCGTTGCGTCCAAACCACCGGCGACTATTGTAGATGCACGAATTGAAGCGACTAAATTATGGCTATCGCAGCAAACCCCTTCCACCGTCAGCATACAGATCATGGTGGGAGAAAATACGGAACAAATGCGTCGTCAGCTACAAAGCCTGACAAGTCTGGTAGAAATCGATAATCTGTACGTTTTTCGTACTGATGTAGGGGGTAAACCCTATATTAGCGTTCTTTACGGTAGCTATGCCGACCGTGCCACGGCATCGCAAGCGCTGGCTGATTTGCCTAAACCATTGCGCACTTATCATCCTCAACTAAGAACAGTTGGGGGAATAACGGAAGAAATAAAACAACTTCAATAAGTTACGCTTGCATTTAAATCTAAACTATGCGATAAATGCAATAATGTTCGAAAAACTGTTTTAATTACTATAATAAATAGGCAGGCAATTGAAAATGCTTCCCTGCGGAAACGGCCAATGATGACCATGAAAAATTTCTGGCTCTTTTTGAGTATAGTCGCGCTTACCGGCTGTGCGCATCAAACGCCTATTCCACCGTCACAAGGCCATCTTGGCTCAGAACCAGAAGCACAGGTCGCCGCTCCTAGTGCGGATATTCCCAAGCCTGTCAAAAAGATCACCTACGTTCCACCACCCAAACCAAAAGTCAAAGAACAGACTTATAGTGTGGTTGTCAGCTCAGTACCGGTACAGGAAGTGTTGTTTGCTCTTGCACGTGAAAGCAAGTTGAACGTGGATATCGATCCTACTATTCAGGGCAAAGTCACTCTGAACGCTGTGGATCAGACCTTACCTGCCATTCTTGACCGTCTCAGCAAGCAACTAGATTTACGTTATAAAGTCGAAGGCAATGTAATTTCGATTGCTCCCGATTTCCCGGTATTAAGAACTTACAAAATCGACTACGTTAACCTCGAAAGAGATACAACGACGTCGCTTGGGGCCGGATCCGAAGTATCATCAGGCGGATCATCGTCTTCATCAAGCGGCAGTGAATCTACGGTTAGCATTAAAAGTAAAGCTGAAGCTCATTTTTGGGAATTGCTGACGAACAATATCCGTAACATCCTGAGCAGTACAAAATCACAAGCTGCTTCAAATGTAGAGAAAGCCGCTGAAGTGGATGCAGCAAAGCAACAGCAAGAAGACCGCCTGAAACAGATTGACGCTGTGAGTAAAGCCGGCCCCGGGGCCGAAAAGCTGTATCAAGAAGCTTTTAAAACACCTGCTGCCGCCGCAATTCCGGTGACCATAGGCAAAGATGAGGTCATCGTCAATCCCGTGGCCGGCGCCATCACGGTAATGGCAACGGAAAGACAACATGCTTTTATCCAACAATATATTGATGGTGTCATGGCTTCGGTACAGCGCCAGGTACTGATTGAGGCCACTATTGTTGAGGTTACTCTAAATAATCAGTTCCAACAGGGGATAGACTGGAGCAGATTGGCCAGCGACGGAAGCCATAACGGATTTACCTTCAGTCAAGCTTTAGGAGGTACAGCCATAGGTTTGGCAGGACCGGCAGCAGACACCACCAATCAATTCGTACTGGGATTCAGCAAATCGACTAGTATCGGAAATCTAGCCGCCTCCATACGCTTATTGAATGCTTTCGGCGATACCCGAGTACTTTCCAGTCCGAAAATCATGGCTCTTAATAACCAAGCGGCTTTGCTCAAAGTCGTAGATAACATTGTATATTTCAAGGTTGACGTGACGCCCGCGACTATTTCCAGTTCAGGCTCCGTGAGCAGCCCTGCGACCTATACCACCACACCTCAAGTAGTTCCTGTAGGGGTGGTCATGAGTGTTACTCCCCAGATTAATTCCAACGGAAACGTATCGCTGAATGTGCGCCCAACGATTTCCCGCATTATCAAGTTCGTCAACGATCCCAACCCGGCTCTTGTCGGAGTAGCCAATCAAGTGCCGCAAATACAAGTGCGAGAAATGGAAACCCTGCTTCAGGTCAACACCGGGCAAACAGTTATTTTGGGCGGCTTGATGCAAGACGAGTTGGACAATACTGACAACAGCGTACCTGGCTTTGCAAATCTGCCATTGGTAGGGAAAGCTTTTAAATCCAATAATGACATTAGAACAAAAACGGAGCTTGTGATCTTCTTGCGTCCCACGATTATTACCAGCCCTAACCTGGATAGCACTGAGCTGAAATCGTTCAAGCAATATCTGCCTAACAATCAATTCCCGGTCGCTGCCGATGAGCCTGCTAATTAAAGCACTTAAAAAGGCTGAGCAAAGTAAAGATGCTAAAGCTGAAGCCGGCTCTAGCGGAGGTTTAACTCTTGAACTTGCGCCGTTAGAAGAAAAACCTCAGCCAACCACCTCATCGCTTGCCGAAGAAGCTGGCTTGTCTTCACCGGCAAAGCCGCAAAATAGTGCTACAGAAATAGAAGGAATGACATTAAGCGAGGGCCCCAAAACGGAAGAAACTATATCCGTAAAACCGGCAATTGCGGATCCTCAGGTTCAGGATGATATTGCTGCAGCACTGATGGAAGAAAGCGGATTTTCTCTAAGCGAAGAGGCCGGTTTCGCTGAGCTGCCCATAAAAACGACAAAACCTGCTCCTGCTACCAAAACAGAAAAACCCGTTAAACCGGCTAAAAACCCAACTCAGGAACCCTTGCCGGAAGCGGCTGCAATATCCGCGACAACGGCGGCCCCCTCGGCTAGCGGCGAGCAACGCCAAGCTGCAATCAATCTGCTGACCACCCGCAAAGATCAAAAACGCTCTGCGAGTAGTCGTCGTAGTCTTTATTTAGGGCTGGCTGGATTGATTCTATTGTTAGGATTAGGGGGAGGGTTCTATTACTATTTGCAAACATTGGATCAGACACAGCTGGTTGTAATGCAACCTCCAAGACGCCCTGAACCTTTGCCGGCGGCACCCGTCAAGATCGTTACGCCACAAACTGCACCTCAACCGGTCCTCGCGGAGATCAAACCGACTCCTGCCGTACCTGCTTCCAATGTTTCACCGGCGCCTTTGTCGGCTGAATCTACTAAGACTACTGAGAAGTCGACACAAACATCGACGTCTCCTGAAGAACCCATGGAGCAAGCCGTGGTTACCAAACCTGTGCCCATGCCAAAATCCGCTTCACCCAGAAAATCAATGGCAACACATCGTCAAGCCATGGCAGACGAAGACTCTTCCATGAAGGTATCTCGTTTGAACAAAGGCAAACCAGCGTTTGATGCCACTCAAGTTGCCGCTTACCAGGCATTTCAGGCTGGTGATGATGCTACTGCAGGTCAGCTTTACCGGCAGTTATTGCAAAGCGATCCGCGCAATATAGATGTCTTGTTGAGTTTGGCAGCTGTCGCTGCCCGGCAAGATCACGCCGACGAAGCAGTGAAAGATTACCAGCGGGTGTTGGAATTGGATCCTAATAACAATATCGCCCAAGAAGGTTTGATTGTTTTGTTGGGTCAGACCAATCCCACTCGATCTGTAAGTCAACTCAAAACCATGATCGCGCAACAACCTAACTCCGCATATCTGTATGCCGCTCTAGGCGGGGTATATGCTGACCAGAATCAATGGCCCGATGCTCAGCAAGCTTATTTTCAAGCTCTTAACATTGAGCCCAAGAATGCGGAGTATGCTTTTAATCTAGCCGTGAGTCTTGATCAATTGAAAAAACCGGATCTGGCACTTAATTACTACCAGCAAGCACTTGCATTGCTGGATAAACAGGGCGGCTCAATCGATAAAACGACACTGGAAAATCGTATCAACCAACTTCGAGCTGCTACAGGAAAATAATCTTTTTCTGGTCCGGCGTTAAACCCGCGTCTGCACTAGTAATCCATCCCTCTAATTGCCAATTTCAGGCATAATCGGTAATAATTCTGTTATCGGTTTATACGCTTATATGTCTGAAGCACGCCGAAAAATGCGCTTAGGCGATTTGATGGTGCAACAAGGTCTGATCAGCCAGGATCAGTTGCGCATCGCTTTGATGGAACAAGATCAGAATAATATTCCTCTTGGCCGTCAGTTAGTTCGTTTGGGCTTCGTTACCGAAGCCATGGTACGCGACCTGGTCGCACATACCATAGGCCAGGATAGCGTAGACCTGTCTAATGTCATTGCAGACCCTGAGGCGCTGAAACTGGTGCCTGAAGAATTCGCCCGTCGCAACCACATTCTCCCAGTCGCATTTGAAGATGCCGCCCAAACTTTGATGGTAGCGATGTCGGACATGTTCAATGTGGTGGCGCTCGACCAATTGCGCGCTATGCTGGGCGGACAGATTCAAGTGCAACCGGTATTGGCAGGCGAAGCACAGCTGGAAGACTATATAGACCAGTTCTACGGTTACGAACTGTCGGTTGACGGCATTCTGCGTGAGATCGAAACCGGTGAAATAGACTATGCCAGCTTGCAAGCCGGGGATGAAGAGGAATACACACAGCCGGTCGTACGTCTTGTCGGCGCATTACTGATGGATGCAGTGAAACGCGGGGCATCCGACATACACTTTGAACCTGAACATGCGTTTTTGCGTGTTCGCTATCGTATCGATGGTGTGCTGCAACAGATCCGTAGTCTGCATAAAACTTACTGGCCGGGCATTGCGGTACGTCTGAAAGTAGTCAGCGGCATGGACATCGCAGAAACACGGGCTCCGCAGGATGGCCGTATTGGCATTACCTTGGGCGGGCGACCGATCGATTTCCGGGTTGCCAGCCATCCCACTATCCACGGTGAAAATATCGTTCTGCGCGTGCTGGATCGCGAAAAATCCATTATTCCCATGGAACGCATGGGCATGCGTCCGGAAGTACTCGATCTACTCAAGCTGATGATGGCACGCCCAGAAGGCATCATGCTGGTCACCGGCCCTACCGGTAGCGGTAAAACTACCACGCTTTATTCTTTGCTGTCATACGTGAATACTGAGGACGTGAATATCATGACCTTGGAAGACCCGGTGGAATATCCGGTGACCTTGATGCGTCAGACTTCAGTCAGCGAAGCCAATAAGATCGATTTCGGCAATGGCATCCGCTCTATCATGCGCCAGGACCCGGACATCATCCTGGTAGGCGAAATGCGCGACCACGAAACCTGCGAGATGGCATTCCGGGCTGCGATGACGGGGCACCAGGTATTTTCCACGTTACACACCAATTCCGCCCTAGGTACTTTTCCCCGCCTGCTGGATATCGGTATTTCACCGGACATCATGGCCGGCAATATCATCGGCGTGATCGCTCAACGCCTGGTACGAACCTTATGCCAGTATTGCAAGGAAGCCTATGAACCGGTAATGGAAGAACGGCGCATCCTGGGGCTGAAACCTGGTGAAACCACCAAGATATACCGTCATGTCGGCTGCAAGCGCTGCAACTATAGCGGCTACAAAGGGCGTATCGCCCTGCTGGAGATCCTGCGCATCAACAAAGAACTCGATTCCATGATCTCGCGTCGTGCGCATCTGGATGAGCTATATGACGCAGCCATTTCACACGGCTTCACCACCTTGGCAGAAGACGGCATTCGCCGCGTGCTGGAGGGCTACACCGGTATTGAAGAAATCGGTCGCGTTGTCGACCTCACCAGCAAGCTCGGATGATAAGGAAACCCTGAGGTGCCAGTCTTTATTTACAAAGCGGTTAACCAGGATGGCAAGACTGCTCAAGGGCAAATGGAAGCACTTAACGAGATCGACCTTGAATTGCGTCTTAAACGCATGGGAGTCGATCTCATCACCACACACATCGCCAGCAAGCGGCAGGCGATGTTCGGCGGTCCAAAAACCTCATTGCAAGACCTCATCATGTTCGCTTTTCAGATGGAACAAATGACACGGGCGGGTGTTCCCTTGATCGAAGCCTTGGCGGAGATGCGCGATAGCACTCCCAATCCGGGATTTCGCGAAGTATTGGGCGGTTTGGTGTCAGGGGTAGAAGGCGGCCAGATGATGTCGCAGACCATGACAGAGTATCCCAAAGTGTTCAGCAATGTGTTTATAAGCCTGGTCGCCGCCGGTGAACAAACCGGACAATTGACGGAGGTTTTTGACAATCTGTCCAACACCCTGAAATGGCAGCATGAGTTGCTGTCGCAAACCAAGAAGCTATTGGCTTACCCCATGTTCGTGATGGTCGTGGTATTGGGTGCCACCGCCTTTTTGATGTCTTATCTGGTGCCGCAGATGGCGACCTTTCTCAAAAACATGGGGCAAACTTTACCCATACAAACAAGATTCATGCTGGCAGCTTCGGATATTCTAGTGAACTATTGGTGGGCTTTTATAGTGGTGCCTATCGTGCTGTTAATAACGATCATTATCACGCTAAAAAGAAGCGAAAGAGCACGTTACAATTTTGATTACATCAAGCTAAACTTACCCATCACCGGGATTATTCTAAGAAAGATCATCATGGCGCGTTTCGCACGATATTTTGCTTTGATGTATCAAACGGGTATCCCTATTCTGGATGGCATTAAAACCTGCGAAGCCATTGTGGATAACCAGGTAGTTGCAGACAGTCTGGCGCGCGCTCACCAACAGATCAGTGCCGGTGAACAAATGAGTGAAAGTTTTCACAGTACGGGGTTTTTCCCACCGATGGTGATACGCATGATACGCATGGGTGAAAGCACGGGAGCACTTGATAAGGCATTATTAAACATCAGTTATTTTTATGATCGGGATGTTAAAGACTCTATAGACAAGATGCTGGCATTGATAGAACCTGCGCTTACCGTCGTGCTGGGAGCACTGCTGGCACTCATCATGTTCTCAGTAATGGGTCCGGTATATGACTCTATGGGACATATGAAATTTTAGGCCATGTCATTTTATTTAAACCATGCTATCTAAAATCATTCTTAGCGTAAGTTCCAAACAAGCTACGGTGGGCCTGTGGCGTATGGGACGCTTTGTTTCGTGCGCGCAATTCACCAATGATGAAGCGGGGCTCGCTAAATACCAGCTCTTTGTCACTAGCCATCCCTATACCCCTATACATGTGATAGCGGACGCAGTAGAAGAAGATTACAGGCTGGAAACAATGCCTCACAGCGGCGGCAGAGCGCGCAACGAAATGTTGCAACGGAAACTGGGGCAGTTGTACCGTAACAATAATTACCGCGCGGCGTTATTTATAGGCCGCGAATCCGACAAGCGCCGCGATGATCGTATTTTGATGATGGCGCTTACCAACTCAGATCTGCTTACCCCATGGCTTAGCGTATTAGAAGCAATTGAAGCGCCGATCGCGGGCGTTTATCTGGTACCCATGGTAAGCCAGATGCTGGTTAAAACGCTTAAACTCAAACAGCCCAACCTGTTATTGATGACTCGGGAAACGGCTGGCTTACGCCTTACCTATTTTGCCGACCAACAACTGCGCCTGAGTCGGGTAACGCCTCTCACAGGTATCAGTGAGGAAAAGATCCAGAAGCTGTATTTGAGTGAAGCAGAAAGAACACGCCTCTACCTTATCAGTTTGCGCATGGTGACTAGAGAAACGCAATTACATCTGGTATATCCGAGTATCGAATCCCCTACCGGCGATCTTGCAACCCAGCTCGAGACTACACAAGGCGTAAGTTGCGAGGTCATTCCGCCAGCGACTCTTGCCAAACGTGTCGGTTTGAATTTATCGGTATTGACGCGCTACCCGGATCTGTTGCATATGCACATACTGGCAAAAGGCCATATGGGCACCAACCTGATTCCTAAAATACAGGCAAAAAACTATCAATTATTACAAACACGATTCGCCATCAATCTCATCAGTGTCCTCAGCGTCTCCGTCGCCGCCCTGTTTGCTATCAGCAGTTTGTGGAATGCTGTAGAGATCAAGCATAAAACGGAAGATATGGCCTCTCAAACGAACATGCAGGAAACTCTTTATCAGGCTGTCTCCAGCAACTTCATTAAAACCCCTGTTCCGGGCTCACAATTAAAAATCGCTGCTGAACTGGCTCAAAAATTCGATAGCCTCAAACAAAACCCACAAAGGCTGATGGTAATCATCAGCCAGGCACTCGATACACAATCTGAAATCCAGATCAAGCGCCTACGCTGGACACAAACAGACGATGCCAATATCAAGGATAGCGAAGGCCCAAAGGACAATACGCCGACAACGGTGCATATTCCTCCACCCCCTCGCCCTGCCAGCGGCCTGTACGAAATAGGGTTTATGGATGGGGAGATCAAGAATTTCTCCGGCGACTATCGTGCCGCGCAAGCAAGCGTAGAAGCCTTGACAGAAACATTGCGCAAAAACAATCAAGTCGCTCAAGTGACTATCGTGCGTCAACCAGTTAACACTAGTTCGCTCGTATCATTGCAAGGAAGCACCTTGGACAATAATACGCAGCAGGTGGAACCCGCGCGCTTCAGCTTGAAATTAATCCTCAAGTCCGAAGTTGAGCCTATGGCGAAATCCAATGGAATCGTAACTAAATCATGAATCTCACCATGATGGACTTACGTAAATTGCAGATCCCGCTAGTCACGTTACTAGTCGCAATAACGTTTGCCTGGTTCATGGTTTCCGCAGCCGATAGCCGCGAAACCAAAGCCCAACAAGCTTTGCAGACCCAACAGGCTGCTCTCGCTAAAGCGCGTGATCAATACCAGTCTTCCGGTACGGAAAAAAGCAATATCGCTCAATATCTGCCCGTTTATCAAACACTGATCGACCGCGGCTTTGTCGGCGAAGAGCAGCGTCTGGATTGGATCTCTGATCTCCGTAACGTTAATCAGCACTATAAACTTTTTGGCGTAAGCTACGACATTGCTACACAAGAAGATTACAAGCCCAAATTCCCGGTGGTCGTAGGCAACTTCAAATTGCATCGTTCGGTAATGAAACTCACGCTTGCCATGCTGGATGAAGAGGACTTGATTGCACTCTTTAACGCATTACCCGGCGAGGTCAACCCTCCGTTCATGCCGCGCGACTGTACTATCACGCAGACCAATCCTAGTCCTCGCGGCAGATTTGAGCCCAATCTGAATGCGACGTGCGAAATAGACTGGCTCACCATAGCCGAGCCGAAGACATCGCCATGAAATATCTACCTCTCATCTTAATTACACTACCCTTGATGGCAAGCGCTAAAGAGCCCGAGCAATTGGGACGTTTGTTTTTTACGCCTGTAGAACGTTCAAATTTCAATACTTTGCGCCAAAACAGCAAAGCGCCGGACAAAGTCATTAAGGC
>DATBPY010000011.1:0-3457 GCA_036561085.1 Methylophilaceae bacterium | reverse complement strand
TAAAGTGACGCGGCGTTGATAGACCACCGCCAGAAATGCCGCTACGATGTAGGCAATGGCGTGCTGGCCGAATAAGCCACCATCTGCCAGGTCAACCAGCATACCCATCATCCACGCCGTGCCGATATTGCAAAGATGCGGGGCGCGTATCAGCCAGTAAAGCAACACCAGCAAAATAAAGTCCGGGCGCAATAATAAGCCGAAGCCTGCCCATGGCAGCAAGTAAAGCAGCATGGCCACAAGCAGCCCAAGATATATTTGACTAATGCTGACGGGGCGCATGGCGGGTAGGTTTACGACTGGTGGTTGGTTGATCTAATTCGATTTGCGGCCTGGGCGGAGGCGCGGTGATGATCAATACTTGGAGGTGACGGTCGGTGCCTGATGCCGGTGTGCAAACGATACGGGCAAAAGGGGATTCCGGATCGCGGTCGATATGTTTGACGACGGCTACGGCTAGGTTTTCAGGATACGTGCCGTCTATGCCTGACGTGATGAGCTTGTCGCCTTCTTTAATATCCACGTTAGCTGGCAAGTAGGGAACATATAACGTTTCATCCCGGCCATGGCCGAAAGCGATCGCCCGCAGACCGTTACGCTCTACCTGCACCGGAATGGCAAGCGACTTGTCGGTGATCATGGTGATCTCACTGGTAAAGGGATATACCCGCGTCACTTGCCCGATCACGCCGGCGCCATCTACCACTGCCTGCCCTGCCATCACTCCCTGCTGGCTGCCGATATTCACATCCACTTTATGCACAAAAGGGTCGCGCCCTATATGGGTGATCTCGGCCAGTTTTGTGGGGTAATGCAGTTTTTGGCGTACCTCGAGCAGGGATCGTAGATGCGCGTTCTCATTCTGAGTCGTCATCAACTGTTGCAGGTCGACGGATTCTCGCATCAGTTGTAAATGCAGTTGACCGTTTTCCCGCATCAACGTTGTTTGATCGGCAAAATAGCCGGTGACATAACGATAAAGGCGGATAGGGCTGGAAGCGACTACTTCCAATGGGTAGAGCATGGTTGCAAAGCCTTGGCGCACCTCCGTCAGGTAATGCAGTCGGATATCCACTGCCATCAACACAATGGACACTGCAAAAAAGAAGATCAATCTGGCGAAAGGGCTGGGGCCACGAACAAAGAAAGCGGTAGATTGTTGTGGCTGAGCCATTGTTAACCCAGCCGTTTAAATTGAAGCAGAAAAAGACAAGACGCTCGTTTATATACTGGCACTGTTATTTTTCTTTAGTATTATTCGCTAGCAAATACGTCACCCAGTTTATCCATTTCTTCCAGTGCGCGTCCGCTACCGCGCACCACGCAAGTAAGCGGTTCATCCGCAATGATCACCGGCAGGCCGGTCTCTTCCTTGAGCAGAATATCCAGATCGCGCAGCAATGCACCGCCGCCGGTGAGTACCATGCCGCGTTCGGCAATATCCGCGCCCAATTCCGGCGGGGTTTGTTCCAGAGCGGATTTGACTGCGCTGACGATGCTGTTCAGCGGGCCGGTCAAAGCTTCCAGAATCTCATTACTGGAGATGGTGAATTTGCGGGGTAACCCTTCAGCCAGATTTCGGCCTGTCACTTCCATCTCGCGTACTTCAGAGCCGGGGAAAGCGGAGCCGATGTTTTTCTTGATCAATTCAGCGGTAGGTTCGGAGATCTGCATGCCGTAGTTACGGCGTATGTAATCGATGATAGCTTCGTCAAAACGGTCGCCGCCGACACGCTCGGATTTAGCATAGACCACGCCACCCAAGGAGATCACGCCGACTTCGGTGGTACCGCCGCCGATGTCTACTACCATGGAACCGGTTGCATCAGCTACAGGCAGGTCGGCACCGATCGCGGCTGCCATCGGTTCTTCGATCAGAAATACCTGACGCGCACCGGCACCGATTGCGGATTCGCGAATAGCGCGGCGTTCCACCTGGGTGGAGCCGTAAGGTACGCAGATGATGATGCGCGGGTTGGGAGAGAACATGCGCGATTCGTGCACTTGGCGGATAAAATATTTGAGCATCTGCTCGGTGATGGTGAAATCGGCGATCACGCCGTCTTTCATCGGGCGTACCGCCTGAATGGAGGAAGGTGCCTTACCGAGCATGCGCTTGGCTTCTGCACCTACCGCCAATATGGTCTTCTTGCCGCCGGCCGAGGTTTCGCGACGCAGGGCAACTACGGAAGGTTCATTGAGTACGATACCTTTGCCGCGCACGTAGATCAGGGTATTGGCGGTGCCTAGGTCAATGGCAAGATCGTTGGAAAAATAGCTACTTAGAAAACCGAACATTGTAAAATCCTGAGTTATATAGTGGTTTGACGGGTTAGGACTGCGTTGCCCGCTCGTCGCGTGCTTTGTGGTGGAAGATGAGCGACTGGTAAATCACGATATAATACCGCATATCGCCTTTAAAATTAAGACTCAACCCTATGTCTCTAACAATTAACGATGTAAAGCGCATCGCGCATCTTGCGCGGATTGAAGTCTCGGAAACTGAAGCTCAAGCCACACTGGTCAAATTGACGGGCATCCTGGGTTTGATCGAGGAAATGCAGGCGGTCGATACCGCAGGGATAACGCCCATGTCGCATTCGCAAGACGTGGTGCAAAGATTGCGTGCGGACGTGGTGACCTCCGGCAACCAGCGCGAAGCTTTCCAGAAGATCGCCCCGGCCGTTGAAGACGGTTTGTATCTTGTGCCTAAGGTGATCGAATGATAAATGCAAGCTTGAAAGAAATGGCGGGGGCGCTCGCCAGTAAGAGCATTTCCAGCGTAGAGCTGACGCATCTGTTTTTAGATCGCATCAAATTACTGAATCCGGGACTGAATGCCTACATCACGCTGGATGAAGCCAGAACACTGGCGCAAGCCAAACTCGCCGACGCACGCATCGCAAAGGGCGATGTCACGCCGGTGACCGGAATTCCGTTTGCGCAGAAAGATATTTTTTGTGCCGAAGGCTGGCGTACCACCTGCGGTTCTAAAATGCTGGAGAAATTTATCGCGCCTTATGATGCGCATGTCATCAGTCAGTTCGATAACGCGGGTGCAGTGAACCTGGGCAAGACCAACATGGATGAGTTCGCCATGGGCTCGTCCAACGAAACTTCCTATTTCGGCAAAGTGAAGAACCCCTGGGATACCGCGCGCGTACCCGGCGGTAGTTCCGGCGGCTCGGCTGCGGCCATTGCGGCGCGATTATGCGCTGCAGCCACAGGTACCGACACCGGCGGTTCCATCCGTCAACCGGCGTCGCTCTGCGGTTTCACCGGGCTTAAACCCACTTACGGCGTGGTTTCCCGCTATGGCATGATCGCATTTGCGTCATCGCTGGATCAGGCCGGTCCGATGGCGAAAAGCGCTGAGGACTGCGCGCTGATGATGAACGTGATGGCGGGTTTTGACGAACGCGATTCCACCAGTCTGCAGCGCGAAAAAGAAGATTAC
>DATBPY010000010.1:0-10341 GCA_036561085.1 Methylophilaceae bacterium | reverse complement strand
GCGGATATTGCGGGTACTAACAAGATCAAGCCGGTTTTCGTCAATCAGGCCGCTTTGAATGTCATATTCTCCGTCAAGGATGCATGGCAGCATTTTCACGACAACTTCCCCGGCGTTAAAAGCCTGGTCAGGTTGTCGCGTCCTGCGATCGACCCGGATTCGGACCTGGCGGTAGTTTATCTTGGTGTGTATTGCGGTGCAGATTGCGGGGAAGGCGATCTATTCCTGCTAGGAAAACTGAAAGACAAATGGACCGTTGTGCATAAGCAAAGAATGTGGGTAAATCATGACTTATGAAAATCACTTTTTCAACGGATATAGCGAATGTATCGTGGCAGGAACTGGCGCGGGTTTTTGAACTCGCGCCATTAGGCAAGAAGCGCGATCCCGCGCAACTGGAATTGGCCTTCCATAACAGCCTGCTCAAAGTATTCGCTTTCGACGGTGACAAGTTGGTAGGCACGGGACGGGCGCTGTCCGATGGCGTATGGCGTGCTGCTATTTACGATGTCGCAGTGTTGCCGGAATACCAGGGCCAAGGCATAGGCAGCGCGATCATCCGGCATCTTATTGAGTATGCCAAGACGGATGTCATCATGCTGTACGCTGCACCCGGCAGCGAGGCTTTCTATGAAAGATTCGGCTTCAGCAAAATGAAAACCGCCATGGCTATTTTCCCCGACC
This sequence comes from Methylophilaceae bacterium, assembly GCA_036561085.1. Classification (GTDB taxonomy): domain Bacteria; phylum Pseudomonadota; class Gammaproteobacteria; order Burkholderiales; family Methylophilaceae; genus CAILHX01. The sequence continues at coordinate 9,657 of DATBPY010000010.1, read as the reverse complement.
GGGAACAAGCCATGGCAAGAGGATTTATTGAATGAGTGACGCTCCCCAAAACGATGACGACCGCGCGCAGGACAATCCGGGTCTAAGTACTGTCGTTGAACGCAACATCCGCACCATCATCCATCTGCGCATGCAGGCAGCGCATGACCGCAATATGCAGGATCGCATTGCCGACAGTATCACCAACTTCTCCGGGCGCATGGTGTTCGTGTATGTGCATATCATCTGGTTCGGTGCTTGGATATTGGTGAATAGCGGGCATCTGGGTATCGCTCCTTTCGACCCCTTCCCCTACGGGCTGCTCACCATGGTGGTGTCGCTGGAAGCGATCTTCCTGGCGACTTTCGTGCTTATCAGCCAGAACCGCTTGAGCGAAGAAGCCGAACGGCGTGCCGACCTGGATCTGCACATCGGACTGCTGACCGAGTATGAACTGACGCGGGTGCTGAAGATGCTGGATGCGATACAGGACAAGATGGGCATTCCCAACGACGAAGACCAGGAACTCGCCGACCTGGAGATGGAAACCAGGCCTGAAGACGTGCTGGCAGAGATCGAACGCCTGCACCAGCGCGCACTTACCAAAAAGAAGCACGGTTAAGTTTTGGCGGAAAGCCTGCTGTATTCCATGCTACTCTAGCCCGGTTGTAAAATTAAATCTCCAGCATGAATTATTCGTTCGACCTCGCCGACAAAAACGTGGAATACGCCTTGATCCAGTTTGCATCCAAACTGGATGTCGATACTTGCCAAGGCCTGCTCGCGTCTTACCTATCCGCAAAACACAAAAATGCCAACCTGGAGTTGGTGCTGGATCCAAGTTCCCCCCATGAGTTGCTGTTGATCTATTCACTCATCGAATATGCCCCTGAAAGCGAATATATAAAGAATACGCAGCTGGTTCTTCCGGTGGGGGAAATGTCGCGCAAGCAATTGAATATATTCAATAATGCCCAGACGTGCATAGCCATACAGCGCAACATAGAGTCATTGCTCATCATGGAGAGCAAGCTGGATCTCGGCGTTTTCGTGTCTGAGGGGCTGGCGACTTGGGGGCGGGTCACCGGCTTTGCCAAAGACGACAAATTCAATGTGCTGGTCGAAAAATACAGCACCTTATTGCCTTTGGCCAATTGGCACTGGAACCTGTCCGTCGCCAAATGGTGTGTAGAGACGGCATTGAAACTGGATGGCGACCTGGTAGAGCTAGGTGTGTTCAAAGGCCACACCACGGCGTTTGTGGCGGAGTACGTCGATTTCGCCCAGCGTGCCAAACATTGGTATCTATACGACACGTTCGCAGGTATTCCCGTCGAGGATATGAACAACGAGGCATGGATAGAGCGCAATGAGATCTCTTATGCCAACTCCTATAGCTATGAAGAAGTCGCCGACAGATTCAAGCATTATCAGAACATCCACGTCATCAAAGGCCGCGTGCCCGATGTGTTCAAGGATAGCCCGCCGCCTGCGAAGATCGCATTCCTGCATGTAGACTTGAATTCAGCCAAAGCCGAAGTGGCGGCATTGGAATATATGTTCGATGCCATCGTTCCCGGCGGCATCATACTGTTTGACGATTACGGATGGAAAGTCTGCGACGAGCAGCATCAAGCCATCAACGATTGGGCGAAGCAACAAGATATTTCCGTGCTGGAGTTGCCGACCGGACAAGGCCTGTTAGTGGTCGCCGCCTAACTTGAAGATCACTTAAGCAACACCTAAAAGGATGATATGAAATACGTATTCGACTTAACCGATAAGAATGTGGAATACGCATTGATCCAGTTCGCGTCGAAACTGGATGTGGATACCTGCCAGAATGTGCATTCATTCATGGTGAATGCCAAAGTCAAGAATGAGAAATTCGAGATCACGCTGGAAATAAACACGCTATACGAACTGCTGCTCATCTATCTGCTGCACGAATACGCGCCTGGTAACGAATACCTGCATGGGCGCAAAGTCATCAACCCCATCAGCACCCTCTCGCGCAAACAATTGCTGCAACTCAATGTAAAAGAATTGCTGGAGATCCAGCGCGGCATAGAGGCCGCGGTGATCCCCACTTCGCTATGGAGCCGCGGTGTGTTCGTATCGCCGGGCCTTGCGACTTGGGGTCGTGCCACCAGCTTTTCCAAAGATGAAAGATTCAACACGCTGGTTGAAAAATACAGCGACCTGTTGCCGCTGCCCAACTGGCAGTGGAATCTATCCGTTGCCAAATGGTGTGTGGAAACAGCATTGAAACTGGATGGCGACCTGGTGGAACTGGGCGTGTTCAAAGGCCATACCACCGCTTTCGCGGCGGATTATGTCGGCTTCGCCGAGATGACTAAACATTGGTACTTATACGATACTTTTGCAGGCATCCCCACCGAAGATATCAACAATGCCTCGTGGGTGGAGAAGAACGAAGGCGCTTATTCCGATTACACTCATGAAGAGGTCGCCGCCAGGTTCAGCCATTACCCCAACATCCACGTCATCAAAGGCCGCGTGCCCGACGTGTTCAAAGACAGCCCTCCTCCGGCAAAGATCGCATTCCTGCATGTGGACATGAATTCAGCCAAGGCCGAGGTGGCCGCGCTGGAGTACATCTTTGCATCCATGGTTGCCGGTGGCATCATTCTGTTTGACGACTACGGCTGGGAAGTTTGCGATGAGCAGCATCAAGCCATCAACAACTGGGCACGAAAAAGAAACATTTCTATTCTGGAGTTGCCGACCGGACAAGGTTTACTGGTGGTAACATCAGCAACTTAATCACAATTTATGGATGATTATTCAAATGTATGACCAACGACTGATACTCAACAAGATCACTAACGTGCTGGAAGCCACCGACGAAAGCCTGATCGACGACTTCATCCCTTTCCTCGACCGGGCGAATCGTATTTTCGTCTCAGGCGTGGGCCGTTCCGGGCTGGTTTCCAAATTCTTCGCCATGCGCTTGATGCATACCGGCCACAAGGTCTATATCGTGGGCGAAACCACCACTACCAGCATCAAGAGCGGCGACCTGTTCATCGTGATCTCAGGCTCAGGCGGTACAGAAACCCTATTACCGCTGATGCGCAGGGCACGCGACCTGGGCGCGGAAGTCATTGTGATCTCGATGAAAAAGAAATCGCCCATGGCCGACATCGCCGACCAGGTATTCGCACTGGGCGCAGGCAGCGAGTACAGCTTCATCACCACAGAAGGCATGCCTATGGGCACGGTGTTCGAGCTCTCCGCGTTGATCTTCCTGGAATCCATCATCGCGCGTATCGTGCACGAGAACGGCATCACCGAAGAGCAGATGCGCGCCATTCATGCGAACCTGGAATAGAAAGACCTGAACGTAAAAATATTTAAAGCAGCAACAATAGATTCATCAAAGAAACTATATTTCAGCTAGTGTCTCTGCGTTACAATTAGCACTAAATCTTAGTACGTTCGTTGAATAGAACTAGATAACTCAGATGCCTACGCAAAAAAAGCTCCTAGCCGGGATCATCATCTTTCTCGCGCTTGATTTTTCCATCCTGCTGATCAATTACTGGATCGCACACCAAGTCTCCAACGACGCTATCGCCATCAACCTGGCAGGACGCCAGCGCATGCTTTCGCAGCGCATCACAAAATCGCTGGTGGAATTCCAGCTGAAAAAATCCACCAGTGATACCGAAAGTGCAGTTGAAGAATTGCGCACTTCCGCCCGCATGTTCGACCAGACCCTGATGGCTTTCAAAAACGGCGGCCAAGCGACCGGCGGAGACGGCAAGGTCGTTTCCTTGCATCGCGTCAAGCATGGTTCCGCTGCAGAAATGATGACGCAGGCGAATCGATTATGGTCGCCCACACGGGCGCTGTTGTTACCTTATATCGCCGGCAATAATGCGATCCCGGATGCTGTGATGGCTAAAGCGTATCTCGAGATGCAGCAGTCCAATGTGGCCTTGCTCAACACAATGAATGACCTGACATCCAGCCTGCAAAAAGACTCCCTGAGCAAAGCAGATACCCTGCGCCTGCTGCAAACCGTCGTGTTCTTTTTAGCGTTGATCAACTTCCTGGTCATCGTGCATAGATTCCACTTGCTGACTGCGCAAGCCCAGAAAGCAAAAGAATACTTCAGCGAGCTGGCAGTGCGCGACCACCTGACCGGCTTGTTCAACCGCCGCGAATTCGAACATAACCTCAAACGCGAGATCAGCGCCAACAGCCGCCTGACCAAGGAAAAATTCGCGGTGGTGATGGTAGATCTGGACCACTTCAAACCTATCAACGACCAATTGGGCCATACCGCCGGAGACTTAGTACTGAAAACCGTCGCGGAGCGCATCGCCAGCCATGCCCGTATCACCGACACCGTTGCCCGCCTGGGCGGCGATGAATTCGTGCTGATCTGCACTTCGGTGCGCAATGAAGAGAACGCAGCGAAATTCTGCGAACGCCTGCTGGCCTCGATCAACGAGCCTATCGCGCTTGATGATCAGCAAGTTCAGATAGGCGCCAGCATAGGTGTCGCTTTCTATCCGAACCGGGCCAAATCCGAAACCCATCTCATGCAAGCCGCCGACCAGGCCATGTACGACGCCAAAAAGAACGGCAAGAACCGCTTTGTTTGCAACATGGCGCATTAAAACCTGGGCCGCCTCACCCGCTGACCTCGCATATCAGCGAAAACCGCGTTTCTTATTAGGATTTATGTCCGCATTCTAATAAAATAGCAGTCTGTCGGTGAGTAGCCGGCCATCCCCTTTTCAATTACCGCCGTTCGATGACTAATCAAGAGACTCCCAAGCACACCCACGCAGCGTTGCCGATCGCGCCAACGCTGGATTCAACGATGTTAGATGTAGACATGGCAAGACGCAGCCAGCCGATGGATCGCAGAGCGATCTGGATCGGTTTGTTAGGCATCGCCCTCGGCGTTGTTTCAGCACTGGTCGCTTATGCGTTGACTTCGTTGATAGGGCTGGTCACCAATGTCGCATTCTACGGCCGCTTCAGCACCGCCTTCATCAGCCCTGCCGATAATCATCTTGGGTTGTGGGTGATCGCGATCCCGGCGATCGGCGGTCTCATTGTCGGCGTCATGGCTAAATACGGCTCAAAAGCCATCCGCGGACACGGCATTCCGGAAGCGATGGAACAGATACTGAAGAATGAAAGCCGTATCGCTCCCCGCATCACCTGGCTCAAGCCGGTCTCCTCCGCCATCGTCATCGGCACCGGCGGCCCGTTCGGCGCGGAAGGACCCATCATTGCCACAGGCGGTGCAGTGGGGTCGTTGCTCGGCCAACTCATCCACGTCACAGCCGACGAACGCAAGACCTTGCTGGCTGCAGGCGCAGCGGCAGGCATGGCGGCGATATTCGCTGCTCCCGTGTCAGCCGTGTTGCTTGCGATCGAGCTTTTACTTTTCGAACGCCGCGCACGTTCGCTCATCCCCGTGGCATTGGCTGCCGCTACCGCAACGGTCATCCGCTATAAGCTGCAAGGCAGTGGCGCTGTTTTTGCCATGTCGGACATCGCCATCCCCGGCATCACTGCATTGATCGCCTACACCCTGCTGGGCGCATTGCTGGGCGTCATCGGTGTCGGTATCACCAAGCTCACCTACGGCATCGAAGATACCTTCGGAAAACTGCGTATCCACTGGATGTGGTGGCCGGCGCTGGGCGGCCTGGTGGTAGGTGTCATCGGTTACGTGAATCCGCACACGCTGGGCGTGGGCTATGACAATATCGCCGCCATCCTCAACGGCCATCTCGTGCTCAATGCTTTGATCGCCCTGTGCCTGCTGAAATTCGTTTCCTGGTCCATCGCATTGGGCAGCGGTACATCGGGCGGCACGCTTGCGCCTTTGTTCACGGTGGGCGGTGCGCTGGGCGGCATTGCAGGCATCCTGCTTTCCGGCTGGTTGCCATGGCTTGGGATAGATCCGCGCATCGCTGCGCTGGTGGGAATGGCAGCTTTGTTCGCCAGCGCCTCCCGTGCATTCCTCACCTCGGTGGTGTTCGCTTTTGAAACAACGCAGCAACCGCATGGGCTATTACCGCTACTCGCAGGCTGCGCGGCGGCATACCTGATTTCAGGCTTGATGATGCGCCACACCATCATGACGGAAAAGATCATACGGCGCGGCGTGCGCGTACCGTCCGACTATACCGCCGATTATCTGGATCAGATCGCAGTGGGCGCGATCTGCAGCCGTAACGTGGTTTCACTTCACAGCGCACAGCCGGTCTCAGAAGTCAGGGCATGGCTGGATGAAGGCAGTATCCAGGCTCAACATCAGGGCTTTCCGGTGCTTAAAGACGGCATCGTCATCGGCGTGGTGACCCGTAAAAACCTGCTGAAACCGAATATTCCGGCTGACGCGTGCATTGAAGATCTGGTGCAACGGCCGCCATTGGTGGTGCAAGAGAGCCATTCTGCACGCGAGGCCGCAGACCACATGGTAGAAAACGATGTCGGACGCATGGTGGTCGTTGCCGATAAGGACCCGACAAAAATGATCGGTATCGTGACGCGCGGCGACCTGTTAGCTGCGCACACCCAGCGCATAAAAGAAGCGCGCAAAGTGGAACGCCACTTATCGACTCCGTTCTACCCGAAAAAGGAACGCGATGATTTGTAGAGTTCCCTATGAACTATTGCCGCATGAGCGAACTCCAAAATCATCGAAACGACTTTCCTGTCGCATTTCATAAAAATTTAACACATCAGAAAATAGATATGTTTTATCGTCACTGACTTTTAAGATATCTCCATTCTTTAGAATCGGCTGGCAGAAAGACCCATTCCCATGAAAATCAAAACTCCGAACGAAGCCTACATCGAAAAAGCAAAAAAACTGAGCGCAAAGGAATCCGAGCGCCTGTTATCCCGCATGGGCGGTAAACTGCGCCGCAGGCAGGATAAAGACAAAGTCACCAATCTGGAAGCGATCGCCATTCAACTTGAGTTGGAGGATGAACAACTCAAGGAATGGCGCGAAAGAATGGATGCGATCAAGAAGAACGACAAGGCTTGACCCTTAGTCAGTCCCTCAAAAATCCTTGCCCACCGTCACCAGTAGCGCCCGCCGTTGACCGAACTGCGGCGCGCCTACACCGATACCTGAGCCGTCCCTGATCTCGTAGTCCCGGTCGAACACATTAAGTAACGCCACCTTGGCATTCAAATGCCCCGCTCCTGCCACGTCGAAATTGCGCGATGCCGATAAATTGGCCGTAGCATAAGCAGGCAGATGCCCGGTATTGGCGAAACCTGCACGCAGGCCGGAACCTAACAGCACATCGGCACCCAAAGTCGTTTTCTCTATCCGGTAACTCACGCCTGCCGAGGCAGTGATGCTCTGGTCGTGATCCAGATGTACCCAATTGTTGGCGATATAAGCCAGCTCATCCTGCCCGAAATTGAATTGCGCCGATTCGATGTTCTTGCCCAGTGCGCGCGACGAGGCGATATTGAAATAAGCACCTACATTGTCCTGACGATAGGTATTGGTCAACTCCAGCCCATAAACTTTGCCCTGGCTGTAATTGAACGGCGTGAACACCAACGCCTGCCCGAACTGGCCTTCGTCGATGAGGTTCTTCGATTCCTTGTAATACCCATCCAGCCCGATAGTCCAACTTGATGTCGGGTTATAAGTGATGCCCAGATCGTAGTAATTGGAACGCTCGGCTTTCACCGGATCGTTCTGCGTCACTTCCGGCGCGTTGGTCGTATTCTGGAATAACGCGATGCTGGATGAAGATACCAACTCCGTAGGCGGCGGCGTGAAGTAGCGCGCATAGCCTGCGTGGATGGTCGTCTGCGGGGTCAGCTTGTATACTGCGCCTATCCTGGGGCTGATCTGCCCTTCGGTGGTATAGGCAGCTATGTGGTCTGCACGCAGGCCGTAGTTGACGGTCAACGCATCCGTCAGCAACCATTCATCCTGGATATAGATGGATTGCAGCGATGCATCCTTGCTGGCATTGTCGGTGATGCTCACCGGGCCGCCGGGCAATTGCACGCCTGCGTTGTCGGTGAGGAATACCGAGGAAGTGTTGTCGCTGACCGCATGCTCCTGGCTTGCAGCGAGGCCGTAGCGTACCGTGTGCGTGTCGTTGATGCGGTTACTGAAATCGCTCTGCACGCCGTTGCTGAAGTTGCTGCGTAGTACCCGCGAAGCCGTACCGTTATAGATCAGGTCGCCGATGGTGTCGGGCGTGAACAAAGTCTCGGTATAACGCGAGAATGCGCTGACCTGGTAATCTACTGATGCGCCGAACTTACCCTGGTAGGCCAGCACCGCATAATCGGTTTTCTCACTCTGGTTCTCCTTCAATTGCGACGATGGCAGGTTGGGAAATAGTGCGACACCATCTATCGGGAATGAAGGGGTCTGTCCCGTATTATCAGGTATTTGGAAACGGTTCACCGATGCGCCCAAAAACAGACTGACGCGCGAATTCGCATCCAGCAGATACGACAGATAACCGAACGCTTTCGCCTGATTGGTGGTGTCATGCAGCGCATTGCGCGAGCCGGTAGGCGACTCTATCCCTAAGTCGTTATGCAGGAATTGGCCGGTGAAGTAGTAATCCAGATTGCCATTCGTCCCGCCGTACTCAAGACTGGGATTGAGAGTACCGTACTGGCCCGTGAGCAAGCTGATGCCGCCGCCGGGGTTCAGATCACCGCTTTTGGTATGAATATCGACGATGCCTGCAGTACGCAAGCCATATTGTGCAGGCAACGCACCCGTCAGCAGGTTCACGCTATCGAAGAAGCGCGCATCCAGCGCCTGCCCGAAACCCGAGATGGATTCGGGAATGACGACGCCGTTGATGCGGTATTGCAGATTGGCATGGTCGCCGCGTATGTGCAGTTGGCCGTAGGAGTCTTGCGCTACGCCCGGGGCTTGTAGCAACACCTGGTTCAACGGCGTGCTGTCGCCCAGCGGCATGTCGGCGATGGCGGCCTGGTCGAATCTATAGATACTGCTGCCGGTTTCCGGCAGGATGCCGTTGCGTGCAGCATCCAGCTGCTGCATGGTCACCACCACTTCCGGCATGTTGATGACTTCTTCCTGTGTTGTTTGCGCTTGTACCGTATCTGCATGTACATAAGGCGCGGCGATGGCCGCAATGCTAGCGACAGCAAGCGAATAACCGCCCACTCCCCGCTTCAAATCGAAGGGCTTCATTGTTCTACTCTCTCTGAAAAATAAATGACGGACACCTATCGGAGCCAAAAAAGGCTGGCCGATGGATGACGTTTAGCTAACTTCAGGAGAGTGCAGGCGGTGCGCGGGCGGCGTAGGGAAGGAAGGTAAAACTGGTGTGGCTGGTACTACGGTAATCAGGTGACTCGAAGCTGCTAGCCAACAGCAGCGGTGCGAAATAGTGAACGCCGACAGTACTCGCCAGCGCGCTGAAGCTCGCACATTTGGCGCAAAAGTGTCCGGGTGCTGCTTTACTACCGCCATCGTCATCGTCATGTTGCTGCGATGTGGGGTTGTAGTCTTCGAAGTGCGATATCTCGTGCACCAGCGCGCCCTGCTGGCTCACGCCGAACATGAACGCTAGTGCAACGGTGGATATCCAACGGCGTAACATCATCTGTTAATCACTTACCGGCAGGCGCTTTGTAGGCTTCCACCAGATC
>DATBPY010000009.1:0-10222 GCA_036561085.1 Methylophilaceae bacterium | reverse complement strand
CTCCGAGAGTAAGACTACTCACGCCAGGTATAGATGAGCTTATGAGGCCTGAGTTTTGTGCACTTATAAAAGTCGATTGGGTAATTCCGTAATTAGTCTTACCTCCCAAATCATTGGCCCTATTAGAATAGCCACCTTCTTGCAAAAGAGTGAAATCTATTGCCCAGTCAAAAATGCCCATTTTTCATCCTCACATATAATTAGATTAAGATTGCGGCCAACTCAATTGAAGAGTTCTTTTTTGGTGATCTTTTCTCCACCAAGAATTTGCAAACAGGTCGTAACCGCCAGATTCTTCGTTAGGCTTGACACATAGATAGCCAGCAAAGTGTTTATCAGGCTTAAAATCGAGGCCAGGGAATTCCGTCCCGTTGTCAAGATATACAAATCTATTTTTAGGGGTGTATTGAAGAATTTCTAATGGGCAACCTAATTGCAATGACATGGTTCCGCAATGAACTGCCCCAGGTTCATTCAAAAAGTATAAATATTCAGGCACACCATCATTGTTCAAATCGAAACTAGAAGAATAAATAATTGATTGGGCGTCGATATGATATATTTTTTTAAATTGAAGAACCCTATTTACCGATTGATTTTTGGAGAATGTCAAACAATGTGATTTGGCAGCCTTGCTATCATTTTCGCCTGCGCCTAGTGCTTGTTGTATAGGAATTACAACAAGCACCATAATTAAAACCCAATTCAATGGTCTTTGGGTCGGGTAATTCAAGATCATTTTATATAATCCTTAATTTTTGAACTAAATAGACAAATTAAAACTTCAATAAGCCCGCTAGTAGCAATCAAATCAGTTTGTGGGGCTTCTTCCCGGACTCCTTGAATCTTCGATCCGATACTACGATTTGGTAGGCTCAACTCGACACATCTCAAGTGTAATAAAAAGTACATGATCTATGTCCCTGCCGTAGCCGGCACATCAATATGACTTACAAAACAGATTTTCAGTAAAACAAAACCGTGACAAATTACTTGCCACAACATGAGCTTACAATATCTGCCTATCTTTTCTATCCAGTGCCTAAGAGTACTCGTAGAATAAAATGAAAAAATGCAGTTAAATGGCTCTATTACTTAACTCTATGCATATCGAATGCATAATTTCTTGTTCTTTTTATTAACAGTTTATGTATCTTTTTGTATCTACTTTGTATCAATCTGTATAGCAAGCTACACTGCCTTTTTAAAAAAAACAAGTGTGCCTTTGGCTATTGATTGGCAGCATGTCAGACGCTGAAAAATATTCCAAAAAAGTAAAATATAAATGACTATAGATTTATAATTCGTTCGATGGTGACTGAAATAAACTACGAAAAAATGAAGTTTGGAGATTTAAAAACAAATAAAAAAGCCTCGTTATGAACGTAGCTTTCTAAAAGTTAATTTTCAAATTTTCATAAAAGAACGGAGAGAAAATGTTCCATGCATATCTCATTTCCACGAAGGGATGGAAAGACAAATATGCAAAATTTCAAGGCTGGGAGGACTCGTTCATTCGGAAGCCGATTACCAGAACTACAACACTGGTGACCTGCGAGGTGATGGATGGTTATAAAGAAGGGAAAAACAGGTATCTCCAAGGAGGGGTTACACAACAAACTCCGTGGAAATGATAAATCGGCTTAAATGATGGAGCATATTCTGGTTCATAAGCGACTGAAATTATGCTTTTATTGGGACTTTAGGAAGTTTTCCGAAAACCCAAACTGGCGGAAGCGGTGAGATTCGAACTCACGAGGGGCGCGAACCCCCGACAGTTTTCAAGACTGTTGCAATCAACCACTCTGCCACGCTTCCGGTAGGCTGAATTCTAACACAGAGGGCTAATCTGGCTCCAATGGTAAGTCTGGGAATAATACGTCATTGAAACCGAAATCGCGCATATCCTGGATACGCATGGGATACAGAATGCCGTCCAGATGGTCGCATTCATGCTGCACGACTCTGGCATGAAAGCCGCTCACCGTACGGTCTATTGGCTGTCCCGTTTGATCGAACCCGCTATAGTGCAAGTTGGTGTAGCGCGGCACCAGTCCCCGCATGCCGGGGACCGATAAGCATCCTTCCCAGCCCTCGTCTATCTCTTTATCTACTGGGGTTAATACGGGATTGATCAACACGGTGTAAGGAATCTCTTCCGCCTCGGGATAACGCGGGGATTTAAAGCCGCCGAAGATCACCAGCCTTGCGCTTACACCGATCTGCGGTGCCGCAAGCCCGGCCCCATTCATCGAGGCCATGGTGTCTTCCATATCCTGGATAAGTGCCAGTAATTCCGGAGTATTGAATTCCGTGATCGGCTGCGCACGCTCCAGCAATAGAGGTTCGCCCATACGCAATACAGGTCTAATCGCCATAGATCTTCACCAACCTTTCCACCACTTTACGCACTCGCACCATCGCTTCATCCATCACCGCGCCTACGTCCTGATAACGTATGCCGTGTTTGCTGGAAGCACGCCCCGCAGCATGGTTCGCCACTACACAGATCGCAGCATAACTTTGATTCAGTTCGCGTGCCAATACCGCTTCAGGCATGGCTGTCATGCCGACGATAGTCGCGCCATCCCGTTCCAGCCGGTCTATCTCCGCTGCCGTTTCCAGCCTTGGGCCTTGCATGGCCGCATACACTCCGCCGTCCATGCAGTGTTCGCCTATATCCGCAATGGCCTGCAAACACAGCTTACGCAAACGCTGGGTATAAGGCTCGGTGAAATCGGTATGCACCACCGGTTTGTCACCCACTGCGTCAAAATAAGTACATTTGCGCCCCCAGGTGTAATCGATGATCTGGTTGGGAATCACCAGACCGCCCGGCGATAGACTGGAATGTATGCTGCCAACAGTCGCCACTGAGATCACATCCTGTACACCCTGGTTCTGCAATGCCCATAGATTGGCCCGGTAATTCACCAGATGCGGCGGAATGGTATGACCGTAACCGTGGCGTGGGATGAACACCACCTCATATTCTCCGATATGCCCGAAACTCAATGCACCGGAGGGTTCACCATACGGCGTGCGCACGATCTGCCGGTGCGTGATCTCCAGATTATCCAGTTGTGTTAAACCGCTTCCACCGATGATACCCAGCATAGATCTCTCTCAATAATTTTCCCCAGATTGTAGCGTAAAGACGCCCGCTATGCTGCCTGCTATGCAGCTTGTATACTTGGGCAAAACTTTAATATGCAGGCCATGGGACACGATACAAATCACTACGAGAACTTTCCGGTAGCCTCATTTTTGATGCCGCGCGAATTGCGTCATCCAGTGATGCTGATCTATACCTTCGCACGCCGCGCAGACGACTTTGCCGATGAAGGCGATCTATCTGGCGAGGAACGGTTAGCATTGCTGGTGGGCTATCGCCGACAACTGGATATGATCGCAGCCGAACAACCGAGCAACGACGAGTTCTTCCATGAACTCTCGGTCATGATCGCGGCGCGCCAATTACCGCTGCAACCTTTTTATGACTTGCTGGATGCCTTTACGCAAGACGTGACCCAAACCCGCTATACCGATTTTGAGCAGCTTCTAGATTACTGCCACCACTCGGCCAACCCTGTCGGGCATCTGATGCTGCATCTTTATCGTCAAGCAACGCCACAAAATATCGAATACGCCGATGCCATTTGCTCTGCTTTGCAGATCATCAATTTTTTGCAGGACGTGGCGATCGATTACCGCAAGGATCGCATATACCTACCGCAAAACGAATTGCAGCGTTTTCATGTGCCTGAAACACAGATCGCCAACAATGACATAAGCGGCGAATGGTGGGCGTTGATGCGATTCCAGATCGACAGAGCCCGTGCCATGTTGCATGCAGGGAAACCTCTTGGCCACATATTGCAAGGCCGCATAGGTTTGGAGATGCGCACCATCATCGCCGGCGGCGAAACGATTTTAGACAAGCTCACCGCCTGCCGTGGTGATATATTTCAGCATAGACCAACCTTGAACGCATGGAACTGGATAAGCATGCTGTATCGTGCCTTATCGAAACAATGACCTCGAAATAATGACAGACGCTCATCAATACTGCCAGGATAAAGCCGCCGCCAGCGGTTCCAGCTTTTACTATAGCTTCATGTTCCTGCCCAAGGAACGGCGCCAGGCCATCACCGCGCTATATGCTTTTTGCCGCGAAGTGGACGACATCGCCGACGAATGCTCCGACGCCAACATCGCCCGCACCAAACTCGCCTGGTGGCATTCCGAGATCATCAATTTGTATGCAGGCCGCCCGCAACACCCGGTGACCAAGGCATTGGCACCTGCCGTGGCAGCATACGGACTGAACGAGGAACACTTCCACGAGATCATAGACGGCATGGAAATGGATGTGGAACAAAATCGCTACGCCGATTTCAAAGAATTGCAGCTTTATTGTTATCGGGTTGCCAGCGTGGTGGGCCTGCTTTCAGTCTCCATTTTCGGTTACACCGACCGCAAAACACTGAAATATGCACATGATCTGGGGTTGGCGTTTCAATTGACTAACATCATCCGCGATGTCGGCGAAGATGCCAGACGCAACCGCATTTATCTGCCGCAAGATGAGCTGGCGCGATTCAAGGTCACCGAACACGATATTTTGCACGGGCACGAGAACCTACAGATTCGTACGCTACTGGAATTCCAGATCGAACGGGCGCAGGATTTTTACCAACGTGCCTATGCAGAACTGCCCGAAACTGACCGCAAAGCACAACGCCCAGGACTGATGATGGCGGGCATCTATCAGGCATTGCTGCAAGAGATCAAAAATGAGGATTGCGAAAAAGTGCTCAACCAGCGTATCAGCCTGACACCTTTGCGCAAGTTGTGGCTGGCCTGGAGAACCTGGATATTTAGTTGAAAATCGCAGTCATAGGTGCAGGCTGGGCCGGGCTGGCAGCAGCAGTGGAACTTGCCGCACAGGGCCATCTGTTAACCGTATTCGAAGCGTCGCCCCATCTGGGCGGTCGTGCACGTGGCTTTGAGCATAAAGGCTTGCAGGTGGATAACGGCCAGCACATCCTGCTGGGCGCCTATGACCAGACGCTACGACTGATGCATCTGGTAGGGCTTACGGAAACAGATATTCTGTTGCGTCTACCCCTTACTCTGAAAGCTCCAGGCCATCTCACACTTACTACACCCGCCCTGCCCGCGCCACTGCATTTACTCGCAGGTCTGGCTCGTGCAAAAGGCTTGAGGTTATCTGAACGCCTGACCACACTGGCTTTTTTCACCAAGCTGCGTCTGCGCAACTTCAAACTGGAACAAGACCAGACGGTTGCCGAATTGCTCAGCAAACAACCTGACAATGTCGTGCGCCTGTTATGGGAGCCGTTGTGCATCGCGGCACTGAACACTCCTGTCAGCATAGCCTCCGCGCAAGTATTCCTTAATGTGCTGCGCGACAGCTTTAGCCACGACCGTGCTGACAGCGATATGCTATTGCCGAAACGTGACCTGAGTGCCCTATTCCCGCAAGCCGCCGCACGATATGTGATGGAACATGGCGGAAAGATATTACCCAACACCACAATAAAGTCGTTGCACATGCACAACAACGGGGTCGAGATAGATGACGTACATTTCGATAAAGTCATCTGCGCTGTTGCGCCCCATCAGCTAGCGGCATTACTGCAAGACATTCCCGAAGCTGAATCGGCCGTGAGCATGGTCAACCGGTTCTCATATCAACCCATCGCCACGATATACCTGCAATACCCGCCCGCTGTCACCCTCCCCGCCCCCATGCTGGGATTAAATAACGGCGATGCGCAATGGGTGTTCGACCGCGGCATCTTGTGCGGACAACATGGCCTGATCGCAGCCAGTATCAGTACTGTCGGGGAATATCAGAAGCTCGGACACGATGAGATCGCGATGGCGGTACATCAGCAATTGCAGAAAATAATCCAAGATCTACCGGTGCCGGAATGGCATCAGGTGATCGTCGAGAAACGCGCCACTTTTGCCTGTGTGGCAGGCCTGCAAAGACCGCCCAACCGTACTGCGCATCCACATCTATTCCTCGCTGGCGATTACACTGCGGGAGACTATCCTGCGACACTGGAAGGTGCAGTACGCAGCGGCATCAGCTGCGCGCTGCTGATGCATGGCAGCATGGCTTAGCGCAGGGCTAGGTATCGAACCCGCTGTCTTGGTCGTCGTCGGCCTTTTGCGTCATTTCTCGATGCAATAGGTCTGACAGGTCTTGTCTTGAGCGTGCGGAATGCGTGATCAGTTTTTGCTGATCGTCCCGGATCAGTATGGCTTCCTTGAGTATCTTTTCATCGTGCCGCTGGAACTGCCAGGCGATACGGCGTGCCTGGAATGCACCGAAGCCCAAGGTTTTCAAGGCCTCCTGGCCAACCACCAACGCGGAATGGAAAGTCTCCCGGACTGAGGGCAATCCCAGTTCCATATACTGATAGGTATCGGTACGGTTGCGCGCCCGCACCAAAATCTGCACCTGCGGATAATGCTCTTTGACGTATTTGGCGGTGCTAAGCGAAGCTTCGACATCGTCGATCGCGATCACGATCAACTTGGCGGTGGCGATACCTGCTGCTTCCAGCACATCAGGACGTGTGATATCGCCGTAGTAGCCTTTGAAACCGAAGCGCCTCACGGTCTCGATCTGATTAGGATCGTATTCGATCACGGTAGGCGCGATGCCGACGCCATTCAATAATCTGGATACCACCTGCCCGAACCTGCCGTAGCCGGCCACGATGACTTGACGATGCTCTTCGATCTCGTCGAATGCTTTCTCCGGTTTAAGGCGGTTTTTGGTGCTGTAGCTATACAGCAGCATGATCAGCGGCGTCGTCAACATGGAAACGGCAACCACCGCGTTCAACAAGCTGGACTGCTCTGCATTGAATATATGCATCTGTGCGGCGGTGCTATAAATCACAAATGCGAATTCGCCGATCTGCGATAAGGTCAGCGCGAAAATGACCGAATCGCCATTGTTCTGCTTGAATCCTTTGGCGAAACCGAACAGCAAAAGTATCTTGAGTAAAACGAAACCGAATGCCAGCCCCAGAACCAACAATGGGCGCTGGATGATCAGCCCGACATCCACCGACATGCCCACAGCGATAAAAAACAGACCCAGCAATAACCCTTTGAACGGCTCGATATCCAGTTCCAGTTCCTGGCGATATTCGGAATCAGCCAACAACACGCCTGCCAGAAAGGCGCCCAGCGCCATGGAAAGACCTACCGACTGCATCAGCAATGCGACGCTCATGATCAGGAACAAAGCGAATGCGACGAATATCTCGCGCATGCCGGTATTGGCGATATAGCGCAATATCGGTCGCAATACGAAATTGCCGCCTATCACGATGACCAGGATCAATGCCAAGCCGCGCAATATCGACATCCAGTCCATATGCACGCCGTTGGTTTGCGGTACCAGCAAAGCCAGCGCCAGCATCAGCGGGATCACCGCCAGATCCTGAAATAAGAGCACGGAAAAAGCGGTCTGCCCGCCGGGTTGAGTCAGCATGCCGCGCTCCGACAGCGTTTGTACAGCGATAGCAGTAGACGACATAGCCACACCCATGCCGACCACCAGCGCGATACGCCAATCCAGATGAAAAGCCAGGCCGAGTAACGTCACCGGCAACATGGTCAACAATACCTGCACCCCGCCTAACCCGAAGATGGGTATGCGTAGATTCCATAATTTATCGGGCTCCAGTTCCAGGCCGATCAGGAATAGCATCATCACCACACCGAATTCGGCGAATTGCAGCACGCTTTCCACATCATGGATCAGCCCCAAGCCCCACGGACCAATGAGAATGCCAGCCAGCAGATAGCCTAATACCGAACCCAGCCCGATGCGCCTGGAGATTGGCACGGCAAGCACTGCCGCGCCCAGATAGACGACACCTTGCAGCAATACGGAGGGCGCGTGATGTTCTATCAATTCAATTTCACGCTATGGTGATGTATATAGTCGGCCTGCGGTGCATGGTGCGAGTTAATCACCGGCGGCAACTTACCGCGCAGAATGTCTTTAATCCATGCCAGGTAAGCTTCGACTTTTGCGTGGATCGCCGCTGCATCCAGCTTTCTCAGGTCTTGCGTCAGGAAAGGCTGGCGATAAGGCATGTCGCAGAGATCGGCAGTCTGCTCGAACGGGCGCAACAACTCTGCCAGCGTGAAATTGTTATATCCGCCGCGCTGATACACATCTTCAGAACCACCGCTGCTGATCACCTGGATGAACGACTTTCCTTTCACCGCGTCGCCGCTCCTGCCCTGGCTATCCTGGCCGTAAGCCCAACCCAGAGTCAGCACGCTGTCTAACCAATTCTTCATCAGTGCCGGGCAGGAATACCAATACAAAGGGTGTTGCAAGATCAATACATCGCAATCCTCAACCAGTGTCTGCTCGCGCGGCACATCTACCAGCTGTTCGGGATAAGTCTGATACAGGTCGTGCAGCGTGATGCCCGGTATATCTTTGACCGCTTCGCAAAACGCACGGTTGATGCGAGAGGTTTCAATGGAAGGGTGGGCGAATACGATCAATACTCGTAAATGATCAGCAGTATTTTTTTCGGTCATCACATCACCAATCCCGTAGCTTTTTAAGAGCTTGCTCTACTCTGTCCGCACCGAATACTTCTATCCCGGCGACCGCCTGTTTGGGCAAATTGGCTTTGGGGATGATGGCATGGGTAAAACCCAATTTCGCCGCTTCTTTCAGTCGTTCCTGACCGCGTTGCACAGGGCGAACTTCGCCTGCCAGTCCCACCTCGCCAAACACCACCAGCTTATTCGGCAGCGGTTTATTCTTAAGCGAAGATACGATAGACATCAGGACCGCCAAGTCGGCTGCGGGCTCGCCTATTCTCACGCCACCCACGGCATTCACGAACACGTCTTGATCGTAGCAGGCGACTCCGGCATGGCGATGCAAGATAGCCAGCAGCATGGCGAGCCGATTCTGCTCCAAGCCTACGGATAAGCGTTTAGGATTAGGTGCATGTGCTTCGTCCACCAGCGCCTGAATCTCCACCAGCAACGGCCGGGTGCCTTCTTGCGTCACTGTCACGCAGGAACCGGCGACTTCCTCGGCATGATGCGATAAAAACAATGCGGACGGGTTGCTGACTTCTTTCAGGCCTTTTTCCGTCATCGCGAACACGCCCAACTCATTCACTGCGCCGAAACGGTTCTTAAATGCGCGTATCAAACGAAAACTTGAATTCTGGTCGCCTTCGAAATACAACACAGTATCTACGATATGCTCCAGCACCCGCGGTCCTGCCAGTGTGCCCTCTTTAGTCACATGGCCGACCAGGATGATGGTGATGCCGGTCTGCTTGGCGATACGCGTCAATTGCGCCGCGCATTCACGCACTTGCGCCACCGATCCGGGTGCGGATTGCAATGCCTCGGAATATAGCGTTTGGATGGAATCGATCACCGCCACTTGCGGTTTGTGAGCGTTAAGCGCCGCGCTGATCTTCTCCAAACTGATCTCGGCCAGCAGATGCACCTGGCTGGCATCCAGACTCAATCTTTTCGCTCTTAATGCGATCTGCTGCGCAGACTCTTCGCCGCTTACATACAACACCTTGCGCTGGCTGCCGATATGGCAAAGCGCTTGTAACAGCAACGTGGATTTACCGATACCGGGATCACCACCTATCAACACTACTCCACCCTGCACCAAGCCGCCGCCCAATACCCGGTCGAATTCGATAATACCTGTGGGGTGACGCGGTACATCCACCGCTTCCACTTCGGCTAAACTTTGTACTTCTGCAGTCTGCGCCAACGCCGAAAAACGATTACTGCTCACCGTTTCGGCAATGGTCTCCACCAGTGTGTTCCACGCCATGCAGCTTGGGCACTGACCTTGCCATTTGGGTGATTGGCCGCCGCATTCGGTGCAGGTGTAGATAGTTTTTTGCTTAGCCATGATTTTTAATTATCTGCGTATTCCACGGCCACGCGCGGTGCTATTGCACACAGCAATTCGTAACCTACGGTACCGGCAGCCTGTGCCACGGCATCCACCGACACCTGTTTGCCCCACAGTTCCACCGGACTGCCTATCTCCGCATCCGGTATATCGGTGATGTCCGCGTACAACATATCCATGGAAACGCGCCCCAAAGTGCGGGTGATGTGGCCGTTCACGGCTATCGGAGTGCCTGTCAGCGAA
>DATBPY010000008.1:0-2798 GCA_036561085.1 Methylophilaceae bacterium | reverse complement strand
AACAACCGTTTGAAGCGCCTGCTGGAGCTGAAAGCGCCTGAAATCATCGTGCGTAACGAAAAGCGCATGTTGCAGGAAGCTGTAGATTCGTTGCTGGATAACGGTCGTCGCGGCAAAGCCATGACCGGCGCCAACAAGCGTCCGCTGAAGTCTCTGGCCGACATGATCAAAGGTAAGGGCGGTCGTTTCCGTCAGAACCTGCTGGGCAAGCGTGTGGACTATTCCGGTC
Source organism: Methylophilaceae bacterium (assembly GCA_036561085.1). GTDB lineage: Bacteria > Pseudomonadota > Gammaproteobacteria > Burkholderiales > Methylophilaceae > CAILHX01. The sequence continues at coordinate 2,569 of DATBPY010000008.1, read as the reverse complement.
GTTCCGTGATCGTGGTGGGTCCGCAACTCAAATTGCATCAGTGCGGTCTGCCGAAAAAGATGGCGCTGGAATTGTTCAAGCCTTTCATTTTCCACAAGCTGGAAGTGTTGGGTCTGGCTACCACCATCAAGGCTGCCAAGAAAAAGGTCGAGGAGGAAGGTCCAGAGGTTTGGGATATCCTGGAAGACGTGATTCGCGAGCATCCGGTGATGCTGAACCGCGCACCGACGTTGCACCGTCTCGGTATCCAGGCATTTGAACCTATCCTGATCGAAGGTAAGGCCATTCAATTGCATCCGTTGGTTTGCGCGGCGTTCAACGCCGACTTCGACGGTGACCAAATGGCGGTTCACGTTCCTTTGAGCCTGGAAGCGCAGATGGAAGCCCGTACTTTGATGCTGGCCTCCAACAACGTGCTGTCGCCAGCGAACGGCGAGCCTATCATCGTGCCTTCACAAGATATCGTGTTGGGTCTGTATTACCTGACCCGCGAAAAAGTGGCTGCACGCGGTGAAGGGATGAGGTTCTCCGATATTCAGGAAGCACAACGCGCCTATGATTGCGGTTTGGTCGATTTGCATGCCAAAGTCACCATCCGCCTCAAAGAATTCGATGCGGTTACCGAGGCTGAGAAGATCACGCGTTATGAGACTACCATCGGTCGCGCGCTGTTGTCCGAGATTCTGCCTGCCGGTCTGCCGTTCAGTTACATCGACCGTGCGTTGAAGAAGAAAGAGATATCCAAGCTCATCAACGCCAGTTTCCGTCGCGTGGGTATCCGCGAAACGGTGATCTTTGCCGATAAGCTGATGTATACCGGTTACCGTTATGCAACCCGCGGCGGTATTTCCATCGCCGTCAACGACATGCTGGTACCGCCAGAGAAGGGCGAGCTGATCGCCGCAGCAGAAGCTGAAGTGAAAGAGATCGAAGATCAATACACTTCCGGTCTGGTGACTCAAGGCGAACGCTACAACAAGGTGGTGGACATCTGGGGTCGTGCCGGTGACAAGGTGGCCGAGGCCATGATGAAACAGCTACGTGAAGAGCCGGTATTGGGTGACGACGGTAAGCAAGTGATGAAGGACGGTAAGGGCGTTCGTCAGGAATCATTCAATTCCATCTACATGATGGCCGACTCCGGTGCCCGCGGTTCTGCAGCGCAGATCAGACAGTTGGCAGGTATGCGCGGTCTGATGGCGAAGCCGGACGGTTCCATTATTGAAACGCCTATCACCGCGAACTTCCGTGACGGTTTGAACGTGTTGCAATACTTTATTTCCACCCACGGTGCACGTAAAGGCTTGGCCGATACTGCATTGAAGACCGCGAACTCAGGTTACCTGACACGCCGTCTGGTGGACGTGACGCAAGACTTGGTCGTGACTGAGCATGATTGCGGTACTTCCGAAGGTCTGGTGACCAAGGCGCTGGTCAAGGGCGGTGAAGTAGTCGAGCCTTTGCATGACCGTATTCTGGGTCGTGTCGCCGCACTGGATGTCATTAATCCGGAAACGCAAGAAACCATCTACGAAGCAGGTACTCTGCTGGGCGAAGATGAAGTAGAGAAGATCGAAGGCCTGGGCATCGATGAAGTCAAAGTGCGTACTGCACTGACTTGCGAAACCCGTTACGGCATTTGCTCCAAGTGCTACGGTCGTGACTTGGGTCGCGGTAAGCTCATCAGCATGGGTGAAGCAGTCGGCGTGATCGCTGCGCAATCCATCGGTGAACCCGGTACCCAGCTCACCATGCGTACCTTCCACATCGGCGGTGCAGTGTCGCGTACGGCATCTGTCAGCCAAGTGGAAAGCAAGTCCAACGGCGTAGTACGTTTCAGTTCTACCATGCGTTATGTCACCACTGCACGTGGCGAACAGATCGTGATCTCGCGTAACGGCGAAGTCGTTATTACCGATGATCAAGGTCGTGAGCGTGAACGTCATAAAGTACCGTACGGTTCGACTTTACAAACTGCCGACGGCAAGCAAGTCAAAGCAGGTCAGGCAATGGCGATCTGGGATCCGCATACGCGCCCCATCATTACCGAATATGCCGGCCGCGTGAAGTTCGAGAACGTGGAAGAAGGCGTGACGGTTGCCAAGCAGATCGACGATGTGACCGGATTGTCCACCTTGGTGGTGGTCGATCCTAAGCAACGTGCAGGTCAGCAATTCAAGGGTCTGCGTCCGCAAGTGAAATTGCTGGATGAAAGCGGTAATGAAGTCAAAGTTGCAGGCGGCGATGTTTCTGTGAACATCACTTTCCAACTGGGTTGCATCATTACGGTGAAAGACGGTCAGGATGTGGGTGTGGGTGAAGTGCTGGCTCGTATCCCGCAAGAGTCTTCCAAGACTCGCGACATTACCGGCGGTCTGCCACGCGTGGCGGAATTGTTCGAAGCACGTTCACCCAAGGACGCCGGCATGCTGGCAGAAACCACGGGTACCGTCAGCTTCGGTAAGGACACCAAGGGCAAACAACGTCTGGTGATCACTGATCTGGATGGCGCGCAACAAGAGTTCCTGATTCCTAAGGACAAGCACGTGACTGCGCACGATGGTCAAGT
>DATBPY010000007.1:0-32668 GCA_036561085.1 Methylophilaceae bacterium | reverse complement strand
GTGGGGTAGGCGATCAAACCGCCCAAGCGCAGGTGTTGTCTGAGCGCCCGGAAACTCAACGTTTGATTGCCCGATGACCAATGTCCAAGCGCATCTGGCGACCATTGAACCTGATATTTTCGGCGACTTCATAGGCGCGTTGCTGCGCTTGTTTCACGGTGTCGCCCAGTGCCGTAACGCACAACACACGGCCGCCGCTGGTCACCACCTCATCTCCTTGCTGCGCTGTTGCTGCATGGAATACATGTACATCTTCCATTGCGGGGGGAAGTCCGTGGATCACATCGCCGGTGCGCGGGGTATCGGGATAATTAGCCGCAGCTTGCACTATGCCTAATGCCGGACGCCTGTCCCACTCAGCTTCGATCTCATTCAATTTGCCGTCTACGGCATGTTCGAACAGAGTCACCAGATCGCCTTTCAGACGCATCATGATAGGCTGGGTTTCCGGATCGCCCATGCGGCAATTGAATTCCAGGGTTTTAGGGTGGCCTTTGCTATCTATCATCAGCCCGGCATACAGAAAACCGGTATAAGGAATGCCATCCTTAGTCATGCCCTGTACCGTGGGGCGTATGATCTCGCGCATGGCCTTGGCATATACGTCGGGCGTTACTACCGGCGCAGGAGAATATGCACCCATGCCTCCGGTATTGGGGCCCATATCGCCGTCCTGCAAACGTTTATGATCCTGGCTGGTAGCCAGCGGCAGTATATTCTCGCCGTCGACCATCACGATGAAGCTCGCTTCTTCGCCATGCAGGAATTCTTCGATCACCACTCTGGCACCTGCCTCGCCCAGCTTATTATCGGACAGCATCATGTCTATGGCCTGATGCGCTTCGTCTTCGGTCATGGCGACCACCACACCTTTGCCAGCCGCGAGACCATCCGCTTTGATTACAATAGGCGCACCCTGCTGCTTGACGTAATCATGCGCAGCGGTGATATCGGAAAAAGTAGCGTACGCCGCAGTGGGAATACCATGGCGCGCCATGAACGCTTTGGCGAAATCCTTGGAAGATTCCAGTTGCGCTGCAGCTTTGGTAGGACCGAATATCTTCAACCCTTCAGCGCGGAACGCATCCACAATGCCTTGCGATAATGGGGCTTCCGGACCAACGACCGTAAGTGCTATCTTTTCACGCTTGGCGAATTCCACCAGCACCGGGATCTTGGTGATGGGGACATTCTGCATGTCCGGATCCAACGCTGTACCCGCATTACCCGGTGCGACCAGAATACGGCTGATCTTGGGGCTTTGCGCCAGCTTCCAGGCAAGTGCATGTTCACGCCCGCCGCTACCGATCACTAGGACTTTCATGCGCGCTCCTGAATTAGTGGCGGAAATGGCGGATGCCGGTAAGCACCATCGCCAAACCATGTTCGTTGGCGGCGGCGATCACTTCTTCGTCGCGCATACTGCCGCCCGGCTGGATAACGCAAGATGCACCGGCCTCGGCCAGCACATCCACGCCATCGCGGAACGGGAAGAACGCATCCGAGGCGACCACCGAGTTCTTTAGCGCCAATTTGGCGTTTTGTGCCTTGATCACAGCAATGCGCGTACTATCCACGCGGCTCATCTGCCCTGCGCCTACACCGAGTGTCATGCCGTTGCCGCAGAATACGATAGCGTTGGATTTCACATATTTGGCTACACGCCAAGCGAACAGCAGGTCTTGCATCTGTTCCGGCGTAGGTTGTTTCAGGGTGACGACTTTCAGGTCTGCCAGCGTGATCTCGTGGTTATCGGCAGTTTGCAGTAGCAAACCCGAACCCACGCGCTTGGAATCCATGAGATTGTGTCCTTGTTCCCAAGCCGACTGTCCACCTTTGGGTAAGGCGATCTTGAGTACGCGTACATTGGCTTTAGCCTTGAAGACTGCTAAAGCTTCCGCAGTGAAATCAGGAGCGATCAGTACCTCTACGAATTGCTTGGAAATCGCTTCTGCAGCCGCGCCGTCTACAGTCTGATTGAAAGCTATGATGCCCCCGAATGCTGATGTAGGATCGGTCTGAAATGCTTTGTTGTAGGCCTCCAGCGCATTGACTCCTAGCGCCACGCCGCATGGGTTAGCATGCTTGACGATGACGCAAGCCTTATCGCTACCGAAGGACTTGACGCATTCCCACGCCGCGTCGGCATCGCCGATGTTGTTATATGAGAGTTCCTTACCTTGCAGTTGCTCCGCTGTCACCAACGAACCCGGAGCAGGACCCAGGTCGCGGTAGAACGCCGCCTGCTGATGAGGGTTCTCGCCGTAGCGCAGATCCTGCACTTTGACGAAGTTGCCGTTGATCTGGCTGGGGAACATCGTGTGCATTCCATCGGCATTGATAGAAGACAGGTAATTACCGATCGCGGCATCATAATTACTGATGCGGTTGAATGCCGCGACAGACAATGCAAATTGGGTAGGCTGAGCAAGTGCGCCATTATTGGCTTTCATCTCTGCCAGCACATCAGCGTATTGCGCTGCATCGGTCAGTACCGCCACATCTTTCCAGTTCTTGGCCGCAGAGCGCACCATAGCCGGACCGCCGATATCGATATTCTCGATCGCTTCTTCCAGCGTACAACCCGCTTTAGCAACGGTCGCTTCAAACGGGTACAGGTTCACCACCAGCATGTCGATATTGGGAATCCCGGCAGCCTGCATTGCAGCGACATGCTCCGGCAGATCGCGTCGCCCCAGCAATCCGCCATGCACTTTGGGATGCAGCGTCTTGACGCGCCCGTCCAACATCTCAGGGAAACCGGTGTAATCGCCGACTTCAATGACAGGAACGTTATTGTCGCGCAGCAATTTAGCCGTACCGCCGGTAGAGAGTATCTCAACACCAAAGGCAACTAGTTGCTGCGTAAATTCAAGAATGCCCTGCTTGTCGGAAACGCTAATAAGCGCTCGTTTGATGGTAGACATAAGTGTTAAAAGCCCTAATAAAAACAGCTAGCGAACGACTAGCTGTCTACTTGATATCGTGTTGTTGTAATTTCTTGCGTAAAGTATTGCGATTGAGGCCGAGTATCTCCGCCGCCTTGCTCTGGTTACCTTTGGCGTAGTCCATCACGCATTCCAGCAAAGGCTTTTCTATGCACTGCAGCACCATGTCGTAGACGCCTTGCGGTGCTTCACCGTCCAGATCCTTGAAATAGGCTTGCATGGACTGGCGAACGCAGGCGGATACTTCACTTTCTTTTTTCATGCCGCCAGCGCCTCCAGCGATTCTGTTTCAGGTACATATACCAGTCGATCGCTTTGCTGCGACAGTTGGTTGAAGAATGAACCCACTGCCGCCAGTTGCTCTTCCACCGTTTGCAACTGATTCATGTGATGGCGGAAATTAGCTGAGCCTACCAAGCCTTTGGTGTACCAAGAGATGTGCTTGCGCGCGATGCGCACGCCGCTATGGTCGCCGTAGAACTGATACAGATCAGCCACATGCTCCAGCAAAACACGATGAATCTCGGCGACTTCCGGCGGCGGCAGATGCGTGCCGGTCTGCAGGTAATGTTCGATTTCGCGGAATATCCATGGGCGGCCCTGCGCAGCGCGACCTATCATCACTGCGTCGGCACCTGTTTTTTCCAGTACGAACCGGGCTTTTTCCGGGGTGGTGATATCGCCGTTGGCGATAAGCGGAATCTTGATCGCCTGCTTGACTGCGGCGATGGTGTCGTATTCTGCATCGCCGGTATAAAGACAGGCACGGGTACGGCCGTGCATGGCCAGCGCTTGCACACCGCTGTCTTCCGCCATCTTCGCCACGATCACCGCGTTACGATTCTGCTTGTCCCATCCCGTACGTATCTTCAGCGTTACCGGCACATCCACTGCAGCCACCACCGCTTTCAGAATCTGCGCCACCAGCGGCTCATCTTTCAATAATGCCGAGCCCGCCATGACGTTACATATCTTCTTGGCCGGACAACCCATGTTGATGTCGATGATCTGTGCGCCGTTATCCACGTTGTATTTGGCGGCTTCTGCCATCATTTTGGGATCGGCACCGGCGATCTGCACCGAGATCGGATTCACTTCGCCTTCATGGTTGGCCCGACGCAAGGTCTTCTCTGAACCCCATAGCAAGGAATTCGAAGACACCATCTCGCTGACCGCCATGCCCGCACCCATCTTTTTGCATAACTGGCGGAAAGGCCTATCAGTCACGCCCGCCATGGGTGCGACGATGAGATTGTTCTTAAGTTGGTAAGGCCCGATCTTCAAGGAATGCTCTTACTTTTCTGATGACGGAAAAGCTGCCTATTTTATACGCAAATCGGCAGAGAGAAAACCTGAATTAGATTTTATTCACACATCGCTGACAAGCCAGGATATTCCGACAAACTTAAGGCCTGCACTCCTCGACATAACCATCTTTTGCCAGCATCAATACGCTGGTCAATTGGAAGAATATGCCATGCTCCACTACACCCGGCGTGGCGTTAAGTATGACATCCAATTCATGACTGCCTATGCTCTTATCAAAAGTCATATCCAGCACCAGGCTGCCATGCGAGGTGATAGCCAGGCCGTCTTTGGCGGCGTTCTGGCGCAGGTCGCCTTGCCCTCCCAGCGCTTCCAGACGGCGCTTCACCAAGCTCCAGGCGAAAGGCATGACTTCTACCGGGATAGGGAATTTCTCACCGATTCGCGCCACCATCTTGCTTTGATCCACCAGCACCAGAAACTGATCTGCCGCACGTGCCATCAACTTTTCCCGCACCAAGTCGTAACCCCGTCCTTTAAGCAAAGTGAGTTCCGGCGTCACTTCGTCTGCACCATCCACGTAGATATCCAGTCGGCTCAAATGTTCGATAGCTACCAGCGGTAGCCCCAACTGTTGTGCCTTGATAGTGCTTACCATGGAACTCGCAGCAACCGTCACCTGCAATCCTTCTTCTTTACGACGCTTGGCGAGCGCCTCAATAAAATAATTGGCGGTCGAGCCCGTGCCTAGCCCCACCAACATGCCATCCTTTACCTGGTTCGCAGTGTGGGTCGCAACTAATTCTTTATCGTTCATGATGCCTCCTTTTGCCATGTGCCCTGCTTTTGCTAATTATCTTGGTTTTGCCAATTACTCGGAACAGCCGTACCATGAATGCAGTCTATAAGCGGACGCCCCATTAACGCAAGCCCGATGTACTGTAAGCCATGACGCCCAAAACTCCCATCTCAGTGCTGGTGTTGATCCACACTCCAGGCCTTCAGGTGCTGCTGATCGAACGTGCCGATAAAGCCGGTTTCTGGCAATCGGTCACCGGCAGCATAGAAGGCGACGAGTCTTTGCGCGACGCGGCAGTTCGCGAGACTCAGGAAGAAACCGGGCTGGATGCGAACGCCTATAAGTTGAGCGACTGGTCGCTATCGCACGTCTACGAGATCTACCCGCACTGGCGGCATCGCTACGCGCCCGGCGTCATTCACAACACCGAACATATATTCGGTTTGGAATTACCTGAGACTTTACCTGTCAAACTTTCGCCGCAAGAACATGTGCACTATGAATGGGTAGATTGGCGCAAGGCGGCGAAGCGTGTCTTTTCCTGGACTAATGTCGAAGCTTTAAAAGCCTTAGGACAAAGACACAATTTAGTGTTGTAAAATAGTACTCGTTCAGCAAACAGGATGCATCATGCAAGCAACAGCGATTAAATTTGAGCACTTTCAAGCACGCCAGGAAACGGATCTACAGGAACGCATCCTCGCCGCCAAAGCCAAACTCGGCGACAGGCTGGTCATTCTGGGGCACCATTACCAGCAGGAAGGCGTATATCGCCATGCGGACTACACCGGCGATTCGCTCAAACTTTCGCGTTCAGCTGCGGCTTCCGATGCCGAGTTCATCGTGTTTCTGGGCGTGCATTTCATGGCCGAAGTGGCGGACATCCTTACCCGCCCCGATCAAACCGTGATCCTCCCCGACATGGCCGCCGGTTGTTCCATGGCCGACATGGCGAATCTATCCAAAGTGGAGCGCTGCCGCCGCGAGCTTTCCGAGCATTTCGATTTCGACAACACGTTTACTCCCGTCACCTACATCAATTCCGCTGCCGACCTGAAAGCATTTTGCGGCGAGCATGGCGGCATCGTATGTACCTCCAGTAACGCCACCAAGATCGCCGAATGGGCGTTTGCTCAACGCGAAAAAATATTGTTCTTCCCAGATCAGCACTTGGGGCGCTGGACCGGCCATAAAATGGACATCCCACTGGATAAGATGGTGGTATGGGACCCGGATCAACCTCTGGGCGGGCTCACCAAAGAGCAGATCGACGATGCCAAGATACTGTTGTGGAAAGGCCATTGTTCTGTGCATCAAATGTTCCGCCCGCAAGACATTCTGCGTTTCCGCAACGAATATCCGGAAGGCAAGGTCATCGCTCACCCCGAATGCTGTTTCGAGGTATGCAATCTGTCGGACGATGTAGGCTCTACCGAATACATCCTCAAGACCGTGGCTGCATCGACTCCCGGCACACGCTGGCTGGTGGGCACCGAGCTGAATCTGGTGAACCGCCTGGCGGCACGCATGGCACCTGAAGGTAAAGTGGTGAAATTCATGGCCTCCATGGTGTGCGAATGTTCCACTATGGCGCGCATAGACCCGCAACACTTGGCATGGACGCTGGAAAACCTGGCGGAAGGCAATGTGGTCAACCGCATTCAGGTTTCGCCGCAAGAGACCGAGTTGGCAAAGCTGGCACTGGACAGGATGCTGCAAGTCTCCTGAGTTCTACATGCACCAGCGCACGTTACGCATCACGACTTTCAATATCCACAAAGGGATAGGCAGTTTCAATTCACAGCTGGTGCTGCATGAACAGCGCGAACTGATACGGCGCCTGCATTCCGACATCGTGTTCCTGCAGGAAGTACGCGGCGACCATATCCGCCAACACCCAACCCATGCTATTCAGCACAAATTCCTCGCCGACAATGTATGGCCGGAATTCGCCTACGGCAGGAATGCGGTATATCCGGACGGTCATCACGGCAATGCCATTCTTTCCAAGTTCCCCATTACTAACTCGGCCAATGAAGATATCTCCGCACACCCCACGGAACAGCGCGGCATGTTGCATTGCGAAGTCGAGATACCCGGCTGGGATCAGCCGCTACATTGCTTATGCGTGCACCTCGGCCTTTTTGCAAAATGGCGCAAACGCCAGCTCATGGCGGTGCGTCACCGCATCGAAACTTTGATCCCCAACGAAGCACCGTTGATCATCGCCGGCGATTTCAACGATTGGCGCTCAAAAGCCGGCAACATCCTGCATGACGGACATTTAAAAGAAGTGTTCGAGCACACTGCGGGCAGGCATGCCAAAAGTTTCCCGGCATTGCTTCCCATGTTCCGGCTCGATCGCATCTATACCCGCGGTTTTCATATTCAGCAAACGCAAGTCCATCACGGCAAAGCGGGTGCAAAGATATCCGACCATGCCGCGCTTTCTGCCATCCTGACCAGAACATGAGATTCACCGGCGGCAACCAGGTCGTGCTGTTACGCAACGGCACCGAATACTTTCCCGCCCTGGAACGGGCGATAGACTCATCCTCTACCGAGATTCAGCTGCAATGCTACACATTTGAAGCGGATGTGGCGGGTATACGTATCGCAGATGCGCTGAAACGTGCCGTGCAAAGAGGCGTCGATGTATGCGTGTTATTGGATGGTTTCGGCTGTAAAGACACGCCTAAAAAATTCTTTAATGACATGCGCCTGGCCGGCATACGGGTGTTGATCTATCGCCCAAAGATTTCGCCGTTGACATTCAAGCGCCATCGTTTGCGCCGCCTGCATAGCAAAATCTCGGTGATGGATGGTACGACGGCCTTCGTGGGCGGCATCAACATCGTGGATGATATGAATGCGCCATCACTGGTTCCGCCCAGAGTCGATTACGCAGTACAGGTGCAAGGCCCGCTAGTAAAGCTGATTCATTATCGCGCACGTCGTCTATGGCGATGGATGGCTTGGCTGCGTTGGCATATGCACCCTCCGATGAGGATAGTACCAGCGCCTTCCCCCTCTCCAGGCCACATGCGAGCCGCTTTTGTGTTTCGCGATAACGCATTGCACCGCAAAGACATTGAAGCCGCTTATCTTGCGGCCATAAAAAACGCAAAAAGCGAGATCATCATCGCCAATGCCTACTTTCTCCCCGGGTTGCGCTTTCGCCATGCGCTGAACAAAGCCTCCAAACGCGGTGTACGTGTGGTGCTTTTGTTGCAGGCACAAGTCGAGTTCTGGTTGCTGAATCAGGCATCGAAAGCCCTATATGCAAGCTTTCTGCAAGCGGGGATAGAGATCCATGAGTACCAGAAAAGCCATATGCATTCCAAGGTTGCAGTGATCGACGGTCAATGGGCTACGGTAGGCTCTTCCAACATCGACCCATTCAGTTTACTGCTGGCGCACGAAGCGAATGTGGTGGTGGACGATGCAGAGTTTGCGGCAGTATTAAGAAGCGATCTTGAGCTGGCCATGCAACACGGCTCGCGTCAACTGGTGCCCGCTTCGTGGAAGCGTAAAGGCCTGCTCAGTCGTGGCATGGCATGGCTGGGTTACGGCCTGATACGCCTGATCATGGGCATGGTCGGCATAGCGGAGAAAAATACATAAATTGCCGGGGCAAGCGCAACGCTTTATAATCCGCACCCTTATGCCGGTGTAGCTCAGTTGGTAGAGCAGCGCATTCGTAATGCGAAGGTCGGGAGTTCGATTCTTCTCACCGGCACCACCCTATTTTTAGCCGGGCTGTTTAATTGTTCTAAGGTAAGGTTTTACAGTTTCCCATCCATCCGGATAGATCTTCGCGGCATCTTCGTTACTTACCGAAGGCGAGATAATCACATCGTCCCCTGGCTTCCAATTCACCGGCGTAGCTATTTTATGCTTGGCGGTGAGTTGCATTGAATCGATGACCCGGAGTATCTCATCGAAGTTGCGGCCCGTAGTCATCGGGTAAGTGATCATGAGCTTGATTTTCTTATCGGGCCCGATCACGAATACTGAGCGTACGGTGGCATTCGTCGCCGCTGTGCGCCCTTCTGCAGTACCTGTTTCGTCAGCCGGGAACATATCGTATAGCTTGGCGACCACAAGATCGGTATCGGCAATGATGGGATAATTGACTGACGCTCCCCCAACATCTGCAACATCCTGCAACCATTTTTTGTGATCGCCGGTCGAATCGACACTTAATCCGATAATCTTGGTATTTCGTTTTGCGAACTCAGGCTGGATCTTGGCCATGTAGCCCAATTCAGTGGTGCATACCGGCGTGAAATCTTTGGGATGTGAAAACAACACGGCCCAACTATCCCCGATCCACTCATGGAAATCTATTTTGCCTTGCGTGGTCTCTACTTGAAAGTTCGGCGCTTGATCATTAATGCGGAGGGACATGGCTCTTTCCTTTGCTTGTAAAAAATTCAGCTTAACTATGAAAATTGACCTTGACCAATAACAGACGTTCAGTATCATCGAATTTTATTGGCAATTCAATTCCAAAACCTCACCCTGAATAGCTTATTAATAAGCTAATTAGTATTTCACATTCCAATAAAGTTAAAAATCCATGAAGTTAGATAAAGGTGTTCGCATCGTTGCAGGCTTTGAAGCATTAAAAGGACTGGTAGTGTTGTGCGCAGGGTTCGGACTTTTGTCCATGCTGAATCGTGATGTGCAACAGATCGCGGTCGATCTTGTAGGTCATTTCCGCTTTAACCCTGCCAGCCGCTATCCGCGAATATTTCTGGAGCTTGCGAGCAATGTTTCCAATATGCAGCTTTGGCAGATCGCCAGCATTGCTTTTGCCTACGCGGGTATTCGGCTAGCGGAAGCGTACGGCTTGTGGCATCACAGAAGATGGGCGGAATGGCTTGCTGTGGCGAGTGGCGGCATTTATCTACCGCTGGAAGTCTATGAGCTCATTCATAGGGCGTCCTGGATCAAAGCGGGGACATTGATCGTTAACGTCGGCATTGTAATTTACATGTTCTATGTTCTTAAAAAAGAACAGACTCGCTAGCCTTTTATGATTAGAACCCGGGCTCTACCGAGCTAGGCACGGCACTCAGAGAACCTTTAGGCCCATTGAATTCCATGATACTGAGAACAACAGGCTCTTTGCGTGAAACAGGTAATGTTTCCGCGCTGGGATAGCCGATGATAATGGGCGCGATAGCAGAGTATTCGGCGGGAATACCGAATTCTGCTTTTATCTCAGGCACATTAAGTACTGGAAGTGCAGTCCCGACGATGCAGCTCCCAAGTCCCATGGAGCAGGCAGTCAATATCAGATTTTCTGCCGCAAGCCAGCAATCGGCAGCGACGAATTGCCCTGCTGCATAGGAGCCGATGATAATGAGGGTATTGGCATTGTAGAAAATGCTGGCATCCGGCTCGGTGAAAGTATCCTTAACATGCCCCATCCGCGATGCCTCCGCCAAAGAGGCAGACTTTGCCAGATCCGACAAACGTTGCAGTAATTGTTGATTCTGGATAACGATGAAAGCACAGGGTTCCTGATGCAGGGAAGTCGGTGCACGTACCGCGGCTTCCAGCAATATATGAACGGTCTGTTGATCGGCTTGTTGGGCAGTATAACTACGGACGGAGCGCCGCGAGAGGATTGCTTCGAACACGTTCACTTCCAGCTCTGGCAATTGCGTGGTGAGGATTGAACTTTGCATCTGGATCATGCGAAACAAGATAACAACGATCATGCTTTCTGAAAATCCGTGTAAGCACGTATCGCGTTAACACGTAATCAAATTCACTTGTGCTTGATTACATGCCGAGTTCGGATTTTATTCCTCTAGTCCCGCAATACGGCCGATACGTGCCAAGTCGATCAAATTGATGGCACCTGTCTTATGCATGATGTTGGATTTGTAGATCTCCACCGTACGGTGACTGATTCCCAGTACCCGCGCCAATTCCTTATTGTGATGCCCGGCGATCGCCAGTGTCATCACTTCCCGCTCACGCTTGGTCAGCCGTTCCAGAGACGATTTACACTCCTGGATACCTTTGGTACGTGTCAGTATCCTTTCGTTCTCCTGCAATGCTTGTCGGACACTGGCCAAAAGTTTTTCACGGGTAATAGGCTTGGTCAAGAAATCCACCGCTCCCGCTTTGATCGCCCGCACACTCATGGGAATATCGCCATGCCCGGTGAGGAAGATGATTGGCAATTGCACACCACGCTCTACAAGCGCCGTTTGCAATTGAGTGCCGTCCATGCCAGGCATTTTGACATCGATAATGACACAACCGCTGCTATCCGGCTGGCAAATGGAGAGAAACGCTTTGGCACTGGCATATGCCTTAACAGCAATACCTTCCTGCTTGATCATCAAGGTCAGTGCATCCCTGACGGCGGCGTCGTCATCAACGATATAGACAATAATTTGCTGTGAGTTCATGGGGCGAAAGGTAGCGTGAAATGGAATGTAGCGCCAGGCCCGGCTTCTGCATCGAACCAAAGTCGGCCACGATTGGCTTCAATGATAGAGCGACTGATAGCGAGCCCAAGCCCGAAACCTGTGGATTTGGTGGTGAAGAACGGCTGGAAAATAAGTTTAGCGGTCTCGATATCTATGCCCGGACCGTTGTCTTGCATGGTGACTTTGGCCATATTTTGTTCTGTTCGGGTACTCACCCTGATATTGGTATTGGAACTACCCATCCCATGCATAGCTTCGGCAGCATTCAGCGACAGATTGACCAGCACTTTCTGCAACTGGATTCGATTAGCAAGCACTGGCGGTAAATCGGCGCCTAGTTCAAGCACCGGCTGGAATCCATGATCGCCATCGGTAATCGCGATCTTGAGTGCTTCTTGCACCACACTGTTCAAATCCATAGGCTCGGTAAGCAGATTGCTACCCTGTTGCAGAAACGCCAGCAATTCGTGCAGATTCTTGCCGGCTCGCTGCGACTGAGCTACACATTTCTCCAGTATCTGTTTCAAATGCTCAGGATCCATTTTGTCGCTACTCAGCTCATTGAGCGCCACTTCGCTGTAAGCAGAAATGGCGGCCAGAGGCTGATTGAGCTCATGAGCGATCGCCGAGGCAGTATGTGTAGCGACCAATTTCTTGAGTAGCTCTTTTGTATAATTGTTGTAATCCTGGACGATACGCTCGGCTTCCTTGTTTTCGGTCAGATCGGAAAATAAAGATACCCGGCTGTGTACCGAGCCATCTTCATTAAAAATAGTATTGATGGTCAGCCGGATAATATATTCTTCGCCGTTTTTGCGCCGGCTCCAATCCTCCCCCTGCCATTGACCGGTGCTTTCGATTTCACGACGCATGGCCTTATAGAAAGCCTTATCGTGACGCTCAGTGCCGAGCATGCTCGAGTTCTTGCCGACGACCTCTTCCGGCAAATAGCCTGTCACCTTGGTAAAGGCCGGATTAACGGTCAAAATGACGCCATTAATATCGCAGACTTTCATGGCTTCGCTACTGGCTTTATATACCGAAGCTGCCAACCGTAGCGACTCTTCATTCGCTTTACGCATGGTTTCATGATCGAAATTATCCAGTGCAAAGGAGATTTCTTTCGACATTTCATTCAATAACGAAAGGGTTTCCTCATCAAAAGCATTGGTTTGCTCATGGTAAACATTGAGCACTGCGAAGGGTTTTTCGCCGCGCTGGATCGGAAATGAGGCCCCCGAATGCAAACCGAATCTGTTGGCTTTTTCCGCCCATATCAAAACTCTGGGATCAGCAAAATCATTGACGATGACTGTTTGATTTTCGCGTAGCGCCGTACCCGCCGGCCCGCGACCTTCTGGGATGTCGGCACGCGAAGAAACCACGATTTCCTGCAGATAGCCGAGATTGCTGCCATAGCTGGCGACAGGCACGATACGCCCGCTATCTTTGTCCAACTGGCCGATCCAGGCCAACTTCAGACCACCGAACTCCACGGCGCAACGACACACCAGCGGAAACAGCTCCGTTTGCTGTTCCATGCGTACGATGGCCTGATTGACTTCGCTGAAGGCTCTATTGAGATTGGTCAGGCGCTGCTCACGCGCTTCCGATTTCTTGCGCTCAGTGATGTCTTCCGTAAAGATGATAATGCCGCCCGTTTCGCCATCAAGCTTTACCCAAGGTTGTACTTCCCAACGGATCCAGGCGGTAATGCCGTTATTGTTAACAAAGGAATCCTCTTCACATTTCTCTGATGCGCCAGCCATGCATCGCTGATGGATATCCTTCCAGCGCATGGGGATCTTGGGGAAGAATTCATAATGGCTACGACCGATGACGGATTGATTCTCCAGATAATACTGGGTCAGCCAACGCTGGCTTACAGCCAGGTAATTCATGTCCTGATCGAACATGGCAATGGCGGCTGGAGAGTGCTTGATGAATAACCTGAGACCTGCTTCACTTTCCATGAGTCGCAATTCGGCATGTTTACGCGCATTGCGCAACTGCCTGTTTTCCAATGCATGCGAGACGGCCGATCCCAAACGGCCCAGACGATCTTTCATCAAGTAATCATCTGCGCCTTGCTTGATTGCATCGATGGCCGTTTCCTCTCCGATCACGCCCGAGATCAGCAGAAAGGGAATAAATAACGCCTGTTGACGCAATAATTTCAATGCGCTGATACCATCGAACTGGGGGAGTTGGTAATCTGCCAGGATCAAGTCTGGCGCGAAACTTTCCAGCGCGGCGAGAAATGTAGCCCGATTCTCTACCCGTATCCATTCTGGCTCGAATTGCGCGCGCCGCAGTTCGCGAATGATCAGCTCTGCATCTCTAAGGGTGTCTTCCAGGATCAGCACCCGGATCTTGCGTAAAGATAATGGATGGTTGGCTTGATCCGCGAACATCATTGTATTCATCGCATTTACCTGGTGACGTTCATCTGGGAACGGTATTGAGCATGGACCAGTAATATCCGACATCGGCCACGGTAGAGGTGAACTCTTCATAGTCTACAGGCTTGATGATGTAGCTGTTGACAGCATACGAGTAACTACGCACGATATCTTGCTCTTCTTTGGATGAAGTGAGAACGACTACCGGAATCTGATAGTAGCGCTCATCCACGCGTATTGCCTTGAGCACTTCCAGGCCGCCCATTTTCGGCAGCTTCAGGTCCAGCAATATCACTTTGGGGTAGCAGTTGATATCGCGACCGACATAAGCACCTCTGCCGAATAACCAGTCCAGTGCCTCAGCACCGTCTTTCACATGTACCAGATGGTTAGCCAGATTGTGTTTATTTAGCGCACGTACAGTCAACTCAGCATCATGCCGGTTGTCTTCTACCAACAGAATATGAGTCTCATCCCGGCTGGACATACTGGGCTTTCTTCAGTACAGGCAGGCTAAAGTAGAAAGTCGCCCCTGCGTCCAGTGTCCCTTTCGCCCAGACTTTTCCGCCGTGACGCACGACGATACGCTGCACCAACGCCAGCCCCACCCCGGTACCTTCGAACTCATCCTCGGTATGCAAGCGTTGAAAGATACCGAATAGTTTATGTGCATATTGCTGATCAAAACCGACACCATTGTCGCGCACATAATAGGTGTTCATTTCGCCGGAAGTTGTGGCGCCCACTTCGATCTCAGGAGTCTGCGCAAGACTGGAGAATTTGATCGCATTCGCCAGCAGATTGAATAACACTTGGCGCAGCATGACAGGATCGCCCTCTGCCGACGGTAACGGCTTCAGTTCAAAAAGCTGGCTACGACTTAGTAACGGTTCAGTCAGCACATCGTAGACATTACGCGCCAGTTGGGTCATATCGCATTCCTGGCGCTTGAGTTCGATGCGATTGGTGCGTGAGAATTCGAGCAGATTGTCGATCAATTGCCCCATGCGCACCGCTTCATCGCAGACCACGTTCAACAAGCGCTTGCATTCGTCATCCAGCTTATGGCCGTAATCCTCGATGAGAATATGCCCAAAACCCGTCATGCTACGCAACGGCGCGCGCAAGTCATGCGATACCGAGTAACTGAAAGACTCCAGTTCATTGTAGGCCTCTTGTATCTTGGCCGTGCGTTCCTTGACCAACTCTTCCAGATGCCACCGATACAGTTCCAGCTCTTGCTGCCTCTGCTTGCGCTCGGTGATATCGCGCGCGAAAGTGAAGCTGTATTCGTCTCCATCGGCATAGATAATGCTGCCGATCACTTCGACCGGAAAGATGGTGCCATCCTTGCGCCTGTGTCGCGTCTCGATGTTGACTGATCTATTTTGCTTCAGCTCTTCCCACAGGGGGCCCCAGGCTTCTGGCGGGAAGTCCGGATCGAAGTCCCAGACGTGCATATTAAGCAATTCATCGCGGCTATAACCCAAGCTGTGGCATGCAGCATCGTTCGCATATAACACCTTGCCCGCCGGGCATATTCTGTAAAAGGCACTTCTACTCATGTCGATGGCGGTGTTCGCCAATTTCAATTGCTGCTGAATATTTGCGTTCGCCCAATTGTCCCAGTTGGTACCGATCATGCGCACCGGAATTCCCCCCTGATCCTTGATGATCCGCCCATGCCCCTTGATATAGTGCACCTCGCCATTCGGCCAGATGATACGAAACTCGGGCTCATATCCTTTAATCCCATTGATCGCATCTTGCAGCGCGGCTTCGGCGGGTGCCAGATCTTCCGGATGGACCAGTACCGACCATGCATCATAAGCAGCAGAGAAGTCTTCTCGTTTGGCACCATACAAAGCGTACATGGTGTCGTCCCATATCACTTCTTTGGTTTGCAGGTTATATTCCCAGATACCGATCTGGCCCGAAGCCACCGCGATCTTCAGGCGTTGCTCGCTAAACCAAAGTGCCGCTTCCGTTCGCTTGAGCTCACTGATATCGCGGAAATACCAAACCCGGCCGAAATATTCGTTTTGCTGACCGACCATGGGAGCGGAATAACGCTCCAGGGTTCTGCCGTCCTTCAACACTACTTCTTCGTGGCTTTTCTCTGTGGTGTGCTCATGCAGATAATTCACTCTGGTCATGAAGCTTTCCGGGTCGGCGATTTTATCCAGTACCAACTGCAAAACGAGCTTCTCGGAGTGGGGTTCTAAAGCTGGGAGGGAAATGCTCCAGATGTCGACGAACTTCTGGTTGAAGGAAATGATCTGGCCGGCTTCGTCGACGACGAGAATACCGTCAGGGGAATTTTCCTGTGCAGTGGCTAAAAGCGTATCTCTGAACTGCAGATTATTCTTCAATTTCGCGGCTCTCGATGAATACCATCATGAATACTCGCAAAAAATCCCTGTTCCAGACATAAGGGATTCCCCTTAGGTGTCTGCACGGATTTAATTTTCCACTGCCCATAATTAGGATAGCACACAGTGTTGTAGAAGCAAGCTTCTCCGCTGTGGCGGGATGTTTGCTTTCACACTCGCCTCCGTTTTATGCATTACCATTTCAGCCAGGGGTCAACATGAAATCCAATGGATCATTGAGTGAAGCCACAGTGGACTCTATCTCTATCGTATCCCCTAAACGGTCTCGCCGATCACATCTGGATCAACGCATACCCCGCATCATATTACCCGCAGCGAATCATGGAATTCAGGATGCCGAAATCGCCGTGGATATGGCCGGCACCTCTTACGGCAAGATGGAATTGGTACTCAATGAACTGGGCATGATTTGCGACTGGAACAGCCAATTCAAGAGCTGGCTGGGTTATCGCCGCAGTGATCTGGTATTCAGGCATATCTCGGTACTTCTGCCTAAATTGGCAAACATCAAATTGATGTGCGGAAAACAGATCAATCCACGACTGCGCTTCTTATTCCGTGTCGGTTACCAATTTCAATTAGTCAGTTTTGCGGGCAGGCAGGTTGAAGGGACGCTGTTCATTAACGACATGGAAAATCGCGGCAGGCATTATTTGAGAACCATCATCTTCCCGATCAGTGAATGGGCAGACTCTCAATATGCGATTGATATATAAACATAATAAACAAAAATATAACTAAAAATAATAAATTACGGTGATTACCGGGGTCATAAGTATCTAAACGAAGTACCCGGATATTTCCCTCGCCAACAGTCTTGTTACCTTCACGGGTAAACCTTGCTATAAGAAAAAGAAAGGTTAGTGGAAAAGTGAATTTACTTAATATTAGTGCTCTCTCCTTCAGGCCCTTACTGATCGCAGGTTCTGTCAGCGCACTCTGCATGCTGGGATGGTGGTCTGCCTCACCCACCATCAATGCCTTACAGGTTCTGATGTTATTGGGTGCCTATGCGATTTGGCCCGTGTGTTTCTCTCATGCCAAGACCGAACAAAGCAAACTGATCAGTGAGTATCAGCAACGTATCGAGCAAGAACTTGCCGTGCTGACGATCAGCATTGAAACCCTGCTCAATTTGCTTAACGATGAATTCGGCCAACAGATCAGCAGTACCCGCAGTGAACTGGAGCAATTGCAGAATGTGATGGGAGATGCGGTCACCAAGCTGATCAATAGTTTTACCAGTATGGAAAATACCACTCACCGACAACATGAACTTGCAACCGGTTTGCTGGTTGCCAACTCCGCCCCCACTTCTAAAGAGATTTCTGCGGGCCATACCGCAGAACAGTCTGTAAACATCAATCAATTCCTGGAAAAAACCACAAAGACACTCTCTGTATTTGTCGAGAACACGATGAATACCAGCATGCTGGGCAAAGAGCTGATACGCAGAATGGATGACATCAGCACCAAAGTGGGCAAGATCCAGACGGTGCTTAATGAAGTGGAGGAAATCGCCAGCCAGACCAATCTGCTGGCACTCAATGCCGCCATCGAAGCCGCACGCGCTGGCGATACCGGGCGAGGCTTTGCCGTGGTCGCCGACGAAGTACGTAAATTATCGATGCGTTCCAATGAATTCAGCAGCGAGATCCGTACCGACATGTCGGATGTCAGCAACTGCGTCATCCTGGCCGAACAGGCGATCCAGGATCTGTCTTCCAAGGACATGGCCTTCGCCATGGAGTCCAAAAAAGAAGTGGAGGACATGATGTCCATGGTGGGCCGAGTCAATGACCGCATGGTGATGGCTGTTGAAGAACTCACGCTCACTTCGGCTGATGTAAAGAACGATGTGCGAACCGCCATCACTTCCATGCAATTCCAGGACATGGCCAGCCAACTAGTGGGGCACGTAGGGCGGCGTATGGAAACCATCAGCAGCATTCTGGAGGGCATCGCCAGTATCAAACAATCTAATCAAAAAGACCCGAACCAGCTGGAGCATCTGAAACGCATCGTGCGCGAAGCCACCGATCTGGTGGAAAAGACGCGCCACAATCCAGTCAGGCAGGTCAGCGTGGATGCCGGAGATGTCGAACTTTTTTAGCAGTGCGTTTGGTGATGCCGGAATTTCCGTGCATTTGTATTTAATTTTTATTAATTAGTGATAAAGGGTTCGCAAAAATGAAAACCATACTTTCTGTTGACGATTCTGCATCCATTCGGCAGATGGTGAGCTTCACGCTTAAAGGGGCAGGATACGACATCACAGAAACGGCTGATGGCCAGGAAGGCTTGGAAAAAGCAAAGACGTCGAGTTTCGACTTGGTACTCACAGACCAGAACATGCCGCGTATGGATGGCCTGACTCTGATCAAGAACCTCCGGGAAATGCCCAACTACCGCTCTACTCCTATTCTCATGCTCACCACTGAGGCCAGTGATGACATGAAAGCACAGGGCAAAGCAGCTGGCGCCACCGGTTGGCTGGTCAAACCGTTCGATCCGCAAAAACTGCTCGATGTCGTGAAAAAAGTCATCGGCTAAGCCGCCCGGAACAATTAGCCCTTATTTTTCATGAGCGCAAACATGAACATTGATATGAGTCAGTTCTATCAGGTGTTCTTTGACGAAAGCGAAGAACACCTATCCGAGATGGAGCGACTCCTGCTGGTATTGAACGTAGACGATCCCAATATCGAGGATCTGAATGCTATTTTCAGAGCCGCTCATTCAATCAAAGGCGGCAGCGGCACATTCGGCTTCACGGACATGACGGAAGTGACTCATGTGCTGGAGAATCTGCTGGATCGATTGCGTAAAGGGGAAATGGCTCCGCGCATGGATATGATCGATGCCTTTCTTGAGTCGGTAGACGTATTGAAACAACAACTCGTCTGCCATACCCAGAATTCTTCCTGCGATCCCGAGCCTTCAGCGGCGATACGAGAAAAACTACGTGCACTTACCCAAGACGGCCTGGAATCTCCTGTAGAGACATCTATGCCCATCGCGCCTTCCACTCCTGCTGCCGCGCCTCCGGATGTACAAGCGGATGCGCAAAATAAATATTACATCATTGATTTTTCTCTGACCAATGCAGAAAGAAAAGGGGTGGACGGGACCTTGGCTGCACTTGGAGAGCTGGGAGAATTACAAATCCTGGCAGAACCTGATAGCAAAGCCTTCAAGAAAAAAAAGAAGAAAGATAACGGCACTTTTTCATGGCAACTCAAACTGGTTTCCAATGCATCCCTTGCTGAAGTACGGGGTCAGTTCGAATTCCTAACCGACCCTGACCAAGTCAGCATAGCAGAGCATGCCGATATACAAGAAAAACAGGAATCTAGTGGTGAAGATGATGGTTACGGATTCTTCACAGAATTGACCGAACAACCGAAGCCCCAGGAGAATGATGACGGCTTCGGTTTCTTTACTGAAATCACTCCACCCTCCCCTTCGCCTTCAGTCAGCCCGAGTGAAAGCCAGGCAAACACAACACCTGCTGCTGCCGTCGCCAATGATAGAAGGGACACCACTCACAATGACAGGAGAACTTCCGCGCCCCGTCCTAATGAGCGGAACGGAGGCAGCGCTGAAACCAGTTCCATACGCGTCAGCATAGAAAAAGTAGACCAACTGATCAATCTCGTGGGTGAATTGGTAATCACTCAGGCAATGTTGGCGCAAACCGCGTCCATGCTTGATCCTGTGCAACATGAAGCGTTGCACCAAGGTACGGCGCAATTGGAACGCAATACACGCGACCTGCAAGAGTCGGTGATGTCTATCCGCATGATGCCTATCAGTTTTGTGTTCAGTCGTTTCCCGCGTGTAGTACGCGACTTGGCCAGCAAACTGAATAAGCAAGTCGAACTGGTCACCGTAGGCGAAAATACCGAGCTGGACAAAGGTCTGATCGAGAAGATCGCCGATCCGCTGACCCATCTGGTCAGGAACAGTCTGGATCATGGTATTGAAGTACCGGAAAAAAGGTTGGCTGCAGGCAAACCGGAAAAAGGCACCATCACACTTTCCGCCGCACACCAGGGCGGCAGCATCGTGGTTGAAGTCGCGGACGATGGGGCCGGGCTGAATCGCGAAAAAATCCTCGCCAAAGCCAGGGAGCGCGGCATACCCGTTTCCGACTCCATGCCGGATGGCGACGTATGGCTGCTCATTTTCGAAGCCGGATTCTCCACTGCCGATGTCATCACCGACGTTTCCGGGCGCGGTGTGGGCATGGACGTCGTTCGACGTAACATCAACGAAATGGGCGGTAATGTCGAAATCGAGTCGGTGAGCGGTCAGGGCAGCAAGATACGGGTACGTCTGCCGCTCACGCTGGCGATCCTTGATGGTATGACTGTCGCGCTGGGCGACAACATATTCGTGGTACCGCTCAATCTCATCATAGAAACACTGCAACCTGCCGCTGAAGATATCAAGAGCGTCACCGGCCAAGGGCAAGTAGTGAATGTACGCGGTGAATACGTACCGTTGATCGCCCTGCACAAGATGTTCAACCTCGAGCCTCAATTCAACGATCCGACTCAAGGCGTAGTAGTGATCATAGAAGACAAAGGCAAAAAATCGGCACTATTCGTTGATGCGCTGGTGGGCCAGCAGCAAGTCGTCATCAAAAGCCTGGAAACCAATTACCGCAAGGTCAATGGCGTATCCGGTGCCACCATCATGGGAGATGGCCGGGTGGCGCTGATTCTGGATGTGCCTGCCCTGATCAAACTGGGGCAGACACATGGCTAATTTAAACCCATATTTAAATCAGGATTTCACGGGAGGGAAGCGATCATGAGCGAAGTAATGGAACGTCCCGCAGAAGTGGGGGCAGCAGAAGGTGTTGATGCTGGGGAATACCTGACCTTTACGCTAGGGGAAGAGGAATATGGTATCGATATCCTCAAAGTGCAGGAGATACGCGGCTACGATGCCGTCACCAAGATCGCCAACACGCCGGACTTCATCAAGGGCGTGATCAACCTGCGCGGCACTATCGTGCCCATTGTGGATCTACGTATCCGCTTCAATCTGGGCAGTGTCGAATATAACGAATTCACCGTAGTCATCATCCTCACCGTACGCGGTCGCGTCGTCGGCGTAGTGGTGGACGGCGTATCTGACGTGATCACCTTGCAGTCTTCACAGATCAACAATGTGCCATCCATGGTTTCCACCATAGACACCAAGTATCTGGTGGGATTGGGCACGGTAGAAGACCGCATGCTGATATTGGTGAATATAGAAAGCCTGATGACCAGTCAGGACATGCAGGTGATAGAAAGCGTTACGGAATAATTATTTGTAAATTTTTGAATTTAAAGGAATTTAATTCAGTATCTGGAGAAAATCATGCTTAAAAATATATCTATAAAATCCCGCCTCATTTTTCTTATTACCGTTTCGTCGCTATTACTCATCGCCGTAGGCGTCTTCGGTCTGCACGGCATGGCTTCCAGCAATGAGTCGTTGCGTACGGTATACGAAGACAGGCTGGTCTGTCTTAGCCAATTGTCCAGCATAGACTTCCGTCTGGCCCAGATGAACAGCCTCATTAACAACACCCTTTCAGATGCGATTGCACAGGTGGGTGAAAAGAATGTTCTGAGCTACAAATTCAACCCCGCACAGGTCGCCAAGCTGCAAGACCAAAGCAAAAGTGCTATCGATGCCAATACCAAGCTATGGACCGCCTACACCAGCACCTATCTGACACCTGATGAGAAGGTTCTGGCAGATGATTTTGCTGCCAAGCGCGCTCAATACCTTAATGAAGGACTGCAACCCGTGGTCAGTGCCATTGCTGCAGGGAATCACGCCGAGGCAATACGTATTACCAACGAGAAGTTGATGCCCTTATATACAGAAGCTTCCACAGCCATCGAAAAATTGAAGCAATTGCAAATCGATGTCGCGAAGTCAGAGCATGATAAGGCTGTGAGCAACTACGGCATGGTGCGCAATATCTCCACTGCCAGCATAGTGATCGGTGTACTGCTGGCGTTGGGAGTCGGTTTGCTCACCCTGCGTGCGATCATTAATCCACTGGGCAGGATACTCGGATACTTCGAGAGCATAGGTAAAGGCAATCTTAAGAACGATATCCTGGTGGATAGCGGGGATGAAATGGGCAAGGTATTGGGTGCATTAAAAACAGTCCAAGACAACCTGCAAGATGCCAAAGTCAAAGCCTATGATTACCAGGGGCAGATCGAAGCCATCGGTAAATCGCAAGGCGTTATCGAATTCAATCTGGATGGCACGGTGATCACTGCCAACCCGGCTTTCCTGGCTGTCATCAATTACACGCTGGACGAGGCAAAGGGTAAACACCACAGCACTTTCGTTGATCCGGCACATGCTGCCAGTGCCGAATACCGCGCGTTCTGGGAGAAACTCAATCGCGGCGAATTCGATGCCGGTGAATACAAGCGCATCGCCAAAGGCGGCAAGGAGATATGGATACAGGCTTCCTACAATCCTATTCGCGACCCCGACGGTAAGCCGTACAAAGTGGTCAAATACGCTACCGAGATCACCGAGAACAAATTACGCAATGCCAACTACCAAGGTCAGCTGGAAGCCATCGGCAAATCCATGGGCACCATCGAACTGAATCTGGACGGCACAGTGATCACCGCAAACGACATCTTCCTCAACTTGTTAGGTTATACCTTGGACGAAGCCCGCGGCAAACATCACAGCACTTTTGTCGACCCGGCTTATGGAGCCAGCGAAGAATATCGCGCGTTCTGGGCCAAACTCAATCGCGGTGAGTTCGATAACGGCGAGTACAAACGCGTAGGCAAAGGGGGCAAGGAGGTGTGGATACAGGCTTCTTACAACCCTATCCGCGACCTCAACGGCAAGCCTTACAAGGTAGTCAAATACGCATCGGACATCACCACGCAGAAACGCTACCAGATGGCGGTAGAAGATGTGTTGAAAGAAACCAAGAATGTGATGATGGCTCTCGCCGATGGCGACTTGACGCACAGTATGGAAGGACATTTTGAAGGTGAATTCGCCATCCTGCGCGATGCCGTGATGCAATCGATGACCAATTTGCGTGACATCGTGCAGCAGATCACAGAGGCCGTCAGCCTGATCGGCAGTGCTTCCAAGGAGATCGCAGCCGGTAACACCGATCTGTCGAGCCGTACCGAAGAACAAGCCGCCAGTCTGGAAGAAACCGCTTCCAGCATGGAGGAATTGTCTTCTACCGTGAAACAGAATGCCGAAAACGCCAAACAGGCCAACCAGCTTGCCGCCGACGCCTCCAACGTTGCGGTCAGGGGCGGCGAAGTGGTGAACGACGTGGTGAACACCATGAGCGCCATCAACGACAGTTCGCGCAAGATCGTGGACATCATTTCAGTCATTGATGGTATCGCCTTCCAAACCAACATTCTGGCACTGAATGCAGCGGTGGAAGCCGCCCGTGCCGGAGAGCAAGGACGCGGTTTTGCAGTGGTGGCAAGTGAAGTACGCAATCTGGCACAACGCTCTGCCGCTGCAGCTAAAGAAATCAAGCAATTGATCTCTGATTCGGTAGAAAAGGTAGAGGGCGGTACCAAGTTGGTGGAAGAAGCAGGCAAGACCATGGAAGAGATCGTGACCTCGGTGAAGCGCGTTACCGACATCATGGGTGAGATCGCATCGGCTTCCGCAGAACAAAGCTCCGGCATCGATCAGGTGAATGTGGCTATCACGCAAATGGATGAAGTTACCCAACAGAATGCCGCATTGGTGGAACAAGCCGCAGCCGCCGCTACTTCGCTGGAAGAACAAGCGCAGGGATTGTCTGAATCAGTCAGTGTATTCAAACTCGACAATCAGGCGGGTGACAATTTACGCAGAATAGCCTCACCACCCAATGTGGTAGTACTGGCGGCTCCCAAAGCCGCGCCTGCCGAGAAACCCATGGCTAAAAAAGCTCCAACCAAATCCGTGAAGCGCAAAGGTAATAGCGATGACTGGGAGGAGTTCTGACCTTTATCTCCGGGGCTACTGCGAGTGAACAATCAGTGATCGGTTGATCATTCGCAGTATGTACCCAGAATTCCATGTCTACATTTTTGAGGTTGGTACAAAGTGCAAAAACAAGATCAATTAGCGACTCAATTAATGCACAACCCGGCTATGCATGGCTCGGCTCCGCATCATGAATTCGATTTTACGGATCACGACTTTAAACGTATCTGCAAGCAGATATATGAACACGCAGGCATCAAACTGTCCGATGTCAAAAGAGACATGGTCTATAGCCGGGTCAGTCGGCGCCTGCGAGCCATCGGGCTGACCAGTTTTCATGAGTATTTGGCATTACTGGAAACCGACAATAAAGGAGAGCGTGAGGCTTTCGTCAATGCACTCACTACGAACCTAACCTCCTTCTTCAGAGAACCGCACCATTTTCCTCTGTTGGCAGAGCATATCCAAAAGATCAAGTCACGTTGCCCATTGGATATCTGGTGTTGCGCTTCGTCCACCGGTGAAGAGCCCTACTCCATTGCGATCACGATGATGGAGTTGTTCAAAAGCTATACACCGCCGGTGAGGATACTGGCGACCGACCTGGATACCAATGTTTTGCAAACGGCCGAAGAGGGCATTTATGCCATGGAACGCGTGGAAAAGTTACACCAAGAAGTTCTCAAGCGTTTCTTTCTCAAAGGTACTGGGCGCAATAAAGACCATGTGCAAGTTCGTAGCGAATTGCGCGACATGATCACCTTCCGCCAATTGAATCTGCTTGATCCCAGTTGGGCCGTACGCGGGCCGTTTGATTCCATTTTCTGTCGGAATGTGATGATCTACTTCGATCGGCCGACGCAGTACGACATTCTGAAAAAGTTCATTCCGGTGATGCATCAAGATGCCCTGTTATTTGCCGGTCATTCGGAAAGCTTTCAGCACGCAGTTGATCTTTTCCAGAATCGCGGCAAAACCATTTATACCATCTCCCAGCAATCGCTCCCTCTAGCTTCCAAGGTCAAATAACATGTTAAACAGTGCAAAAAAAAGCTTTGAGGAATCAGTCGCTCCCAATCTTTATTTCGATAATAGCTTCAAACTGGAAGTCGCCAAGATTCTGCCCGGCGAATATTACGTAACGCGGCGGGAAATGTTGCTGGTCACGACTTTAGGTTCTTGCGTCTCCGCCTGCATTCGTGACAAAACCACCGGCATCGGCGGCATGAATCATTTCATGCTACCTGAAAACACCTCGGACTCGAGCGGCTGGGGTTCTACCTCGACCCGATATGGCACCTATGCCATGGAGACCTTGATCAATCAGCTACTGAAACTTGGGGCCCAGCGCAACAATCTGGAAGCCAAGCTATTTGGCGGCGGCACGGTGATCAAGAACATGCCCACCATGAATGTGGGAGAACGCAACGCCGAATTCGGCTTGAGTTATCTGGAATACGAGGGTATTCCGGTTGTGGCAGAAGACCTGCTGGATGCTTATCCGCGAAAAGTCTATTTCTTCCCGCAAACCGGAAGAGCTTTAGTGAAAAAACTGCGCAATCTGAACAATGCCACCATTCTGGTTCGGGAAACCGAGTACCAGAGCATTTTGTCCACGTCCAAAGTGGCAGGCGATGTCGAGCTATTCGTCAACTGACACAAATCTATGAACAACACCATAAAAGTCATAGTAGTAGATGATTCACTTCTTATCCGTAATATATTGGTGGAAATCATCAGCTCGGAAACCGACATGGAAGTCGTCGCTACCGCGCCAGACCCTTTGGCTGCACGAGAGCTGATACGTAAGCACAATCCCGATGTGATCACCCTGGACATTGAAATGCCGAAAATGAACGGACTGGATTTCCTTGAAAAACTGATGCGCTTGCGCCCCACACCGGTGATCATGATCTCGACGTTAACAGAACAGGGTGCGGAGGTCACTTTACGTGCCTTGGAGCTTGGCGCGGTAGACTTTATCTCCAAACCCAAAAGCAATGTCAAAGAAGGGCTGCAGGAGTACGCGCGCGATATCACGGAAAAGATCCGTGTGGCTGCACATGCTCACTGTAAAACTCGTGCGCTGACATCGATTAAGAATACGGTTTTGCCGTTGCTGAACAATGCGTCTATCAGCAGAGACATGCTATTGATCATCGGCGCGTCAACCGGCGGTACCGAAGCCATCAAGAATGTACTCATCCATCTACCGCCGGACTCTCCCGGTATATTGATCACACAACACATGCCGGAAGGCTTTACCAAATCTTTTGCCGCACGGCTGGATAGCCTGTGTGCCATACGCGTCAAAGAAGCCGAGCACGGCGACAGAGTGATGCCGGGGCATGCCTATCTCGCACCCGGACATTCGCATTTATTGCTGAGCCGCCGAGGCGGCCATTACATCTGCGAGCTATCGCAAAGCGAACCGGTCAACCGCCACCGGCCATCGGTAGATGTGCTATTCGACTCCGCTGCCGCTCAGGCCGGGAAAAATGCACTAGGCGTGATCCTCACCGGCATGGGCCGCGATGGCGCATCCGGCATGCTCGCCATGCGTAATGCAGGCGCTCACACTTTTGCCCAGGATGAAGAAAGTTGCGTGGTATTCGGCATGCCTAAAGAAGCCGTTGCCAGAGGAGGTGTCGATGAAGTATTGCCGCTCTCCAGCATACCCAGCGCTTTAATGGATTATTTGAAACATCCGATCAGAAGACAGCGTCAGAAAATGACTGGCACTTGATATGCCGGATAGATCCGGGATTTGATTTAACTGGCGCGCCCGAGACGATTCGAACGTCCGACCCCTGCCTTCGGAGGGCAGTACTCTAATCCAGCTGAGCTACGGGCGCGTGGGCTGCGATTATACCCCATGCTGAATCAGTCGCGCTTGGTGAGCAGCTACGGCGGGCTGTATAATCACCGCTGTTTCCTTTATGCAGCGCTCATGACTACTCCCAGCAAACTTTACATCAAGACTTTCGGTTGCCAGATGAACGAGTACGACTCGTCACGCATGGCGGACATGATGCAGGCCGCCGATGGCATGACGCAGACGGCAAACCCGGAAGAGGCCGATGTCATCCTCATCAATACCTGCTCGGTACGGGAAAGACCGCAGGAAAAACTATTTCATCAACTGGGACGATTGCGCGATCTGAAAGCCGCCAACCCCAAGCTCATCATAGGCGTGGGCGGTTGCGTGGCAAGCCAGGAAGGTGCGGCCATTGTGAAACGCGAACCGTTGGTGGATGTGGTGTTCGGACCGCAAACATTGCACCGCCTGCCGCAATTGATCGCAGAAAAACGTAATACCGGTCGTCCGCAAGTGGACATCGCTTTCCCCGAAATCGAGAAATTCGACCAGTTGCCGCCGCCCCGTGTGAATGGCGCTGTGGCTTATCTATCCATCATGGAAGGCTGCAGCAAATACTGCTCTTTCTGCGTAGTGCCATACACACGCGGCGAAGAAGTCTCGCGCCCGTTTGACGATATTTTAGTCGAAGCGGTGCAACTGGCCGAACAGGGCGTGAAAGAGATCACCTTGCTCGGTCAGAACGTCAATTCGTACCAAGTTGAACTTAAAACCGGCGGCAAGGCTGATCTGGCGCTGCTACTGGAATACATTGCCGAGATTCCGGGCATAGAGAGACTGCGTTACACCACCTCGCACCCTAACGAAATGAGTACCGCATTGATAGAAGCCTTTGCCAAGATACCGAAACTGGTATCGCATCTGCACTTGCCGGTGCAAGCAGGTTCCGATCGCGTTCTTGCGGCCATGAAACGTAATTACACCGCGTTGCAATACAAGGCGACGATACGCAAGTTACGCGCGGTAAGGCCCGAGTTATGTATCTCCTCGGATTTCATCGTCGGCTTTCCCGGAGAGACTGAGGCCGATTTCAATGCGACCATGAAGCTGGTAGAAGACGTGGGCTTTGATTACAGCTACAGCTTTGTTTACAGCCCACGCCCCGGCACAGCGGCATCCTATCTGCCCGACGACACCCCGGCAGAAGCCAAGCAGGCGCGTCTGGAAAGATTGCTTGCGCTACTTGATTCGCAAGGCCATGCCACCAGCCGTCGCATGGTAGGTACCACGCAAAGGGTGCTGATCGAAGGCGTTTCCAAAAAGGACCCCAACGATATGGCCGGTCGTGCCGACAATAACCGCATCGTCAACTTCCCGGCTTCTGCCAAGCTCATCAACCAGTTCGTGAACGTGCGCATCACCGAAGCCACGCCTTACAGCTTACGCGGCGAGATAATCGCCTGATTCATTGTTGATGGAACTCACCCTTACCCCCGAAGATAATGCCCGTTTAGCCAATCTGTGCGGCGCGCTGGACGAGAATCTGAAGCAGATCGAAGATGCACTGGATGTCGGCATCGCCCGCCGCGGCGCGATCTTCCAGATATCCGGTGAGAAGCATCAGACGGAACTTGCCGCACAGCTGATCGAAGACTTCTACGAGCGCGCGAAAAAACCCATAGAACTGGAAGAGATACAACTCGGGTTAGTGGAAATAGGGAAACTCGCGCCCGAAGATATCGCCGGCTCCGCCATGCCGCTATTGATGACGCGCCGCCGTGACCTGCATGGTCGCACACCACGCCAGGTGGAATACCTGCAACAGATACAGGAATTCGATATCACTTTCGGCATAGGCCCTGCCGGAACCGGTAAGACTTATCTGGCTGTCGCCAGTGCAGTCGATGCGCTGACGCGCGATAGAGTAAAACGCATCATTTTGGTGCGCCCCGCAGTAGAAGCGGGTGAACGCCTGGGATTCCTGCCGGGCGATCTGGCACAAAAAGTAGACCCTTATCTTCGCCCGCTTTACGACGCGCTTTACGATCTGATGGGTTACGACACTGTCGCCAAGATGTTCGAACGCAATGCGATAGAAGTGGCACCCTTGGCTTATATGCGCGGCAGGACTTTGAACCAGAGTTTTATTATTCTGGACGAGGCGCAAAACACCACGCCGGAACAGATGAAGATGTTCCTCACGCGCATGGGCTTCGGTAGCAAAGCCGTGATCACCGGTGATGTCACTCAGATAGACTTGGCCCGTGGCCAGAAAAGTGGCCTGATCATCGCACAGGAAGTTTTAAAAGAAGTGCGCGGCGTGGCATTTACCCATTTCTTGTCGGCGGATGTGGTGCGCCATCCACTCGTGCAAAAGATCGTGAACGCTTATGAGCGCTACGAAAATAATCAGGAATGAAACCCAAACTCACGCTTGCAGTGCAATTTGCCTCAACTGCCGAAAACCTGCCTACACGCCACCAATTCCGTAAGTGGGTACTCGCAGCGTTGATGCATGATGCTGAGGTAACGCTGCGCATTGTGGATGCAGAAGAAGGCCGGGGTTTGAATAAAGACTATCGTGATAAAGATTACGCCACGAACGTGCTGACTTTTCCTTTGAATGAAACGCCGCTCATAGGTGACATCATATTGTGCGCCCCTGTCGTCGCCCGGGAAGCCGCCGACCAGAGCAAAACACTGGAGGCGCATTACGCACATCTGACGGTGCATGGAGTATTACATCTGCAAGGCCATGACCATGAAAACGATGCGGATGCCGAAGCGATGGAGCAGCTTGAAACACAAATCGTCACAGATTTAGGTTATCCTGCTCCCTATCTCATTACGGAGAACGCCATCGCACATGGCTGACGATTCAAAACCGAGTTGGCTGGAGCGCCTTTCCAGCTTGCTTTTCCGCGAACCAGAAGATCGCGAGCAGTTAGTAGACCTGCTGCGTTCCGCCTACGAAAAAAACCTGTTGGATGCCGACGCCCTGAGCATGATAGAGGGGGTGATGCAGGTATCCGAGATGCAAGTGCGCGATATCATGATTCCGCGTTCGCAGATGGACGTGATCGACATCACCGACGCTCCCGAGATATTCATACCTTTCGTCATTCAAGCCGCGCACTCGCGCTTTCCCGTCATCGCCGAAAACAAAGACGACGTGATCGGCATCCTGCTGGCGAAAGACCTGCTGCGCTACTACTCCGAAGACGACTTCAATGTACGCGACATGCTGCGGCCGGTGGTGTTCATCCCGGAATCCAAACGTCTTAACGTGCTGCTGCAGGAATTCCGCGGCAACCGTAATCATATCGCCATCGTGGTGGATGAATACGGGGGCGTTGCCGGCATGGTCACCATCGAGGATGTGCTGGAACAGATCGTCGGCGACATCGAAGACGAATACGATTACGACGAAGACGAAGATAATATCTTCAAAGACAGTAGTGGGCACTATCGCATAAAAGCATTGACGGAGATCGCCGATTTTAATGACGCCTTACATACCGATCTAAGCGATGAAGAGTTCGATACCATAGGCGGGCTGGTAGTGAGTAAATTCGGCCATATGCCCAAACGCGGAGAGCAGATCAGTTTCTCGGGATTACGCTTCACTGTACTCCGTGCCGACAGCAGGCGCTTACACTCAATATTGTTGGAACGAGAATTGCTTCCAGAATAAGTACTTCGGGAACTTAATTTGTAACTTCAGTTCCAAGAAGTGACAACCTATTTAAAAAGGGAGCGTTCTCATGAAAGCCATACTCGCCGCTTTAGTATTGTTTTTACCCGCTGTTGCTTTTGCCGACGGCGGATTGCCGCTGGACGAAACCAATTTTGTCGAAGCTATTAAAGACCTGCCCAAAGATAAGATCGTCGAATTATTGGGTGAACCGACCGTTGTGGTCGAGGTAAAGGACAATCGCACTGGTGAATTGGTGGGTTACGCTTGGGATTACGATCACTTGAATACTTCTGCTTCCGGGGATTACTACAAGACCACCGAATTGGATGTGGTGGGCGATCGTGTAGTAACCATCATATTCTCCAATGGCAGAAGCGATGGGGATGCGGATGGTGATTCAGGCCCAGACATGGCGCCTGAAGAAAATACGCTTCCTCCAGGCGAGTGCAACCCTAGCTGCTAAAGAATCATCCCTTAGGACAGCTCTGAGGTGCAGTGCGGGCAACGGGTTGCGGGGATAGGAATATCGGTAAAGCAGCGCGGACACGGTTTAGTAGTAGGGTCCGCGGCTGTTTCCTGCTGCTGGCGCAAGCGGTTGATGGTACGCACCAGCAGGAACACTGCAAACGCCACGATCAAGAAACTCACTACTGCATTGATGAATAAACCGTAATTCAAAGTCACCGCACCTGCCTTCTTGGCTTCTGCCAGGGATGCATACGGTGCAGGCGCAGTTGCGGCCTGCTTTAAAACCACGTACATATTACTGAAATCCACATTGCCTAATAGCAGACCTATGGGCGGCATAATCACATCGTCTACCAGCGATTTCACGATACTGCCGAACGATGCGCCGATAATGATACCTACCGCCATATCCACCACATTGCCGCGCATGGCGAACTCTTTAAATTCTTTCAGCATTTTTGCACCTCCATCGTTTCATCGCGTAGTTTTAACACACCAGCCGCTATAATGCTGAATCTTTGCCTCTGGGTCTAGTTTTGCACGCACTTTCAACTCGCCGTCAGTTCATCCTCGCTGCATTACTAGGTGCCGTGACCGTATTAGGCTTTGCGCCGTTTTACATTTACCCCATCCCCATCTTGACCATCGCCGGCTTGTTCCTGCTCTGGCAACAATGCACCACTCCGAAACAAGCCGCATGGTTAGGGTTTATCTTCGGCCTGGGATTGTTCAATACCGGTATCTACTGGATCTATATCAGCCTGCATGATTTCGGCGGCATGCCGTTCTGGATGGCTGTCATCGCTACTTTTACGCTGAATGCGTTCCTGGCATTATTCCCAGCCTTCGTCGGATGGCTCAGCAAACGCAATAGATACTTACTGATGACGGCTCCGCTGCTGTGGGTATTATCCGAGTGGGTACGCAGCTGGATATTCACCGGCTTTCCCTGGTTGGCAGTCGGTTATTCGCAGATTCCGTACAGCCCGTTGGCTGGGTTCGCACCTATATTCGGCGCTTACGGTGTGTCACTATTCGTTGCTATTGCAGCCAGCGCAATCGTTTTTTGGTCAGCTAAGCGGCGGCGTCTTGTCCTATTCCTGCTGGTCTTGTGGGTGGCTGGAAGCATACTCAAGCATGTGGAATGGAGCGAACCGTACCATTCCCCCATTTCGGTAGCACTGTTGCAAGGCAACATCGCACAGGATATGAAATGGCAACCGGAAATCGCCCAGCAAACCATGGATCAATATTTATCCATGGCTCAGGATAGCCGTGCACAACTCATTGTGATGCCGGAAACCGCGCTACCTGCGCTGGTTCAACAATTACCGGCGCAATATATAGAACAACTCAAACAACATGCACTACACCAACACGGCGATATTCTATTCGGCGCAGTTGAGCAAGAAAATAATGATTAT
>DATBPY010000006.1:0-2269 GCA_036561085.1 Methylophilaceae bacterium | reverse complement strand
AGATGGAAATTGGTGAGCAATCTTTCCACGATCTGAAATTGAAAGCCCGGCGTGATAAAGATAGTCGTTTCATTTTCTCCGGCCTGCAAATTACCATCACGTGCCGCAGATTCCAGCGCACGTAAAACTGTGGTGCCTACCGCAATGATACGGCCACCGTTATTTTGAGCCTGTTCGATGGCATTTACTGTGGTTTGCGATATGTGATAACGCTCGCTGTGCATCTTATGTTCGGCAAGATTTTGCACTCGAACTGGCAAAAACGTGCCGGAACCTACATGTAAAGTGATGTACGCGGTATTGATATTGCGTAACTTAAGTTCGGCTAGCATTCTTTCATCGAAATGCAGCCCGGCAGTCGGGGCGGCTACTGCACCAGGTTCCCGGGCATAGATGGTTTGGTAACGCCCTTCGTCGAAATCACTGGGGTTGTGCTGGATATAAGGCGGTAACGGCAGGGCGCCGAATTGTTCCAGTAGCTCTGCAACAGGCGTTGTGCCATGGAAACGCAAATGGAATAGATCATCCTGGCGCGCGATGACTTCGGCTTCTATGGTATCGGCAAATATGAGCTGTGCACCGGGTTTGGGGGCTTTGGACGCGCGGATATGTGCTAATGCTTCGTGTGTGCCGAGCACCCGTTCTATCAACGCTTCTATCTGTCCACCACTGGCCTTGCGACCATGCAGCCGTGCCTTGATGACGCGTGTGTCGTTGAATACCAGCAGATCGCCCGGCAGTAGTAAATCGGGTAGCTTCGCAAACAAGTTGTCATGCAGTTCGCCAGTGATTCCATTCACCTGCAGCAAGCGGCTGGCACGTCGTTCTTGCGTGGGAAATTGGGCGATTAGCGTGTCGGGCAGGAAAAAATCAAAGTCATCGGTGCGCATGATAGGAGGTTTCGTTATAATAGCGCCTCCCTAGGATTAGCTCCTATTGCCGGGATGGCGGAATTGGTAGACGCAGCGGACTCAAAATCCGCCGCCGCAAGGTGTGGGGGTTCGAGTCCCCCTCCCGGCACCACATACATATCACGTATATTATTAGCGTAATTCAGCATATGATGCCCGAATACGGTATTGTACATTCGCTATTAAATCTAGTGCTTATCTAGTGTTTTAATCAAAGCTGGCATGAAATATGCTATCAATGTACAACGTACACAAAAGCTTTCACAACGAAGCTTAAAAATAATAAAAAAATTAACGTAGCCTAAGAGCATGTCGAAACATGCCAAAAAAAGCATTTAACTAATAAGAATAAAATATTAGGAGTATTAAAATGCCTCAAATCATCAACACCAACATTAATTCGTTAACTATTCAGGGTGACCTGAATGCTTCGCAAGGTTCGTTAGCGAGCAGCCTGCAACGCCTGTCTTCCGGCCTGCGCATCAACAGCGCCAAGGACGACGCTGCCGGCCTGGCGATTTCGGCACGTATGACCAGCCAGATCGGGGGGTTGGATCAAGCTGGCCGTAATGCCAATGACGCGATCTCGCTGTCGCAAACTGCTGACGGTGCTTTGGCATCTACTGCAGACAATCTGAATACGATCCGAAGCCTGGCGATCCAATCCGCCAACTTCACCAATTCGGCTTCAGACCGTGCTGCGCTGCAGGCAGAAGCCCTAGCGCTCACCAATGAAATCAACCGTGTTGCTACCACCACCCAGTTTAACGGCAATAACATTCTGGACGGCACATTATCCGATGCGGTATTCCAGATCGGCGCCAACGCCGGCCAAACGGTGAGTTTTGCCATTAACAGCGCACAAACCAGTAGCATCGGCAATAATAGTTTCCAAGGCCAGGTCAGCACTGCTTCATCTGCTGCTGCACAAACGGCAACGACTTCTGCTCCTACCAACAGAGTACAGGCTCAAACCTACAGTCTGACGGTGAACGGTATGACTTCATCGTTCGCGGTACAGGCGGGCGAGTCGGTACAAGATGTCGCATCGGCTATCAATCTGTTATCCAGCACCAGCGGCGTTACCGCTCTGGCGCAAACCCAAGCTGGCCTGGCGGTCGGTACTACGGGTACCGTGGGCTTTACCATCGGTGCGGGCGGCACGACGAGTGCGGTGGTGTCTGCCGCAGTGACTTCAACCACCGACCTTGGTACCTTGGCCAATGCCATTAACTCGCAATCTGCCGTAACCGGGATTTTCGCGACGGCGACTGCCGGTGCAAGTCAACTGACTTTAACCAATTCGCAAGGTGCGGACATCCAGATTTCCGACTTCACCGACAGCGGCGGCGGTAGTG
>DATBPY010000005.1:0-9975 GCA_036561085.1 Methylophilaceae bacterium | reverse complement strand
TTAAAAGGAACATCACATGAACACAATAAATGCAGCAGCTTCCGGTCAATTCACCATCGGCGACATCACCATCAATCGCTTAGGCTACGGCGCGATGCGACTCACCGGCCCAGGCGTCTGGGGCGAGCCCAAAGACAGGATAGAATGCCTGCGCACGTTGAAAAAATTGCCAGAATTGGGGGTCAATTTCATCGATACCGCCGATAGCTACGGCCCCTATGTCAGCGAAGAACTGATCGGTGAAGCGCGTTCCTTCTTTCCCAAAGCCTTGATCGCCACCAAAGCTGGCCTGGCACGTTCCGGCCCCGACCATTGGGAGATGCTGGGACGCCCGGAATACCTGCGGCAATGTGTGTTGATGAGCATGCGCAGGCTGGGCGTGGAGCAGATAGACCTGTGGCAACTGCACCGCATAGACCCGAAAGTGCCGAGAGACGAGCAATTCGGCGCTATTAAAAAATTCCAGCAAGAAGGTTTGATCCGCCATGTGGGCCTGAGCGAAGTCAATGTGGCAGATATCAAGGAAGCCGGAAAGTATTTCAAAGTGGTCACCGTGCAGAACATATTCAACCTGGTGAACCGCAAGCATGAAGAGGTGCTGGATTATTGCACCGCGAATAACATCGGCTTCATCCCCTGGTTCCCGCTGGCCTCCGGCGACCTTGCCAAGCCCGGCAGCGTGCTGGACGCTATCGCACACAAGACCGGCAACACCCCGGGACAGATCGCGCTGGCATGGTTGCTGAAACGTAGTCCGGTGATGCTGCCTATCGCAGGCACCAGTCAAGTGAAGCATCTGGAAGAGAATGTGGCCGCTGCGCACATCAAGCTTTCGGATGAAGATTACGCAGCACTTCAAGCACTATAAATTACGAAGCACAAGGCAGGCCGGTGGATGTGTTGGTGCAGAAATCGGGAGATCTATTGGTCGCAGACGATGTAGGGAATACGGTCTGGAGAGTGACAGCGAAATAAAACGCGAAGGAAGGGAATGTTATGAAAGTCAGTAGAGAGAAATCTGCCGAGAACCGGGAACTGGTGCTGGATACTGCAGCCAGGATGTTCAAGGAGCATGGTTTTGACGGGATAGGCGTGGTCGATCTGATGAAGAACGCGGGGTTGACCGCGGGAGGCTTTTATAACAATTTCGAATCGAAAGAGGACTTGATGGCGCAGGCATGCCAACGTGCCTCGGAGAAATCGCTGAGCAAATGGCAGGAGCATATCAACAATCCGGACATCGCCAACCCGCTGAAACGCATCGGCACCGCCTACCTATCGCCCAAAAACCGCGACGACCTGAGTGCCACCTGCCTCTATTCAACGCTGGGCGCAGAAGTAGGCAGGCACGACCCCGCCGTGCGGCAGGTATTCACGCAAAGCATAGAAAGCATCTTTGAGTTGATGACACCGTTGATGGCAGGTGAATCCGACCGTGAAAAGCGGGAAAAGGCCATCGCCATGTTCTCGCAATGGGTAGGTTCGCTGATACTGGCCAGAACGGCATCCGGCAACCCTCTATCCGACGAGATACTGCAAGTCGCCAGAAGCGCATCTGATCTGGATTGATGCTTAAGGAAGACTTAGTAGTAAACTTGGCCATTCCAGACTAACGGTTCATTCTTATCGATGCTCGAGATATTGCTACAGTTGCTTGGCGAGTTTCTGATTGAGGCAGTGACTCAAATCCTGGCCGAGCTTGGCATTCGTGCATTCAGCCGGATTTTCAAACCGAAGCTGAATCCTTGGCTATATGTTGCGGACTATATCTTGCTTGGCGTCATGCTGGGCTGCGTAAGCCTTTTCATTTTCCCTGCACATTTGATTCACTCCAAGCCTCTGCGCCTGGTTAATCTTGTCATTACGCCTATGGCAGCCGGACTTTGCATGGCAGGCTGGAAAGCATGGCAAGTGCGGCGTGGATATTCAGCGCTTCGAATCGACAGCTTTGTTTACGGTTTTTTCTTCGCATTGTCCGTAAGTATGAT
Organism: Methylophilaceae bacterium; assembly: GCA_036561085.1. Lineage (GTDB taxonomy): Bacteria > Pseudomonadota > Gammaproteobacteria > Burkholderiales > Methylophilaceae > CAILHX01. The sequence goes on along the minus strand of DATBPY010000005.1, from coordinate 7,987 downwards.
CAGGCTAGGGTTTGCCAATTAGTAGCGTTATTCGTTCACCGACTCGAACATGAATGAGTTATCGCCGCTCATCCAGGTATCTCTGTCGCGGATGATGGCCTGGGCCGGTAATACCGTACTCTCGGTTTTGAAATTGGGCAGCTTGCTCACGGCAGTACCTATCGCCACGATCTCCACCAGGCCTGAACCCAGCTCGACGATGAAGGTCTTGATGCCGACGATCTCTTCCGCGCCTATCGCAGAAGCATCTGCGCGCAGGCGGTCGAACACATTTTCCCTGGCTTCGTAGATCAATGTGGTCAAGTCGCTGATCTCGCCTTTGACGAAGCCTTTGAACATCGCTTTTAAGCCGCCGACGACACCCAGCGAATATACCGAAGTCGAAATCAGCAGCTTTATCGGGGCGTAACCCAGATTGGTCATCGCCCATAGCTCTTCGCCTGTCAGATCGCTGGTGGCTGGCGAATGACTGAATTCGGCAGGTAAGTGCGGATGTTTGCAGGCGGTTCCGGTCATGAACATTTCATGCACTCCGCTGAAACCAAGTACCGAAGTTCTCACCCCAACCACGGCATTGGCCCCTGCTTTTTTGGCCTCGCCCACAATACGCTCAAGTGCGTGGTGCCGAGTGGCATTGAAGATATCGCTGAATTCCCTGATCTCTCCCCGCACCATGGTTTTGAGAAAGCCGGAGACACCGCTGACAATGCCCACGGCATAGGCGATATTACCGAAAACAAAGTGGATAGGCTGATAGCCCGCATCCATGTGGCAATACAGTTCCTGCGCATCCCCGGAACTGCTGAAAAGCCCGCTATCGTTCGCCCTGTTGACTCCCGAACCCATGAATAGGAATTCAGAATTACCGGCCAGCGAGCGCAACTCCGACGATACGCCGACGATGCCCTGCACACCTGCCGTTTTAGCCTCTTCGACCATGCGCTCGAAAGCCACTGCACGACCGTCATGAATCATCTCGGTGACCGCCGGCACTTCACCGCCTATGGCACCCCGGAAAGTCGATTTGAGGCCGCCAATGAAACCCATGGATTGCACGCTGTTACCGATAAAAAGACCGGATGGCGTAAGCCCTTTCAGACTCATGCAATAGATCTCGTTGCCCGATAATCCCGATAGTTTTGCCTGTGCCATATGCTGTACCTTCCTAAATTGGGAATTCTACGTTGACCGTGCCGAAGGTGAATAGCTGTCCTGCCCCTACGGTGGGCGATGTGAATTCCTGAGTACGGCGGCTGAGCAGGAAGCTTAATTTCACCGGCTCGTCGAACAGCCCTTCTTTCACGAACCCCACTGTGACCTGCCCTACCACTGGCTTTGTTTCCGTATTGTTGGCGAAGGGGTCGGAACGGAACAGGCTGCCATCGATGAAGGTGTTATGCAGTACCCCCTCCACTTCACCCTTGGCCAGGAAGTACCAGCCGTGGGTTTGCAGGTCGCCGCCTATCACCGGGCTTTCGATGACGGATGCAGGCACGTTGTCCGACAATTGCCCCAGGCGCAGGATCATCCCCACCTTGGCGTTATCGAATATGGTCCCCACCACTGCGCCCCAATAACCGCTGACATCGAAGTGGCTGTTACCTTCCAATCTGGTGATGCTGTTGTAGTTGAATTGCAGACCCGGCTCTGTCTTGATCTGGTTATGCCAGCCTTGCGGCGCATCGTAATTGAATAAGCGGTGTATTTCTTTCTGCGCCCACTCCGCGCCGGAATAAGGCCCGGTGACGCCAACATCGAATTCGGCAGTAACGGTCTTTTTATCGCTACGCTCCTGGATGACGCCGCCCATATACAGCCAACCGCCGTAGTAGCGGTCATTAGGTTGCGGAGCCGCGATGGTCGTATCCTGCGGGGTAAACATCAGCTGGCCGAATGCAACGCCGTATCTGGCCTGGCAGAAGTCGTCGATGTGGACGGCTTTCGCCAGGCGTTCAACTGCATTGCGCATGGTGGCAGTGGGCAGCATCGCGGTGTCTTCATCGTAGGTGTAGGTGAATTTAACGCCGTTGGTGTACCACTTATCCGAATCGCCCAAGCCGAGGTGCGTGGAAAAGAAGTCGTTCTCCAGGAACAGGCTGGCCTGTTTGTTGGTTTTGGCGCTGGCGCCGGTATCCGGCGGACTTTCTGCGGAGCAATCTGCAAATGCTGATGAGAATGCGCATAGCGATACCAGACCGATAAACAGGATTGTTGCGGGGAGTTTTAAGTGCATGGCAGTTCCGGATTGCAGTATTGCAATGATTCTAACTTAGTTGCGATTTTTTAACTTGCTTGCTAATTTTTCAAGGCGGCAATAGAATTTTTGCAAAATCCAGTACGCGCCCGAAGTCGGCAGCGACAAGACTTAAAGCAAGATAACCATAATAAGTAATGCATTTAAGGGAGCGTACCATGTTCTGCAATCAATGCAGGGAAACTGCAGGCGATGATGCAATCACCTGTGCCAAGTGCGGTGCAGCGTTGACAGCTGCCGTTACCATACCTTCGGAAAAACCGGTGACACGGCATTGGGTCAGGTTCTGGGCGCGTACTTTCGACATGGATCTGTTCTTCTTTACGATCGGAATAGTCTCCGCCTTTATCAATCCGCACTTCTTTAGTCGATTCAATCAGATGGCAGTGGGCCTGGTGCTGATATTCAGTTGGGTATTCGTAGAAGCATGGCTGCTTTCGACATTTCAGACCACACCGGGCAAATGGTTGTTCAAAACCAAGATCGCGCTTGCATCGGGAGAACCCATCACTTATTCCAAAGCGCTGGCGAGAAGTTTTATGGTGTGGTGGCGCGGCATGGGTTTTGGCTTTCCCATCGTCACTACTATCACGTTGATCATTTCCAGCATTGTCATCACCCGCAACGGCATCACGCCGTGGGACGAACAAGAAGGCTTCGTCATCACTCACGAAAAGATAGGCGTACCCAGAGTATTGGCGGCGATGGCATTCTTCGGCATCGTATTTATGATCATGATAGTCGGCGAAAGCGCGAAGCACTGACCATCTGCTACCCATAAAAGCTCTATAAGCTAACAGGATCGCAATGAATAGCATGCTCATCTACTCCATCGTTTACAGGCGGTGCATGACTGATGCATTATTACCAAGGAGAATCATATGAATATCGAAAAGATCGGCATCAAGGAATTTCGCGCCACTTACGCCAATGGCTGGTTGCTGCTGCTGGTATGCATCGCCATTGTGATCGTCATCCTGTGGAACGCTTATAGCTCTGTCATGACGGTCACTACACCCATCCTCGGGTTCGGCGTGTTCGCCCTACTGATGCTGGTGATGAAAGGTTTTACTATCATCCCGCCTAATTGCGCAGTGGTGCTGACTTTTTTCGGTAATTACTCCGGCTCCATACTGGAAAGCGGATTTTTCTGCCGCAACCCGTTCGCTTCCGGGCGGCTGGTTTCGTTGCGCATAGACAATTTCACCACCGAGGCGCTCAAAGTCAACGACAAGCTGGGCAATCCCATTGAGATCGGCGCGGTGATCTCATGGCGCATAGAAGATACGGCCAAGGCGGTGTTCGCGGTGAACGACTTCTCCAGCTACATCCGCATGGCATGCGAATCTGCAGTACGGGAAGTAGCGTCGCTACGCCCTTACGACCATATATTGGACGAAGGCGATGACGAGAAGACCCTGCGCGGCGATCTGGACGGTGTTGCTGAACAGTTGGCGATGAAAGTGAGCGAGCATGTGGCGCTGGCGGGAATAGAGATCATGACGGCCAAGATCACGCATCTGGCGTATGCACCGGAGATCGCCATGGCCATGCTGCGACGCCAGCAGGCAACCGCCGTGGTGGCTGCGCGCAAGCAGATCGTGGCCGGTGCGGTGAGTATGGTCAAAATGGCGCTGGATGAGATCAAGGAACAGAATATCGTCGAACTGAAGGACGAGCAGAAAGCCGCGCTGGTTGCCAACCTGCTGACGGTATTGGTCTCGGAATCGGAGACGCAGCCGGTGATCACTTTGAACAAATAACACCGGAATTGCAGCCTTCTACTGGACTTTTTTTGAATTGTGAGCCTAAATAGCGCTTATGGAACTGACTGAGAACGACCTCGAACAGTCTGCGGACTCATGGTGGGAGCATCGCCGGCGTTATTTTAACGAAACGCTGGTGATGTGCGCGCCTATATCGTTTGCAGGCCTGCTGCTGATCTGGCTTATATTCGGATTCACGCTTCCGTGCCGGGATCTTACTTTTTTTGTGATTTTCTTCGGCGCGATATTCTTCATTATCGCCTTGCCGCTCGCTAATCTGGCTTATACCATAGGCCCGAGGTCGGAACGAAGAACTGACCCTGGGGATGTACTGGCATACCGCCGCCGCATGTATTCAACCGGGCTATGGTTCTGGCTATTCATCATCTTTTTGCCGATATTGGTCAATGCGATCTGGCTGCTCACAGGGCATACCTTGACGTCGCTCTGTTAACCGCCACCCTATCAGCCAAGACCGGCTGCGTAGAGGCTATTGGTTATTGGGATTTTCCAATAAATCGTTAAGTATCTTTGAGAGTGCGCCCGGCTCGGTGGGTTTGATAAAAAACGCGTCGATATCCGCAATGGCGCATTGTTGCCGTAAATCATTTAAATCACTGAATGAATAGGCGACGATGATGGTGCGAGGCCACTTCATTTGCACCTCTGTACGGCGGATTATTTTTGCGACTTCGATGCCGCTCATGCCCTGTAGATCGAATTCCAGGAATACAAGCTGATATCGCTTTCCCATGACAGCTTCAAATGCTTTTTCGCTGCTGGGCGCAATATCAGGAGAATAACCAAGCATCTGTAATTCGGTTTGCAACAACTTCTGGTCCAATTGCGGACGCTCGACCACGAGGATCGCACCCGATGTCAAATCCAAACTCATACCAACCTCAATGTCCTCTGAATAGGTTACCGGAAATAACGCAAGGGATAATTCAAGAATAGTTCAGGAATAATTCAAGAATAATTCAAGAACACTGAAAAAATCAAGTAGATGATCTCTCCAACGCCAGAATGAGTGCAGAGGTTTCCATTCCCAGCGCACATGAGATCTTCTCTATGGTGCGAAAGCTCGGACTGCGTTTTCCGCGCTCCATCATGGAGATATAGGTTCTATCGAGACCGGCTTTATAGGCCATTGCTTCTTGAGATAAACCGACTTCCAGTCGTAATCTTTTAAAGGCAACCGGGATATTGATAAATTTAGACATGTTCTCACTTTACAATTAAGTTTAGATGAGAACGGTCTCGCAAGAATACCCATCGCACAATGATGCGAGAGTAAGGAAACAAAACGGGACTAGCAACGGTCATTAGTCGCACGGACAATGGTCATCAAGCCATACCCACTTACATGGTGAATACTTATACCCCTAATTGTTAACGAATACAAATATGATGTATGTGTACAACCGTCTACATATTCAGCGACAGCGGCCTATTAGAAAAATACTTCGATCACTTGCAAGCCTGCAGTACTGCTTCCAGTTCGCTTTCGTAGATCTCGCGCCGGATGCGTTCCGACAATAAAGTGATCATCACCTCGTAATCCGGCATGGCTTTCAGTTCGCTATCGGTTTTAAAGCCGGGAATTGCAGGCGGGTTTTCCACACATGACACGGCCACGGCTTTATCCACCAGTTGCACATCGCGCACAGGCGCTGTTCCGCAAGCCGAGAGGAATGCTGTCATCAGCATCAGGATGATTTTCATGGCTGTAGCCTTCATGGCCGTGCTCTCCACTCTTTCAGCGCATCTGCGCAGCCCTTGTTTTTGGCATCCGGCTTATTCAGTTGCGCAAGCAGCCAGCTGGATTGATCTTGCAGCCCCGTGGCGCGTTTTTGCGCTTCTGCCAGCGCCAGTGTGTACGCCGCTTTCTTATTGTTGCCGGCAGTTTGCATGTCTATGATGGACTGGTTGCATTGTTGCGCGGTGAAGACGGATTTTTGCAGCTGCAACTTGAGTGTATCTACTTCTACTTGGCGTGCGTCCTTGCCGACATCAATGTAGTGCCCGGTAAACCGGTGCCAAGCGAATAGCAAGGCAAAGCATAATGCAACGACCGCGATGATCTTGGCGATCAGTTGGTAAGGCGCGGGGATAAAACCGAGCAGGAAATTCATATCGCATTCTCCTTCATACATTGTTCATATACGCCATGCCAAATGGCAGCCGCATCTTTTTCCGGATGGGCATAGCTGTAGTCGATCAAGCTTTGCGCAATGCTCATTTCCGGGTCGCCGCCTTTCACTTTCTCCAGTTCCGTTTTCACCTTCTCTCGGGATATGTAGTTGTCGCGGAAGCGGTAGGCGATGATTTGGGTGAAATCTGCCCAGTCATTGCATGCGGTAGCCGCGTGAGCATCTAAATCAAACAACAGCAGACCCAGCACGAAGCCCAGTAGCAACGTTTTAATAGTGACCTTCATGGTTTTAATTCCCCTTTCTTGCACCGAACCACACACCTACGCCGCCTGCTAGGGCACCGGCACCGATGCCGAAAGCCTGTGCGTCGAATATGTGGTGTTCATTCAGCACTACTGAAACGATGCTGTTGCCGAGAAAAGTCAGCACCATCATGAATGCCGCGATGCGGGCATCATCGGGCTCGCCGGTAGCGTCTGAAAACGCGCGGTTGAGCCAATGGAACATCTGCGCGTGTTTATTGGTGGGGGTGCTTTCGGGTGTTGTCATGGGTGTGCTCATGGTGGATGTATTCATATACCGGCCTCAGAAATGCGAAAACCCGCACAAGGCGGGTTTGCTGAGTTGCAGGAAGGAATTGCCTACGCTATGAATTCTTCTTTCTCGGCGAGGCGTCTACGCAGCAGCCCGGCAACGACCTGACCGCCTGCCCTATCCCACTTTTCAAACTCATCTGCAGCCAGCGCCATCTTGTCCGCCAATACATCCTTCAGCAGAGTAGCGCCGGATAAAGCATGCAAGCCCACGTTGAAGCTGAAATCCACCAAGGCATCGAACTCGCCCTGGGTGAGTTCCACCCGCGGAGTGACAAAATTATTCAGCCAACTCACGCATTCGCCCGCATCTTCCAATAGCCATTGTTCGGCCTGCGATTGAGTGCAAATCATGCCTGGCTCCACGTCTCTGGTATGACCGAAGCCTATGGTCCACATCCCCACCTGATCCTGATATGCCGCCAATTTGCATCCCTCAAAACTCTCGGTGAGCAACAGACCGTTCTTTGAATACGCGCGTGTAGTCATAGATCCAACCTCAATCCAAAATGCGCAAGCACGCCGCCGATGATGACAGCTCCCACCAACTTCAATACTTCAAACAGTATCTTGGACTTTTCAGCACTTTCGCTCTTCTCCTTCGAATCCCACTTATGCCAAAGCAAAGCCAGCGATTTTTCACTGGTCGCCAACGCAACTTCAACGAGCGCAATACGCTGATTGTTCTTCACCAGCTCTTCATAACTCTCGGACACGCGTATCACTGATGTGAACTGTTTACTATCCCAGAAGTTCTTGAGCGGCTGCCATAAGTAATCCATCAGATCAATCGGCGACGTAGCGCCGGAAAATACTAGTTTCTGATCGAAGCGACCACCTGATTGCAAGAACGAAACCGCCGCCGGTGCGAGCACTTTGAAGCATAGAGCACGCGACGCTTGCGGAGTCCATGCTGGGGCACTTGTACCACTTCCACTGGTGGAAGCTGGCAAATTACTATTGGTAGTAAGTTTAACACTGTAAAAATTAGTAGCATCAACACCGACAGATTTACTACATACAATATGATACTGAGTACCAGCGGTGAGTGTTCCCGGAGTCGGCGAGAACACATAATCCTCACCCTCTGCTTTTGACGTAATAAGCTTGCCGGAAAGAGTGGCATTACCCCCAAGTAAAGCATTAGGAACACCCGCGTTATCCGACCAGATACCGACCGTAAAATTATCAGTAGGGTTAGCTACCTTAAGTAGCTTT
>DATBPY010000004.1:0-3877 GCA_036561085.1 Methylophilaceae bacterium | reverse complement strand
GTAGCATTATCGGAAATCGCCGATAGCAAACTGAAATCCATCCTGCAGGCATTTGAAGAAGAACCACCATTACCTTCTTCGACTCTGCAACTACTCAAATTTTGCGCGGATTACTATCAATACCCGCTGGGACAGGCATTGCTATCCGCGCTACCTTCCAGGCTACGCGAAGGTCGACCCGCGTTGCTGCCTAAATTGACCGTATTCCAATTAAGCACGCAAGGCCGTGTAGCAGGCTTGGAAGCGATCCCTGCGCGCGCCAAATTGCAGCGTGCCGTATACCAAGCACTTGATAACAACCAATCTTTGGATGCAACTCAACTCGCTACTATTTCTTCAGGCTGGCGCAACGCCATCAAACAGATGCTATCGCAAGGCTTAGTGGTTTCGGACGAAGTGGAACATCTGCCGCAAGCCAATCTCACTCCAGCTTCCGTTTCGCCACCGCTGAATCCAGACCAGCAACAAGCATTGGATGCGATATTGACTGAACATGAAGCTTTCAAAGTCTGGCTGCTCTACGGTATTACCGGCAGCGGTAAGACTGAAGTCTATATGCACTTGCTGCAAGCGGTGCTAGCCGCACCAGGTAGTCAGGCACTGGTGCTGGTGCCTGAAATCAATCTCACACCCCAGTTGGAGGCCAGATTCCGCGCCCGCTTCCCACACTTACCCATGGTGATGTTGCACAGCCAGATGAATGAGAGCGAGCGCTTACATGGCTGGTTGCAGGCACAGAACGGGGACGCCCGCATCATCATCGGCACGCGCTTGTCGATATTTACGCCAATCAAACAACTGGCATTGATCGTAGTGGATGAAGAGCATGATGCTTCCTATAAACAGCAAGACGGTATGCGTTATTCCGCGCGCGACATTGCCATTTTGCGAGCGAAATCTGCAAACGTACCGGTAGTGCTGGGCTCTGCCACGCCTTCACTGGAAAGTTGGCATAACGCTCAAAGCGGGCGTTATCACTTATTGCAATTGAGCAATCGCGCGGTGCTGGGTGCGGCGTTACCCGAGATTAAGTGTATCGATGTGCGGCAATTGCCATTGCAAGAAGCACTACATCCGCAATTGATTGCAGCCATGCGTAAACGGCTGGAACGCGGAGAACAAAGCTTGCTGTTCATCAACCGTCGCGGTTATGCGCCGGTGTTGCTGTGTAATGCCTGTGCCTGGGTTGCGCCGTGCACGCGTTGCTCCAGCCGTTTAGTTGTGCATTTGCGCGATAAACGCATGCGTTGCCATCACTGCGGGCATGAACAACGCATGCCCATGCAATGCCCGAGTTGCGGGAATCCTGACCTGCGTCCTGCCGGGCAGGGCACGCAACGACTGGAAGAACTGCTGACAGCACAATTTCCTGAAGCTCGCATATTGCGCGTGGACCGCGACAGCATGCGCAATAAGAATGCCATCTCGGCCATGACCAAAGCGGTACATGCGCAAGAAGTCGATATTCTGGTGGGTACACAGATGCTGGCAAAAGGGCACGACTTTCCGCACCTGACATTGGTAGGCGTCATAGATACCGACAGTGCTTTGTTCAGTCCTGATTACCGCGCAGCGGAAAAATTATTCGCGCAATTGATGCAAGTTTCCGGGCGGGCGGGGCGAGCCGGAAAATCCGGCGAAGTGCTGATACAGACCGCGTTTCCCGATCATGTGTTATTTCAAGCTTTGCAACGGCACGACTATGCGGCATTTGCAGACTCTCTATTACAGGAACGCCAGATGGCGAATTTTCCGCCCTATTGTTTTGAAGCGTTGCTACGTGCAGAGGCGCCGCACTATGAACCAGTACGCGAATTTTTCCGCGCGGCATCAGCGGCCAGTGAAGCACTGAGCCATAATTTGGCGGTATACGATCCGGTGCGCCCGCGTATGGAGCGGTTGAAAGGCATGGAACGCGCGCAATTATTGATACAGGCCGCCGCGCGTCCAGCATTGCAGAAATTCTTGCGTAGCTGGGTGACTATGTTGCGGGCATTGCCGCAGGCGGGCAAAGTTAGATGGTCGGTGGATGTGGATCCGCTGGATTTTTAATGAGTATAGTGCAAAGTTTCCCTCCGGTCGCCAGAACGGATGCCAGGATACTGATACTTGGCTCCATGCCCGGCAAAGCTTCGCTGGCAGCAAATCAGTATTATGCGCATCGCCATAACTTGTTCTGGCCGATCATGCAGCAGTTGTTCGGGGTCGAACCGACAGCGAGTTATGAGGAAAGACTAGCAACGTTGCAGTCGCATAACATTGCGTTGTGGGATGTGCTGAAAGAGTGCTTTCGCACTAGTTCGCTGGACGGCGATATTGTGGAAACCTCTATCATCCCCAATGATTTTGCGACGTTCTTTGCTCAGCACCAGCAAATCCGTCGCATCTTCTTCAACGGGGAAAAAGCGGAAAAAGCATTCAACCGTTATGTATTAACGGGATTAACAGGTATGGTAGACATAACATTGGTCAGGCTGCCGTCTACCAGTCCAGCCAATGCTTCCATCCCGAGAGCCCGCAAGCTGCAAAGCTGGCAGGCGATTGTCGAAAAATAACTCAGGCGAGTTTCTTCTTCAGAATCTCGTTAACCTGTGCCGGGTTGGCCTTGCCTTGGCTGGCCTTCATACATTGACCTACCAGACCGTTGAAAGCTTTTTCTTTACCGGCCTTGTATTCTGCCACCATGACAGCATTGGCAGCCAGCACTTGATCGACTATGGCTTCGATCGCACCTGAGTCGGAAACCTGTTTCAGGCCTTTTTTCTCAATAATGGTATCCGCATCGCCTTCGCCAGCCCACATCGCTTCAAATACATCCTTGGCCATCTTGCCGGAAATGGTGTTGTCGGCGATGCGTTTCAACAGACCCGCCAGAGCCTGGGCACTGACCGGGCTATCGGCAATCTCCAAACCGGCTTCATTTAGCTTGGCAGACAAGCTACCCATCACCCAGTTGGAAACTTGCTTGGCTTCTCCACCGAAAGCCTGAAGTGTTGCCACGAAATAATTCGCCAAAGCCCTGGAAGCAGTGATCGCCGCCGCATCGTAAGCAGGCAAAGCATATTGTTGCTCAAAGCGCGATTTCATCGCTTCTGGCAACTCCGGCAAAGTCGTTTTCACGGCATCGATATCGGCTTGGGAGATCGCCAGCGGCAATAAATCAGGGTCCGGGAAATAGCGATAATCGTTCGCTTCTTCCTTGCTACGCATGGCACGGGTTTCGCCAGTGTCCGGATTAAACAGCACTGTTGCCTGTTGTATGGTGCCGCCATCTTCCAGAGTGTCGATCTGCCATTGGGTTTCGTACTCGATGGCTTGTTGCATGAACTTGAACGAGTTGAGATTCTTGATCTCACGTCGCGTACCCAGTTTTTCCGTTCCCTGAGGACGCACAGACACATTCACGTCGCAACGGAAGCTGCCTTCCTGCATATTGCCGTCGCAGATATCTATCCATTGCACCAACTCATGCAGTTTTTTAGCATAGGCTACGGCCTCAGCTGCCGAGCGCATGTCAGGCTCGGTCACGATCTCGAGCAACGGCGTGCCGGCACGGTTAAGGTCTATGCCGCTCATGCCTTCTTGCGCACCGTGCACGGATTTACCTGCATCCTCTTCCAGATGGGCGCGGGTGATGCGTATGGTTTTTTCGTAAGCCTGTCCTGAGCTTGTCGAAGGACCGACTTGCACGGTGAGTGAGCCTTTACCGACTACGGGCAACTCGTACTGGCTGATTTGGTAACCTTTCGGCAGGTCAGGGTAAAAGTAATTCTTGCGCGCGAATATCGAGCGCGGCGCGATCTCGGCATTCACTGCCAGCCCGAATTTGATGGCACAGCGCACGGCTTCCGTATTCAATACCGGCAGCACGCCGGGC
>DATBPY010000003.1:0-5344 GCA_036561085.1 Methylophilaceae bacterium | reverse complement strand
ACCATCATTCCCGGCGCGGTAACACGCATCCGCGTCGTGCCGGATAAGGTGGGTACGTTCACCTTCTTCTGCGACGTGTTCTGCGGCGACGGTCACGAAGAGATGAGCGGGCTTATCACGGTAGTGGCGTAAATCAGCTTGAATGGTTTGGGTGAAAGCTAAGTATTAACTCAAACCATTCACCATCCCGGTTCCGGGGTGACAGTTGATGTATTCGTAGAACTGGTCTTCGGTTTTCAGCACCGACACTTCATGATAAAGGCTCAGATTGAGCTGGCCCTGCAGCTCCTGCACGATGCGCATGCAAGTGCCGAAGATGGTGAGATGAGTAGGGTGTAATAGTGCGCGACTCGGCGATGCACAGGGATAGGTAAAATTCCCTGTGCTCGGATTTTTGCGGCGATAGAGGGACTATCGCCGCGATAGATCATGCAGAGAATCTGGCCTCGACCGCTTTCCAGTTGACGATGTTCCAGAACGATTCAACGTATTTCGCGCGTTCGTTGCGGTAATCGATGTAATAGGCATGCTCCCATACATCGCACACCAGCAGCGGCGTTTCGCCGGCAAGGGGGCAGTCTGCATTGCTGGAATTGAAGATGTCCAGCGTACCGTCTTCCCTGTTCTTTACCAGCCACGTCCATCCGGAACCGAAATGGCCGATCGCCGATTTGGAGTAGGCTTCCTTGAACGCATCGAAAGACCCCCATTTCGCGTTGATGGCATCTGCCAATGCTCCGCCGGGTGCGCCGCCGCTTTTGGGAGCAAGGCTCATCCAATAGAAAGTGTGGTTCCATATCTGGGCTGCATTGTTGTAGATGCCGCCTTTTGCGCTTCTGATGATGTCTTCCAGCGAGCTTTCTTCGAACTCGGTGCCCACGATCAGTTTATTCAGGTTATTCACATAAGCCTGGTGATGCTTGCCGTAATGGAATAACACGGTTTCTTTGCTTAACGACGGCTCCAGAGCATCGAGTGCGTAGGGTAATATCGGTAGGGTATGGGTCATTTCGATTCCTATTTAAAGATTATTAAAAGACGGCGGGTTTTCTGCCTGAAAAGCGTTTATCCACTGCGATATTTTACACCAATACATTTGCACAAATTATATTTGTAGAATAATATGATCGCAAGCGTGGGAGTGAGGAGGGCAATAGGCTGTCGCAATCTCCCGGCAGCCATACTTTATGAGGTGTTTAGATTGGTTGCTGTTATTGCTGGTGGTGTTGCTGATACTGGTGGTTGATTATGTCCTGGTATACGGCATGCCGCGCATTGATTTCAGCCATATAATCTATCTGGGATTATAGCCCGGATACTCGACAAACTACCTCCATGCTTCAATGAAAGCCATGACCAATTCCAGACCAGAGGCGCTTGAGGCGCTCAGGTTGTTCCGTATCATCTTCAAGTCGATCACCAAGCATTACAGCGAGGTCGAGCAAGCCACCGGTATCGGCGGTGCATCGCTATGGGCGCTGGCGGAGATCGCGGATTCCCATAACCTCACCGTATCCGGCTTGGCCAAAGCCATGTCCATCCACCAATCCACTGCCAGTAATCTACTGGAAAAACTCGAAACCAAGGATTACATCCTCCGCGTGAGAAGCAAGCAGGACAGGCGCGTGGTCAATCTTTCGTTGACCGATAAAGGGCGGCGCATATTGGACAAAGCGCCTATGCCATACCGCGGTCTATTGCCCGATGTGGTGATGCGGCTGGAACCGGAAATGCTGGTGCAATTGAATAGCAATCTCACCGAGCTGGTGGCAAAGCTGGGGCGGAAATACGAAAAGGATGCCTTCCTGCCTTTGGGGCGGCCTTGATGGCGGTGTTATTCAAAAAGTATTAGCAGTACTTGCAGCCGGTCACTTTTTCTTAAAGCGACCATTGAGCGGTGTTAGCAACTCGATGACTTCCGGGCGGTCGACCAGCTTTGCCAGCGCCAGCGTATTAGGCGTGGGTCTTGCGCCATGCGCCACCAGTAATTGAACGATCTCCATGGAACTGCCGATCACGGCGGCATCTATGGGGCTGCGTTCCCGCGTTCTGTAAAAAGCTGCATTGGCACCTTTGCCGAGGGCGGCACGCACGGTGTCGATGTCGTTGAAACTGGCGGCAGTGATCAGCAGTCTGGTCGCGTCCAGGTTTTGATAAAGGTCGCGCAGCGGGTAGTTCAATTCCGGTAGCTGCTGGCCCCCGGCCGGGCCGATGGTTAGTTTGCCGTCCGGCGCTATTTGGTAGGGCGGGATGGCGATGTTATTCAGGGCGAAGCGATTGCTTTGCAAAAAGCCTTTGAACACTCTGCCCGCAGCATCGAATTTCGCGCCGGTACAGGTATCGCTGAATATGTCTGTAGGGCTGGACCGTTTCTGCGGGTCGTTCATCAAGGTAAGCACGCATCCCGACTCCGGGCTCCATCCCGCAATGACCAATAGCTTTTTGTCGAGCGAGCGGAAAGGCGTTTTTTGTGCGATGGGTTGAGCTAACAATAACAGCCTGGCCCAAACGGTGGAACTGGATGAACCGTATTCATGGCGGATGGAACGCGCCAGGTCTTTGGAATCCGGGTCGGCGAGATCGGGCCCCGTCTTGCTTTCCAATGCAGCGATATCGGCGGCTGTGCGGCGATAGATGTATACCGGACGACCGATGTAAGTGACAGTGAGCAGGCCGCCCTCGGCAATATGGCTGGTATCCACTGACACTGTTTTTTGCGCCTCGACCAGCCCTTTTTGTATGTAGGCAGCAGGGAAATCGTCGGCCGGCGCGTGCAGGGAAAGCACGAGTAAAACGACCAAGGCAGATATACTGACTATCCGGTGAGTATTCATGCTCAGTATTATATGACGAGAGGAAATAAGAAGATGGATTTGAAGTTAAAGGACAAATTGGCGTTGGTAAGCGGCAGCACGGCGGGTATCGGCTTGGCGATCGCTGACGCTTTGGCGCGTGAAGGCGCACGCGTCATCATCAACGGACGCACGCAAAAAGCGGTGGATGATGCGGTGGCTAATCTGAAAGCAGCGACCGGCGGCAATGTCGAAGGCTACGCGGGCGACCTGAGTACCGCACCTGTGGCAGAAGCACTGGCGAAAAAATACCCCAATGTGGAGATACTCATCAACAACCTTGGCATCTTCGAACCGAAACTGTTCGAAGACATACCCGATGAAGACTGGAAGCGTTTCTTTGACGTGAACGTGCTGAGCGGGGTGCGCCTTGCGCGTCTTTTCCTGCCCGCGATGAAGAAAACCGACTGGGGCCGCATCATATTCATCTCCAGCGAAAGCGCAGTGCAGATCCCTGCCGAGATGATCCATTACGGCATGACCAAGACTGCGCAACTTGCAGTTTCGCGTGGGCTGGCAGAGTCGGTCGCAGGCACCGGCATCACCGTCAACAGCATATTGCCCGGCCCGACCAAATCGCGCGGGGTGAATGAGTTCGTTGAGACGCTGGCGAAATCCGACGGTAAGACGTTCGACGAATTCGAAAAGGAGTTCTTCGAGAAAGTACGCCCAACCTCGCTCATCAAACGCTTCGCCTCGCCGGATGAAGTCGCCGCCATGGTGACCTACATCGCCAGTCCGCTGGCTTCGGCAACGACAGGAGCGGCGTTACGGGTGGATGGCGGCGTGCTGAAAAGCGCGTTCTAATTCGAGGTGAGGGCAGCTTGCTGAGCTTTAAATAATCCGGCGAAATCCTGCATGGTCAAAGTGGCGATGACATTGAGATCGTCGTCCAGGATTTCGTAGAAAAGGCCATCGCTGCCGCGGATACTAAAGAAGATCACCACATCCTGCCCTTCGCCGCCGCCTTCCCGGTGCGGCTCATCGCTGGCTTTGCTGACAGTATATCGACCGACCGGACGGATCTCTTTGATCGTTCCATCCGTTTCATACAGCCTGTGCTCGCCCTGGATGACCAGCAAGTGGTTAAGCACTTTATGACGATGCAACACGATTTGTTGGTTCGCTGCAAATTTGAACAGCACATCAACGATCTTGTTTTTTTCATCGACATCTAAAACCGAATAGAACAGATGTTCGATCCCTTCCAGGGTGTTCCAACGGATATTGCGATCATCAAAATTGTAGATAGACATACTCTCTCCTATACCTACTAGTAGGTAGTTATATGGGCTAAAAAAACGAGGTCAGCCCTTCCTCCTAAGACTAGCAAGTATCAATGCCGTTGTCCGGTCGAATGCAGCAACATCGCCGCTGGCGCGGGCGATCATCAGCGCGCCTTGCAATGTGGAGAGCAGCATGTGGGCATGGTCTGTTACCGGACCCTTCAGCTTGATATGCTGCATGGATTCTCCTTCTGACAATATTTTGCTGAGCCATTCGATACTCATTGCAAAGAACCGCTTGAGACCGGGTAGCATGCTATCGTCCAATGTCAGTACATCCGATGCCAGCATGCCGCCAAGGCATATATAGTCGGCATCCAGCGATGTACGGTAGAGCGCTATGTAACTCGCAAGTTTTGCATCGGCAGTGATGGGCAGGACGCTGATGCGACCAAGTTCTGTTTCCAGTTGGGACGTATAGTTCTCAATCAGCGCGATGCCAAGCTTAACTTTGGAGGGGAAGTGGTGATGCAAACTTGGTTTGCGTATGCCGACTTCTTCTGCGATGTCGGCATAACTGAAGCCATTAAAGCCACGCTGTTGCACGAGGTGTTGTGCAATGGTCAGTATCTGTTCCCGCATATCCATGTGACTAAATCTAACCTACCTACTGGTAGGATGTCAAATTTCTTTGGCGTTTGCGTGACTGTATTACGTTGTATGCGTGCTGAAGAGCGCTTTCTAAATCAGATCCATACTTTATTTTGATACTACCTTGATACAAAACCATACAAAAAAGTGGGTGCTTTAGAGCTTACGGAAGCGTAATTTACGGAACCATGTAAACCCCTATAGTTCTAAAAAGCGGGTTTTCTAATTCATCAAAATAATGGAGGACACTCTAATGAAACGCATACTTTGGTTACTGGCAATTTCGGTTGCCGCTTTTTCCGGCCTCGCTAACGCAGGGATCTCTGTCTCCATAGGCGAGCCTGGGTTCTTCGGTGCCATCGATATCGGCAACGCGCCGCCGCCCGAAGTCTATAGCCAGCAACCGGTCATCGTGGCTGCCCCATCAGGTCCGCCGATTCCCCCGGTCTACCTGCGCGTACCGCCTGAGCATCGCGCCCACTGGAAACGCTATTGCGCCCAGTACAACGCTTGCGGCAGACCGGTGTATTTCGTGCAGGATAGGTGGTACACCAATGTGTATGCACCGCATTACAAACAACATCACGACTTCTATAAAGGCCGTCGCGATTTTGA
>DATBPY010000002.1:0-25710 GCA_036561085.1 Methylophilaceae bacterium | reverse complement strand
ACCTGCCTGATATAGGTGGTTCAGATGCCGTCCAACATTGCATCCCAGATCGATCAGCGTGCTGTTCTTGTCCGGCGCAAGCGCCATCACTTCCTGCATCAACACCACGCTGGCGGGATCCAGTTCGTCGAAATTGTCGGTTGAATAGCTCTCCCAGTGTTCGCGCTTCGTAGGCCCTCGCAGATGGTGCGGGACCAACCAGGGTAAGAAAGTACAAGCCAGACGGATAAAGGGGCGTTGAAAAAGAGTGGGTTTAGGCATAAATTCAAATTTGAGAAGTTAATGAATGATTGACGGTATCGGTGCAAGCGGACGATCGAACCAGGCAGCGGCCTTGGCGCAGAATTTCATTCTCGAGGGTTGCTCGATCGTGCGATAAAAGAAATAGCTCAGTCAAAAAAAGGGGTTTACCTTTGAAAGTGCCGGAGTCTGCTTTGACTTCTGTTGTCATGTTTACAAGTTTTCCGCCAATGGTTTATTGACATGGAATGGCTTGGTAGACATTAGCCCCTTCCCCTGGAATGCCTCTGTCCAATACCTGAAATGACTCAAAGGGATGTTTTTGGCAGTGGCCAACTGAACTAGGGAATGCCGGTTATCCAGGGAATTCATCACTTCCACATAGGATTGCCAGTAAGGCAGCAAGGTAGGGTCGGCTCGCCAGTCCGGAAATAAACCGTTACCCGACAGGAACACCGGACCGGGCTGGTTTAACACCGGAATATAGTCATATTCCGCCCATTCGATGACTTTTCTCAAAATCGCGGTGCTTTCCCGAAGTTTATCTGCGTCGATCAACGCTATGTTGTCGTCGCTGGTATGATATTCAGGATAAGGGTAGCGCGTCAGCGAAAAAGTCGGAATGTCCACCCCAGGGCTATCCAGCACTTTTTCGTCATTGGAGGCGCTTTTCATGAAATCGACGACTTTATGCTCACATCCCGACTCAGCCAGTACTGCGGTTAATAAACGATCCCAGTAGGTATCCCCTCTTCTCGTTCTCTGGCCGACCAAGTTCCCGGTCGTACCCAACATCTCGGAGAACAAGCCGCCCACTGCCTTCTCTATGACTTCAGGGTGATGAGCCAAATAAGCGATGCTGCCTATGGTTTCCGGCACGACCAACAGTAGATAAGAATATTTACGTTTGGGTAGCACTTCCAGAAAGTGCATGATCTCCACTGCTGCGGCAACGCCGGTCAACGAATCATTGACTTGCAGGGGGTGGCAGATATCGGCGCAGATGACGAAAGTCTGCTCAGACTCTCCCGGCAAGAGCTTGCTTAATACGTTCAGCGACCCGTCTTCAAAACGGCTTTCGATCTCAACGATATATTCCTCATCCACGAATCTTTCGCGCCATGCATGCGGCACGCAGAAACCCCATTTGGGCTCATAGAAGGAGAAGCTGAAAGGGATCGCCTCGGGCTGACCGGGATGGCTATGCAAATGCGCCATTAATTCGTCGTGACTTACCACCCCGCTAAAAGCGATCGAATAATTCAATACATGCAGGTGATTCCAATCGGCATCTACCAGCACCTCGCCGTTCTTCCTGCGTATGCTTGCCCTATCCAGCTCCCAACGCTTGGGAATATCCCAGGACCAGACGCGGGTCGAGGTCGGAAAACCTTCGATCACCGATCCTGGAACATGCTCTGCCAGTATCCGCAACGCCTGGTCGGTAGCGTTGCAGGCCAGGGTCCTATGCAGCGGAGCGATCTTTTTCAGTAGTTCCATCATGGTTTATTTACCTGGCCTATTCCCCGAACCGGTCGAAATAAAAGTATTTGTAATTGATGCTTTTATAAAAGGCGGAAACACTGTCGGCCACGACGTTAGCATCACTCTCAGCCGCATAGCCGTAAGCAGCCATCTCATCGGAAAACGCGAATTCGATCATGGCTGCCTCTTCGTCGCTGATGCGTTCTTTCCATTTACCCACATGTTCGCTTGATATGCCGGAGAAGGTCTTATTCTCGAAGCTATTGCCTCCTGTCGGGCGTCCGCAGATGGATGGTTGCAGCATGCTTTCTTCATAAGCGATACCAAGCCAAGTCGAGATTTCGCGCATGGTCGATTCCGGCGCTGCCACCAGGTCTTCGAACCTGAGTATGCGATAGCGCTCGTTGCCAAGCAGTTTCTGATTCACTCGCGCCATTTTAATGCCCCACAGATTCCTTACGATCACGCTGAACATCAGCGATATTTCGGAATCGCCATAACTCGCATACTTCTTGGTGATGCCCGCCTTGATCGCGGCAAAGTTATCTCTCGGGTCACGTATCAGATGGATGAAGCGGCAGTTAGGGAGCCATCCGGCGATCTCCTTGGCATACAGCTCTATACTCGTCTCTTTTGCTACCAAGTATTGATGTTCGGTCGATGCATTAAGATCGGCATAGCCATTTAACAATGCGGGCAATACTGCGCTCATGTCGGAAAAAGAGCAGCCTTCCATGTTGGTAAGAAAATTGGCCTCGAGCTTTTTGAAATCCACGATACCTGCCAGTTGTGGCAGCTTGGCGATGTCTTTGAACACCACCGCCTGTATTCTTTTCAGCAAATCCTGCTCGCTTGCCCCGGATTGATTGAATTTAGGGAAATAGCCGTACAACAGGTTGATATCCACCGGATAGACCGACAACTGACTATGCCCGTCGAATAGATTGTTGAGCATGGTAGTGCCGCCTTTTCTATGCCCGCATAGAAACAGAATGGGTGGCTCAATCATTGGCTGTCCTGACTTTTACACTATTCACACCGGCAACCCAGTTCATGATGGTAGTTTCCAATTGCTCTCTCTCAGCTATGAAATGCACGGAATGCAAACCTTGAGTCTGCTCCGGGCCTTGTTCAGCGATTTGATCTGTTGCTTGATCAAGACCGGACTGTAACGATTGCGTAGGGTCATAATAGATCGCGGGCGTCCCTACGGAAGTCGCCACATGCACCGGCGAAGTATATGGGATTGCGACACACAAGTCCGATGCCGCCAGCATGCCGAATATATTTTCACCGGGGTCAAGCAAGCATATCTGTCCTGAGGATGCCAACTCTGAAACCAGATCGAGGTAACTACGATCGAATAAAGGCGAAGCCGCTTCACGCTTATGTTTCAGGTATATCTGCGGCCGCTCTCCGGTTAGATCGCCAATGCTGTTGCAAGCTTCGACGATATCGGTAAGGAATTTCTGCGCATTCCGTGGCGAAAAATAGCTATCCGGAATACCGAGTTTAAAAGCAGCATCCGCCGTCACCGGAATAACGTCGAACACGGCGACACATGGCCGTTCAAGCTTGATGGATAGCGCCTCCGGCAGATACCACAGGATAGGCCCGACTACGCGGATATCGCCCTGCGTCTTCAATATCCGGGCAAGATGGTCACGGTAACCCTCCGTCCACACCCAATGAACATCTGCCGTCACATAAGGGATATGCGGGTTCTGCGCTTCGTGAGCTTGATTCTTGTATTGATGCAGCCGAGTATTTTGAGAGTACCAGACCATGTGCACCGCGAAGTTTCGCTTCCCGCGCATCCATAGTGGCTGGACTTTCCCGGTGCTATTGGTGATCACGCACGACTCTATCAGATGCGCATCTATCAGCGCCTGCATTATCGGTGCGAGACCGAAATCGCGGCCGAGCAACGCCATGGGAGGAAAGCGCAATACCGCGTTTAGATATCCCAACGGCGCTACAAGTTGCGTCAGTAATAATCGAATGCGCCTGTATATCCCCAAACGACCCTCTGCGACCAGTATCAGATGCGGATATTTGGCATACTGCCAGCGCGCGTTACTGAGAATGCCCTGATGCACGGTCGACTGTATCAATAACCGCCCTGCGTCCTTCAACGGCTGTATAGGCCCGTTACGACAGTAATCCACAAAACGCTCGTCGCTGTTTTTACCCGGCTTGCTTATATCTACCCCGTACACCAAAGTTGCCGGCGCTGTGTTTTTGTGCGGCAGGAAACCTGCCAAAATCGCTACCAGAGCCAAACCCCAATGCGCGCTATATTCCACCAAGGCACGGCAAAGCGCGGCCAAGGACAGCTTCACCCCACCCATTTCAGGGTCGATAGCGATGCCTGCCAGACGGATATCATGCCTGAGCACACTGCGTTGCTTGGTCGATTGCGCAAAAGGCATGAATGTCATTTCAATCAGCCGCTGTGTCAGGCGGCGGCTGACGTCTATCGCTTCTTTATCCAAGACAGACACTGCAGCGCCATCAAGCCAAGCAGCTGCTCGATCGACGAGGCGGCCAAAACCTACGTAGATATCGAACTCCGGATGCTCTGTATCAGTTGCCTGCATGATGCACCATGGTCATCCTGGATATGCCATCCAGCACCAGCTTATCCGATTCTTCAAAGCTGAATCCGGCCTTTTCGTAACATCTGATCGCAGCCAAGTTATCCTTGTCTACGCCTAGAACGATCTCATCTATCCCGCGCTCGCTATGCAGCCAATCTACCGAATGCTTGATGACCTCAACGCCGACACCCTGCCCTCTCCATGCACTATCGCCTATCAATATCCCAAGGATCGCGAATTTCCTGATCGGATCGACCGGCTCGAATTTTATGTTGCCTATATGGTGCATTCCATCTTTGGTGAATATGCCGAGGAACACAACGTCATCGCGATCCGCTCTGATACTGATGAATTCCTGCAGATGTTCGATGTCGTGTGCGCTGCGCGCAGCCTGGATAAATCCCTGATCCGCCTGTTCATCAAGCCATGCGCTGTAACGCGGCGTAGCATCTGCGATAGTCAGAGGCTTGAGGATGAAACGCGGCGTCATGATCGGTAACGGTTGCGTATGCGCTTTCAATTCAGAATATCCCACGACAAAGCCGTGCCTCTTTTGATATCCGTTGACGCAGACATGCCCAATACCTTTTCCATGAACTTGGGCGGCAATCCCAGGCCTGGCCTGATCGCGCGCACATTCTCTTTGGTAAGCGCATTGCCTGCTTTGATGTCTTGTACTGCATAAAGAGAACGACGGAACTGGGTGGATTTCTTCTCCGCCTCGGTTGCGCCGTAACTCACTTTGCCCAATGCCTGCCAGGCGCGTTCGGTTTCCAGTACCAGTTGCGCCATTTCCTGCGGTTCCATGGAAAAAGTGCTATCCACGCCGCCATCGGCACGGTTGAGGGTAAAGTGCTTTTCGATCACCACGGCCCCCAGAGCCACGCTTGCCACCGATACACCTACGCCCATGGTGTGATCGGATAAGCCTATCTGGCAACCCAGCAACTCGCGCATATCGGGGATGGTGAGGATATTGGTGTTATCTGCCGTAGCCGGATAAGTACTGGTGCATTTGAGCAACACCAGATCCTTGCACCCTGCTTCGCGCGCTGCACCCACGGCATCCTGCATCTCTTCCAGAGTAGCCATACCTGTGGAGATGATGAGCGGCTTGCCGGTGGCAGCTACGCGGCGTATCAGGGGCAGATCGGTATTCTCAAAAGAGGCGATCTTGTAGCACGGAACATCCAGGCCTTCCAGAAAATCCACTGCCGTATCGTCAAACGGCGTACTGAAGGCGATGATGCCCAATTCCTTTGCCCGCTTGAAAATGGGTTCGTGCCATTCCCAAGGGGTATAGGCTTCACCGTACAGTTTATATAGCGAGGTTCCTGCCCATAAACTATTGGGGTCGCTGATATGGAATTCGCGTTCATCCAGATCCAGGGTCATGGTATCGGGCGTGTAAGTCTGTATCTTCAACGCATGCGCACCGCTTTTGGCGGCAGCGTCCACGATCTCCAGCGCGCGTTCCAGGGACTGGTTGTGGTTGCCCGACATCTCGGCGATGATAAAAGGCGCGTTGCCGCTTCCTATGGTCCTGCCGGCGATCTTGAATTCATCATGCATGCTCAATGCACCCTCTTGGAATAGGAGTCAGGTCCGGGTTGGTAACCGGATGCCAAGAATAATCTTTGCGATCTTTCGTTCGTCTCCAGCACTTCTGCTTGTAAGGTAACGACCTGAGGGCGATTTACGGATAACCAGCGTTCTGCGGTCTGCAGCAAGCTCCAACCATCGGTTGTGTTATCGCCATCAGGTATCAGATAGATGGAGACTTCGGCTTTGGTACCATCGATATCGAAACGCACCACCCCTACTGGCGACCCGTTACACTCGCCGATCAGCAACGGTCGGTTCGGATCGCTAAGTACAATCGCTATCCAACGGTTGTGATCTTCCCTTTTGATCTCATCGGCATTACGTGAAACCTGCCGTATCGCCGGATGGTTGCGCCACGTGAACAAGCGTTCGGTATCTTCGATCGTTGCGGTTCGCATCTGAATACCGCTGCAACCCATTCTGCCTGCGACCCGCGATGCTCCAAAGCCGTCAACCGCCTGCATGCCATTGCGCGAAAGCGATTCTCGCAAACCTTCATTGTCCATCATTGCCTTGATATGAAAACCCAAGTCATCGTCTTCATCGTGCATGACCAGCAATCCGGAAGATGCCGCGTCCACGGTCTGCCGACGCTGATTTTCTGCGGTAGGCATGGCTATGGTCGGCAACCCCAGGCAGCAGCGTTCCCAGGTGGCAATGCCGCCTGCGCCTATGCACAAGTCAGCCTGCGCCATCAACTCAGCCATGCGGCTGGTCTGTACGTGGCAAGCAAAACCATGCTGTACACATGCCGCCTCTATCTCTGTGCGACAGGGATGCTGGGTACCTATCACCACATCGACGTCCATATCTGGAACCGCCATATCAGCAAGCGTTTGCAAAGCCAATCCGGTGTAGTTCTCTTCATCTACCCCGCCGAAAAAGATCAATACACGCTTGACCGTGCCGGTACGCGGTTCCGTTTGCTTCCTTAGTTGCCGGAACTGGTCGCGCAGCAAGGCATAGCGAGGCCCGAGCAAGAGCATGCAGTGTTCGGGCACTTTACCCGTATAACGACTATGCTTGTCTGCATAGAAGTTCTGATCCAGCAGTACATCGCAGTCATGCTGACGGTCGGCGATATCGTCAACGGCAAGAAGTTTGCTTGCGGTTTGACGCAACGCGGATTCCCACTGCGCGTCTAGTGCATAGTGATCCACAACCAACCAATCCCATGTTTGATATGAAAGCGCTGCTACTGTGTCTTGAGCATCCTGTTGCTGACTCACTCCCAACCAATCAGCATGGGCAAGATCGTCTGCCGCAGCTTCAACCAGGGCGCTATCGAGTCGCGTGAGTCCGTGGTTCTTTTCCATTAACATGCCGCCCAGATGTTCAGGCAAATGGCGGCAGATAAAATGGATCTGCGCGCCGCGCTGGTTCAATACATCAGCCAAGGTCAGGCAGCGCATGAAATGGCCGGTACCTATCTTGTTCGAAGCATCAACGCGGATGGCTATATTCATTCGGCTCGGCTCAATTCAGGCGCTTGAACCCGCCGTGACACACCGGCCCTTTGAGCAGGCTCATCACATCGCGCCCCTGCTCGCACTCCTTGATCAACGCAAACAGCGGCTCCAGTGCATCAAAATACGGATCGACGATCTGCGACGTGTGCTCGGTACACACGTAAACGCTGGTCGCTGCCAGATAGCCTTTGGCCAGCATCTCCTGGGTGATTAAAGTGCGGTAGGCCAGTGCATGCGGGCTATTGAACGAGAAGCCGGTCAGCGAAGGCAATCCACTGGTACTCATGGATAGGTCGTATTTCTGAGCCAGCGCTTTCCATCTGGCGGTGATGTCCAAACCAATTTTAGTGATCTGCTCCCACGACTTCTCTCGTTCCATCACTTCCAGCGTCTTCAGAGCCGCCGTCGGCCCGATGCGCTCAGTCCAGAACGTACTGCTGATGAAGGTGCTCTGAGCAGCTTCCATCACTTCGCGCTTGCCTATGGTGGCGGTGATGGCATAACCGTTACCCAGCGCCTTGCCGAACATCGCCATATCCGGCTCGACGCCGTATTTTTTATGGATACCGCCGAAAGTCTCGCGGAAACCGGAAGTGCATTCGTCGAATATGAGCACGATGCCTCTGTCCGTAGCCAGTTGACGCACTTTTTGCAGAAAGTCGTCTTCCGGACCCAGGTTACGCACCACTTCCATCTTGATCACGCCGATATCGTGCTCGTTGACCAGAGCCAGCAACTCTGCATAGTTGTTATAGCTGAAAGGGAATGTGGTACCACGCAGGTTCTGTGGCACGCCGTTCGGTTCCAAACCGGGTAGCAGATGGCCGGCCAGATTCTTCTCATCACCGAGATTGGCAGACAGGTACCAGTCATGCCAGCCGTGGTAGCCGCAGATGGCAACGTTATCCTTGCCGGTAGCTGCGCGTGCGATGCGGATGGCGATGGCATTGGCTTCGCCGCCGGAGCGTGCAAAACGCACCATGTCCGCCCACGGGTGCATCTCAACCAGTTTTTCGGCCAGGTAGACCTCTTCCGGGCAGTTCAGGGTCGCCATATTGCCTGCGTCTATGGTCTTGCGCACTGCGTCGTCTATCTCCTGATGCCCGTAACCCAGCGTATTGGTGCCTATGCCCATGATGCACATATCGATGTATTCGTTACCGTCCAAGTCCCACACCGTGCAACCTTTGGATCTGCTGAAATAAGCAGGCCAGTTTTCCGGCAGGAACATCTCGGCGCGCTTTGAGAGCAGCATATTGCCGCCCGGTATTACTTGCTTGGCACGTTTCCACAATTTCTGCCCTGTACCCATCACTGCACCCTCGTTTCGTATCAAATGTTGATTGCTGAAAATATCCGGTTGTTTGTGCTGTAGTTCCAGCACTTCAGCCCATGAAAAATCCGTATGGGGATGAAAATGCCGGAAAACGCGTTCGATCACGTCAAAATCGACAGCTTCATCCACGGTCCAGCGCAAAGCCGACAGGTCCTCGCTGTGCTGCATAGCAGCAGTGCTGAAACGTCCTGAGGTGCGTAGATAAGGCGTCACATGCTCATGGTCGAAAGGCTTGTTGGTCTCGGCGAACGCCTGTTGCAACGCTGCCAGAGTAAACACCTCGATATCCAGCCCGTCCGGGTAGGTGGGAGGATCGACATTGCTGAAATAATCGACAGTGGAAGATTTAAAACCGCGGATGACTTCATCCACCAATGCAGCATCCACCAGCGGGCAATCGCCGGTGATGCGTACCACTACATCGGCCTGGTGTAGAGCTGCCGCCTGGATGAACCTATCCAGTACATCGTTCTCGCTGCCCTGTTCGCACGCGTAGCCGAGTTTGTTTACATGCGCCACCAACGGATCATTGCGGCTATCCACCGAAGTAGCGACCACGATCTGATCGATCTCCTGCGACCGGCTCAAGCGCGAGAGCAGCAGTTCTATCATCGGAACACCTTGAATCGGCTTCATCACCTTGTTAGGCAGGCGCGTAGAACCCATTCTCGCTTGAACCAGCGCAACGACTTTCATAGTTGATTCCATAGTGCAGGGTTGATCAGTTTCTCTTCTTCGCAATCCAGGGCAGGAAAGTCCCCAGGCGCTGCGCGGTGTGCCACATCCAATATCTGTTGCAGATGACTCTCGCTATCGGCTCCCACGATGACACGGTCGATCTGCGCAAAGGATAGCGGGTATGCCAAACAGGCATGAACCGCTTCCACTTGCTGGGCGCTGAGCCATGTATGCCATTTGTCCCACAACGCAGACCATGGTGAGAACCTCACCGGAATATATGTGCGTGACATCAATAACAACCCTTGCAAAAAAGCAGATCGGGTGTGCACCTCTATTCCCTCGTCACTCAATCTCTGCAGCCACCCGGAGGTATAGAGACGGCGATCGACCAGGTTAAACGGCGATTGCACCAAGTCGAACCGGTATTGAGCAGTCAACGTTGCCAACTCGTCCGGCGCGTAGATCGATACCCCTACTTTTCTTACCAACCCCGCATGTTTCAAATTTTGCAAAGCCTGGAAAAGTGCTTTGCCGTCCGTGCCAAGTAGTTGTTGCGGGCGGTGCAACAGCAAACCATCAACAGCTTTCACTTTTAGCCTGGCCAGCGATGCCTGCATCTGTGCTTGCACCCATGCATCCACATCGGTACAAGCTTGCGGAACTTCCGGCAACTTGGTCACCAGTTTGAAGCCCTGCGTGCCTATCTCGCCCAGGCAGGTCTCGCTTTCGCCGTAGGCGATCGCCGTATCCAGCGTGTCTATGCCCTGTTGCGATGCAAGTTGCAGCATCGCCTTTGCCGCTGTACGCGACACCTGCCCTTGTTGGTTGGCGATGCCATATGCCAATCCGAATTGAGCAGTGCCTAAGCCGATTTTCATGCGGACGGCCTCATGCGCAGACTTCGGTGACCTTATTGATGACCAATGCTTGGTCGCTTGCGGTAAGCCCGAAGAATTGGGGGATGCTCAATGCTTCACGATAATAGCTCTCCGCTACAGGATAGTCTCCGGGCTTGTGTCCCAGCTTTTGGTAGTAAGGATGCAGGTGTACCGGAATGTAATGCACCTGAGTGCCTACACCCGCGGCAAGCAGTTCGTTCATGACTACCCGGCGCGATTTTCCTAGCTTGGCAAAATCTATCCTGAGTACGTAAAGATGATGGGCGCTGTATGGCCTGCCTGCCTGTTGCGGCAGCGTCAGGAACTCCATGCCTTTGAATGCCTGGTCGTAATTGAGCGCGACCTCAAGCCGGCGTGCCAGGAATTGTTTCAGCTTGCCGAGCTGGGACAAAGCCAATGCCGATTGAATATCGGTGATGCGGTAGTTATAGCCTATGTCCTGCATCTCGTAATACCAGGGGTTGGCCTCACCGTTATCCAACGCAAGATCATTGTTCAGGAATCCGTCATCCAGCTTGTTGATGCCATGGCTCCTGAGCTTCAGCAGTTTGCGGTACAGCTCTGCATCGTTGGTGGTGATCATGCCGCCTTCACCGGCGGCGATGATTTTCACCGGATGAAAGGAAAAAACCGTCATTTGCGCATAGGCGCAATTACCTACCTTGCCGCCTTGCGGATAGCTCGCGCCAAGCGCATGCGAAGCATCTTCGATGATGATCGCGCCGTATTGATCTGCGACCTGCTTGATTGCCGGCATGTCGCAAGGCACCCCGCCAAAATGCACGGGAATGATGGCTTTCACCTTACCTAGCTTCCGGCACTTATCCTGTAGCGCTGCCGGATCCATATTCAGCGTCTGCGCATCGATATCCGCGAACTGAGGGTTAGCACCGACATAGAGTGCGCAATTGGCACTGGCTACGAAGGTGTTAGGCGTAGTTACGACATTATCGCCCGGCCCAATACCTGCAGCCAGGCATGCCAGGTGCAATGCCGCCGTTCCATTGGAAACGGCGACGGCATATTTGGCGCCTACGTACTCAGCAACGGCTTTTTCGAACTCAGCGATCTTGGGCCCCTGCGTGATGGCACCGTGCCTGAGCACATCGACTACAGCGGCCACATCGGCCTCATCGATGAAATGCCGCCCGTAGGGGATCTTTTGGATGGTCATAACTCTATGGTTTCCCGCTGCAGCAGCGCTTTCAATTCATCTTGCGCCATCCACCAGGTATTGTTGTCGCTGCTGAAATGGAATTCCTCAGGCACGGTACGGCCGCCGGTGCTGGACAGATATTGCGCGCTATTCCACCAGGAAGTCGCAGGCTGGATCACGTAGTGACTGTCGAACTCCACGGTATTGATCGCATCGTCCTGGGTGATCATGATCTCATGCAGCTTTTCTCCCGGCCGGATGCCGATGATTTCGGTACGGCACTCAGGTGCAACCACTTTAGCGACATCCATGATGTTCATGCTGGGTATCTTGGGCACGAATATCTCGCCCCCTTGCATACGATCAAGCGAATCCAGTACGAATTCGACACCCTCACCCAGCGTGATCCAGAAACGGGTCATGCGGGCATCGGTGATCGGTAGCACGCCGCCGGTTTTCTTTTGCATGAAGAACGGGATGACGCTGCCGCGGGAACCGATCACATTCCCGTAACGCACCACCGAGAATTTGGTTCTATGGCGGCCGGACAAAGCATTTCCGGCAACGAACAGCTTGTCGGAACATAACTTGGTGGCGCCGTACAGATTGAGCGGGTTGGCCGCCTTGTCGGTACTGAGCGCGATCACGCGTTCCACACCTTGATCGATACACACATTGACGATGTTCTCCGCGCCTATGATGTTGGTCTTGATGGCTTCCATCGGGTTGTATTCAGAAGCCGGCACCTGTTTCATGGCGGCGGCGTGGATGACGATGTCGATACCGTCGAAAGCACGATACAGCCTTTCCTTATCGCGTACATCCCCTAAAAAATATCTGAGCTTGGGCGACTGGATATGCTGTTGCATCTCGAACTGCTTCAACTCATCGCGACTGAATATCACCAATCGGCTGGGATCGCATTTCTCTAATACGGTTTTGATAAAGCGCTTGCCGAAAGACCCGGTCGCGCCAGTCACCAGCACTGATTTCCCATTCAATATTGACATCTAGTTCTCCATGATTGCGTTATTGATTTCTTTTGCCCGACCTTCTCCACCCTGCACCTTCAATTGAGCCACCTGTTCACCTAGAGCATCTATTTGCATATTATTGAGGAATTGATTTACTTTCGAGTTATCCAGAGACATGTCGTGCGGCCGGGCAGCAGATAGCTTGGCATCGGACAACCGACCTCGCAGCAACAGATTCTGCGGCAACCTGAATTCGGTTGCCAGCATGTTGCCGAATTCGAATTTGGAAAGTCTTTGGCCGGACACCACATTGAATACCCCCGATGCCCCGGCCTCTGATAGACGATAACTGGCATCTGCCAAGGTATCTATCAACACAGGAGTGAAATAAACGTCATCGAACAATGTAATCTGCTTGCCGCCTCTCAGGCTGTCAATGACCCAGTCGCTAAACGATGGGCGATAGAGCGGGCCCCAGCCGAAGAAATTGGTTCTGACGATCAGCGCCGCCGGGTAAACCTTGGCGACTTCGATCTCGGCATCGAGTTTGGAGCGGGCGTATACGTTGAGGGGTATAGGCGTATCACTTTCCTTGTAAAAAGCGTGACTGCCATCGAACAGATGATCCGTGGAGATATGCAACAGACGAACCCCGTGCTGCTGGCAGGCGACGGCGATATTCCTGGATAGTTCGCAATTCTGGGCATGGGCGGCTGCCGGATTGCGCTCGCATTCATCCACATTAGTCAGCCCAGCGGTATGTACCACCATATCGGGCTTTAACGCGTCGAGCCAACGGTTGATCTCGCCTACTGATTCGATGTTCAATACCGATGAGGTCACGCCGCGTAAAGTGACCTTCCTGTTATGCAGGCCCAGCACGATCTGATGATGCTCACGCATGCAGCATGCCCAGTTGGTTGCCAACAGACCACTGCCGCCGGTGATGACGACTTTACTCATGCCAGTGATTTTTCATCCGTCATGGCTGCTTCGTGTCGCAGTTCTTCAATTTCTTTTTGCAATAATTCGTATTCCTTCATTTTCCATTTAAGGAAATTGAGGGTGGTTGAAGCTCTGTCCTCTATACCGCTGGGGGTCAGCAGATACATATAAGCCAGCTTGTTCTTGTTATTGCGGAAATTGCTTACCTTGACCAAGCCCCTTTCGATCAAGGCTTTAAGGCAGTAGTTGGTTTTGCCGAGGCTGATATCAAGCTTCTGCGCGAGTTCGCGCTGGCTTATTTCCGGCCGCTCGGCAATGAGTTTGAGGATCTTGTAGCGATATTCGTCTGTCAGCATTCAGGTCGGATAAAGAGTCCGTTCAACAGTTGAACGTAGTGTAACAATAGCTGTACCGATCTGGCAAGAACTTAAAAAGGCAAGGATTTAATAATGAATGATATTTCAGTGATGGCGCACCAGTTCCACCAACCAGCCATGCTCATGAGATGCCACTTGCCAGTCGCTGGCGATGCCCAGGCCCGGTACCGCCACCAACTCCTTACCATGCCAGATCAATGGCGTTCTGTCGCGCTCCCACGGCGGTACCCCTGACTCTTGCCAAAGATTCTTCAGGCTGCGCGTGGGGCGATTGCTGTGCGTGCGTAAGCTTATATTGCCGCGCCGGTTGTTCACGATCAACCCCTCCGCGACATTCGTCAGTGCGATACCCTGCCCCAGCACTTGTGAGAACAAAAGCCGGTCGCCGCCGGGTAATTGCAGTGAGTTCTCGCCGCGCCATGTCAATTCATAGGGCTGCGTATCCATCGCGTCGACGATGTAAGCCATGTCACGATAGCGGCGCAGTACTTTTTGTTCCAGCTTGCATTCGATACGGGCATTGGCTTTCGCCTCGCACAACTGGCGGGTGATATTCTGGAGACGCGAAGTAGACAAGATCAGGCCTGTTTCCTCGCGTATCCACCAGCGCATCATATTGGCGGCACGCTCGCTGCTAAATGTACGCAAGACATTGATATCCATTTGCCTGCCATTGCTGCCTTTCGCTGCCTGCCTGGCGTCTTCCAGCGCAACCTGTTCCAGCAGTGCTGCTGCGCTTGCAATATGTTCCGCTGTTCTCGCCAGTGTCGCCCGGTAGCCGGGGAAGCGTTTTGCCAATTGCGGCATGATCTGTTGCCTGAGGAAATTACGGTCGAAATGCAGGTTGATATTGCTTTCGTCTTCTACCCATTGCAGCTTTTGCGCCTGGGCGTAGCGCAATATCTCGCTGCGCGGAATATCAAGCAAGGGTCGAAGAATGTGCTCATGGCGTGACACCGGCATCGCCGCCAGGCCGTTGATGCCTGCGCCGCGCAGCAATTGCAGCAGAAAGGTCTCGGACTGGTCGTCCTGGTGATGCGCCAGCGCGATCATGTCGCAGTCCTGTGCCGACAAGGCCTGGTAGCGTGCTTCGCGGGCTGCGGCTTCCAGCCCCAGACCGCTATCGCGCGGCACGTCCACTTTGATCGCAGTGAAAGGGATACGGTGATGCAGGCTAAGATCGGCGCAGAAATGCTCCCATTGCTCAGAATTAGCACTGATCTGATGATTGATGTGAATAACGGAAAGGCGGAATTCGATATGCAGTTTTGCCTGCACCAGCAGGTCAAGCAGTACGCACGAATCCATGCCGCCGCTTAACCCCAAGGCGAGATGTCGCCCATGAACTGCATGTTGACCTAGCAGTGCAACAACATGCTCTACAAGATTAACTTGCTTCCTTGAATTTGCCATAGGCCATCAGCCGATCGTAGCGTGTTTGAATGATCTCATCCATGGTGCGCCCCTCGAATAGCTTCAAACTCTCCGCCAGCGTTCTGCGCATCGTTTGCATCATGGCCTCCGGATCTCTATGAGCCCCGCCTACAGGTTCATTGATGATGCGGTCGATCAGCCCCAGGGCTTTCAAGCGATTGGCGGTGATCGCCAGTGTCTCTGCCGCGTCCGGTGCTTTCTCCGCGCTTTTCCACAGGATGGAAGCGCAGCCTTCAGGCGAGATCACCGAATACATGCCGTATTGCAACATCAGCATCTGGTCTGCCACGCCCAACGCTAAGGCGCCGCCTGAGCCGCCTTCGCCGATGATGACGGCAACGATAGGCGTACGCAGTTCGGCCATCACATACAGATTACGCGCGATGGCTTCGGATTGACCGCGCTCTTCCGCACCTATGCCGGGGTATGCGCCTGGAGTGTCTATGAGAGTGATGATAGGCAAGCCGAATTTTTCCGCCAATCGGTACAGACGCAATGCTTTGCGATAGCCTTCCGGTCTGGGCATGCCGAAGTTACGATAGATCTTTTCCTTGGTGTCGCGGCCTTTTTGCTGGCCGACCACCATCACCGGCTCGCCGTTCAACCTTGCCAGCGCGCCCACGATAGCCGGGTCGTCGGAGTAGGAACGGTCGCCGTGCAACTCTTCTACATGCGTGAATACGCCTTGCAGGTAGTCCAATGTATAAGGCCGTTGCGGATGCCGCGCGACTTGGGAGATCTGCCATGCGCCGAGCTTGGCGTAGATATCCTTGGTTTGCTTTTGGCTTTTGGCGGTAAGGGTCTTGATCTCGGCCGAGATGTCCAGCGCTGAGTCGTCTTGCACATATCGCAGTTCCTCGATCTTGGCTTCGAGTTCGGCGATGGGTTGTTCAAAATCCAAAAAGTTGATCTTCATCGAAAAGCTTGCCCTGAGTGGTGATTCATCATGAATGATACAGGATTTTCAGGCCGTCTTCTCCCAGCCAGTGCCGCAGGTTCTCCAGCAGTTCATCCTGCAGTTCCACACGCCAGTCGTCGCTAAGTGTCATTTCACAGACCGCTTGCTTGTTATGATAATTCACTACCACGCGGCAAGCTTCGCGCCGGATATAGGGTGCCAGGAACTGCTTGAGCTTGGCGGCATCGGCCTGACCGTTGCACGAGAGCTTGAGCAATTGCGCATGGGAAGTGCGCGCCGTAGCCAGGTCGAACAGGCGATTGGCGTTGACTCTGAGCGCGCTGGCGCCGTTGTATTCATCTTTGCTCACCCTGCCCTCCACAATGAGCAATTGGTCTTCCTTGAGCAACGCCTGGTGCTGCATCAACAGCTCGCCGCCCACTGCAACATCCAACTGGGCGTTGCCGTCGTCCAGCGTCACGAACGCCATTTTGCCGCGGCTGGTCATCTTGTTGCGCGTCGCCATCACCACGCCTGCCAGCATCTGGTCCTGCTTTTGCGGCATCAAGCTAGCCAAGTCGGTACGCACGAAAGCACTCACGTCTTTACGCCAGGCACTGAACGGGTGGCCGCTGAAATAAAAACCCATCGCGGCTTTTTCTTCTACCAGCTGCTGACGTTCGTTCCATGGTTGCACTTTGGGCAGCGCCTGCTGCGGAATATCATGCGACTCGCCGAACAGACTATCCTGCGCGCTGCCCGCACCCTGCCCCGCTACGTCCATCGCCACGCCCACCGCTGCCAGCATCGCTGCGCGGTTAGGATCTATGCTGTCGAACGCGCCCGCGCGGATCAACGATTCCACCACGCGCCGGTTCACTTTGCGCAAGTCGAGGCGACGGCAGAAGTCGAATAAGTCAGTGAACGGCCCGGCCTGGTTACGCGCCGCCAGTATTACGCTGATAGCGGCATCGCCGGTGCCTTTGACTGCACCCAGGCCGTACAGCACGGTTTTCTCGTCCAGCGGCGTGAACCTGAATTCGCTGCGGTTGATGTCCGGCGGTAGTACCTTCACGCCATTGGCCTGGGTGTCCTTGAAGAAGATATGCACGCTGTCGGTATTGTTCATATCGGCAGACATAGTGGCTGCCATGAACGCCGCAGGGTAATGCGCTTTGAGCCAGGCAGTGTGATAGGCCACCAATGCATAGGCTGCGGCGTGCGACTTGTTGAAACCGTACCCTGCGAACTTCTCCATCAGATCGAACAACATGCCTGCCTGATGTTCCGAGGTGCCATTCTTTACCGCGCCCTCCACGAACACCGAGCGCTGCTTATCCATCTCTTCCTTGTTCTTCTTACCCATGGCGCGCCGCAGCAAGTCAGCGCCGCCCAGGCTATAGCCGCCCACCAGCTGCGCCATCTGCATCACCTGTTCCTGGTACACCATGATGCCGTAAGTCTCTTTCAGCACCGGTTCTACCGCAGGGTGCGGGTATTCCACCGCGACCTGTTTATTCTTGCGTTTGCAGAAATCGGGGATCAGGTCCATAGGGCCAGGACGGTACAACGCGACCAGGGCGATGATGTCCTCGAAGCAATCCGGCTTGGCCTGCTTCAACATTTCCTTCATGCCCGACGATTCCAGCTGGAACACCGCCGTGGTATTGGCGACTTTGAGCAGTTTGTAGGTGTCGGGGTCGTTCAGCGCCAGGGTCGCCAGGTCTATAGGCGTGTCACCTTTACTCACGCGTAACTTATTGGTCCATTCCACTGCCATGTCGAGGATGGTCAGCGTGCGCAGACCCAGAAAGTCGAACTTGACCAGACCGACGGCTTCTACGTCGTCTTTATCGTACTGGCTGACGGTACTTTCGCTGCCCTGCTGGCAATACATGGGAGAAAAATCGGTGATCTTGCCGGGCGAGATCAGTACGCCGCCGGCATGGGTGCCGACGTTACGCGTCAGGCCTTCCAGCCGCAATGCCAGTTCCAGCAGCTCGTTCACTTCCTCTTCTTTTTCACGGCGCTCCTTGAGTAGAGGCTCCTGCTCCAACGCTTTACCCAATGTCATATCCAGCTCGCGCGGGATCAGCTTGGCGATGCCGTCTACGAAGTTGAACGGCAGGTCCAGCACCCGCCCCACATCGCGGATCACCGCCTTGGCGGCCATGGTACCGAAGGTGGCGATCTGCGCTACTGCCTCCAACCCATATTTATTGCGCACGTAATCGATGACGCGGTCGCGTCCTTCCTGGCAGAAGTCGATATCGAAGTCGGGCATGGATACCCGCTCCGGGTTCAGGAAGCGCTCGAACAGCAGATTGAATTGCAGCGGATCGAGGTCGGTGATGCCCAGGCTGTATGCCACCAGTGAGCCAGCGCCGGAGCCCCGCCCCGGCCCTACCGGTACGCCGTTATTCTTGGCCCAGTTGATAAAGTCGGCCACGATGAGGAAGTAGCCGGGGAAACCCATCTGGGAGATGGTCTTGATTTCGAATTCCAGGCGCGCGACATATTCAGCGCGTTTACCGTCGCGCACCGCAACCTCGGGATAAAGCACCTCCAGGCGCTTCTCCAAGCCTATTAGCGACTGGGTCTTCAGGTATTCATCCAGGCCTTCGTTATTGGGTGTGGGGAATTGCGGCAGGTAGTTCTTACCCAGTTGCAGCGTGAGGTTACAACGCTTGGCGATCTCTACACTGTTGGCGAGCGCTTCCGGAATATCGGCGAATAGCTCTGCCATCTCGGCCTGCGTCTTGAAATACTGAGCTTCGGTGAAGGTACGCTGGCGGCGCTTATCCGCTAACACATAGCCTTCTGCGATGCATACGCGGGCTTCGTGCGCCTTATAGTCGTCGGCATCGATGAACTGCACCGGATGCGTGGCGACGGGCGGGATATTCAGGCTGGCAGCAAGACTGAGCGCCTTGTCGATATAGAAATCCTGCTTTTCATGGCCTACGCGTTGCAGTTCGATGTAAAAACGATTGGGGAATAGTTGCTGCCAACCTTTAGCTATTTTCTGCGCTTGAGCATCGTTGCCATTGAGCAAGGCCTGCCCGACATCTCCGGCACATGCGCCCGACAGCAGGATCAGGCCTTCATTGGTACCTTCTGACAACCACTCCCGTTTGATCTCGGGACGACCCCGATGTTGATTCCGGGTATAGCCGCGGGTAATGAGGTCGCACAGGCGCAGATAACCGGGGGTGCTTTGGCATAGCAATAGCAGGCGGAAAGGCTGGTCGCGGTTGGCTTCGTTCTCCAGCCAGATATCGCAACCGATGATGGGTTTGACGCCTTTACCGCGAGCTGCTTTATAGAATTTGACGGCGCCGAACAGGTTGCATAGATCGGTCAATGCCAGCGCGGGCATCTGGTCTGCCACGGCCGATTTTACATAGTCGCCGACACGCACCATGCCATCGACCACGGAGTACTCGCTGTGGCAACGCAGGTGGACAAAAGACGGAGAAAGCATGCGGTAATTTTACCGGAAAACACCCACCAAAATGGGATAAAAACTTACTTAATTTTTTACTTAAAATCTGTATATTTTGCGTTGCTGCCGCGCGCCTTCTCCACCGGGTATTTCAGCGCATTGAGGTCTATTTTGCGGTTAGCGGCCTGGATGATATCCACGCCGAGCACTTCGGCGATGCGCAGCAGATAAACGAATGTATCGGCGATCTCATGCTCCACCTCTACCCGCTTTTCCGGGCTCAGGCTCTTACTCTCCTGCTCGGTCATCCACTGGAAATGCTCTACCAGTTCGGCGGCTTCCACGATCATCGCCATTGCCAGATTCTTGGGCGAATGGAATTGATCCCACTCGCGTTCCTGTACGAAGTTACGCAGGCGTTCGCGTAAAGCTTCCAGACTATCGTTACTCAACTGTTGACTCATGCTTGGCTTCCTTGCGGTTGCTGCCAGACACCATGCGGAATTCGAACAGGCGGCATTCCAGCGGGCCGTTGAACAATGGCGTCTTCCTGGAAGGCGACAAGCGCATCAGCTTGGGCATGCGCAGGTCTGAAGTCAGGAAGAATGCGTTCCAGCCCGCGAAGTTGCGTTTGAGCGAGGCAGCGAGATGCGGATACAGTTCCGCAAGATCGTCTACTTCGCCTATGCGCTCACCATAAGGCGGGTTAGTCAGCAAAGTGCCGACAGTGCCTTCGGGTAACACCGGCGCTGGCGATTCCAGCACGTCCAGTTGCTGAACCTGTACCACATTGGATAGCCCCGCGGCTTCCAGATTCTGCCGCGCAGCTTTTACCGCGCGGCTATCGTTGTCACTGCCGAAGATGAGCATGGGCGATGCAGGTTTGACGCGTTTAAACGCCGCTTTTTTGATCTCGCCCCAAGCACCGGGGTCGAAGTTCTTCAGTTTTTCAAAACCGAACGAGCGTTTCAGCCCCGCCGCACTATCCAAGGCCATCATCGCCGCTTCGATCAGGAATGTACCGCTACCGCACATCGGGTCCAGCAATGGTGAGCCGGGTTGCCAGCCAGCGAGTTTAAGTATGCCTGCCGCCAGGTTCTCGCGCAGCGGTGCTTCCACACTGCTTTGGCGGTTACCGCGTTGGTACAGCGCTGCACCTGAAGTATCCACATAGAACTGGCAGTCGGTGGCAGTCAGAAACGCATGGATGCGGATATCCGGCTCACGCGTATCCACGCTGGGGCGTTCGCCGCCTACCTGGCGGAATTTGTCGCACACTGCATCTTTGATGCGCAGCGTGACGAATTCCAGGCTGCGCAACGGGCATTTCACTGCAGTGACCTTGACCATGATGGTGCGGCTAACATCGAACCATTTCGGCCAGGGCAATGCCATGGCCTGTTTGTAGATGCCGTCTTCGTTGCTATATGGGGTTTGCCCCACGCGCCACAGGATGCGGGTGGCGACACGGCTTTCCAGATTAGCTTTCCAGCTCAGGGCGACATCGCCGGCGAAACCCACGCCGCCATCGGTAACAGCGATCTTTTGCGCGCCCAGGGCGACGAGCTCGGCTTCTAATACAGGTTCCAGCCCGCGCGGGCAGGTGGCGAAATAATTTTGCATGGGGTATGGAGCTCTAAACTACAAGACGGGTTGGATTATGCAGATTATAGTCGCGCAGGCTATCCAGGAATTTAAAAAATTCGATCTTGGGGTGAGTAACGCTTAACTGCGTGGCTCTCTCTTTGAGTGCTGCCCAACGCAGATCCCCGGCATAACCCTTGAACGCGAACACGGCGATGTTGCCGGGTTTGCCCGTGGGCATCACCAGCACACGGCCGTCGAAGCTGGTCTGGATGCGTTCCAGATAAGTCTGATAGCTCTTGTCGCTGCTCCACAGATTGATGGTGAGTATGCCATGCTCGGTGAGTGCTTGGTGACACCTGTCGAGAAACGCCTGGCTGGACAATTCAGGCGCGACGCCTTTGCCGTCATAAGCATCCAGCAATATGACATCGGCACACTCATCATGCTCGGCGACATAGTACGCGCCATTCTCTTGCAGCACCGTCAACCTGTCATCGTCCGGCGGCAGCAAGAATTGGGTTCTGGCGGCCTGGATCACCGCCGGGTTCAATTCCACCACCACCGTTCTCATCTGCGGCAGGAAGCGATGGATGTATTTGGGCAAAGAGCCGCCGCCCAAGCCGATCGCCAGTACGTTCTTGGCGGTTTTGGTGAATAGCATGAAACACATCATGCCGCGCGTGTAGGCGATCTCCAACTGATAGGGGTCGGCGATCTTCATCGAGCTTTGCACGGCGTTACTGTCCAGGCATAAGATCCTGACGCCGTCGCGTTCCACCACATTCACTGCGGGTAGACCGCCATCCCTCCAGTGATCCGAGATAAAACGACCGATGCGGCGCGGCGCATTACGCAGCATACCCATCAATAGACCTTCAAAACAGTTAGACTGTATCGATTAAACTGTTGATTGAAAAACATCAGAACGCCCATAATTAAGAGATTATGAAAATGCCAACAAACATGCCTATAAACAAAATCCGCGAATTTACGATTCATGGCATGCACTGCGGAAGTTGTGTAAAGCGCGTGCAGGAAGCATTACAACCCTATGCCGCCACGACTGTAGTCACGCTCACCCCACCCCAGGTTACGCTGACGGATTGTAACAAAACGCTGCCCGAACTGAACCAGATTTTGGTAACAGTCGGTAACTATACTCTGGAAGAAAAGCCTGCAAAAACAGAGGTTATCGAGGTGAAAGGCTGGTTTGCAACCTACCAACCACTGCTGACTATCATCGGATATATCCTGCTGGTAACGCTGGCGATACAAGCCGCGCATGGTCATTTCGACGGCAGCATGTGGATGATGCATTTCATGGCCGGCTTTTTCCTGGTGTTCTCGTTCTTCAAACTGCTGGATATCCGCAGTTTTGCCAACAGCTACGCCATGTATGACCTGCTTGCCATGCGCTGGCGCGGTTACGGCCTGCTCTACCCTTTCATCGAGCTAGGCTTGGGCTTGGCCTATGTGCTGAACTGGCAGCCTAGGCTAACCAATAGCCTTACCTTGGTGGTGATGCTGTTTTCCAGCATCGGCGTCATCCGGGCCGTCACCAACAAACAGAAGATACAGTGCGCCTGCCTGGGCAGCGTATTCAACCTGCCCATGTCCACCGTCACCATCATCGAAGACCTGACCATGGCGTTGATGGCGGCTATATCGCTACTGTAATGGCCGCGCCCTACTCCGGCCTTACCCCCGATGCCATCCTCAGCGCGCTGGAAAGCTTAGGGCTGCGCTGCGATGGCCGCCTGCTGGAACTCAACAGCTACGAGAACCGCGTTTACCTGCTGGGCATGGAAGACGGCGAATCGCTGGTCGCCAAGTTCTATCGCCCTGCCCGCTGGACGGATGCGGCAATATTGGAAGAACACGCTTTCGTGCAGCAACTGGCCGATGCCGAGATACCCGTGGTGCCTGCACTGTTGCTGAACGACACCACGTTGCATCAATATAATGACAGTACATTGAACCTTGCCGAGGGCATGCGCTTCGCGGTATTTCCCAAGCAAGGCGGCCGTGCGCCGGAATTGGGCGACCCGGAAACTCTGGAATGGATGGGGCGCTTCATCGGCCGCATCCACGCCATCGGCGCGCTGCAACCTTATACCGAACGCCCCACGCTGGATATCGCCACTTTCGGCACCGAGCCACGCGATTACCTGCTGGCAAACGACTTCATTCCGCCCGATCTGCACGCTGCCTATACCAGCGTCGTCGCGCAAGCGCTGGAAAATGCCGCTAACTGCTTCGAACGCGCAGGTAACGTACAACAAATTCGCCTACATGGCGACTGTCATCCGGGCAACGTATTGTGGACGGAAGGCAAAGACTCGCGCGGCCCGCATTTCGTAGACTTTGACGACAGCCGCATGGGGCCTGCGATACAAGACTTATGGATGCTGCTCTCCGGCGAACGCGGCGACAAGACGCGGCAACTCTCGGACGTACTGGCAGGCTATGAGGATTTTTGCGAGTTCAACCCGCGTGAGTTACATCTGATAGAGGCGTTACGTACGCTGCGCCTGATCCACTACTCTGCTTGGCTGGCACGGCGTTGGGACGACCCGGCATTTCCTAAGGCTTTCCCGTGGTTCAATACTCAGCATTACTGGCAGGATAGGATATTGGAGCTTAGGGAGCAAATCGCACTGATGGAAGAGCTACCACTACAAGTTTAGTGACCAAAATCTTCAAGGTTTAGGAGTATACGTTCACCGCTTGAAAGCTTTGTTTTTTCAGTCTGAGGCATCTTTTCCTCTACCGTATTCTCAATGACATCGCCTGTCAGAAAATTAGTGCTGGTTTCAACATAATTATATGAGGTAACACCTGGGGTATACGCAACTTCATCCAGCCCGATCAAGACAAAATGACCTTTACGATAATTGAACTGATAAGTTTCCTGTAAATCATGGCGAACAATATTTATATATAGAGAATGATTCTTTATCTCTATATCCTCGGTGCCAAATTCAATCTCCGATGATTCTGCAAATTCCTCATATCCTCCTCCATGCTTGCCTTTCAAGACAATCACCCGATTAACTGGCCCGTCATCTTTGTGTTCTGCAATACTTAAAGCAAAGTCGTTGATTCCATCATTAGTTAAATCACCACTCAAAATTTTCGCACTCGGATATCTTGCTATAAGAGATTTTTGTTCATCTAAAGGGATATCTGCTTGAATAACTGTAGTGCCGCACTCCACGAGCTTAGTGGTATAGCGCAACTGCTCACAATCAAGGCCCTCGGCCTGTGCCAATATTTGCCAAAACAAGCCGCTTAAAATGATCCCCACAATTAGCTTCATCGAACTCTTTCTGCGCTTTTTGCGTATTATTAAATAATCACCCGAATCTGCACATCATTCAACACCACCGCCTGCCCCACCCGTATCTTGGCAGTTTTACGTAGCTCAACCGCACCATCCACAGACACAACGCCGCTAGCCACCAGATGCTTACCCGCACCGCCGCTGTCGCATACCCCGGCGAGTTTTAATAGCTGATTGAGCTCGATGAACTCGCCTTTGAGTTCAAAATCTATGTGCTGCGTCATTACCAGTAGTTTTCCACGCTGATCTGGCCGGGGTCGCGGCGTTTGTGTTTTTTCAGGCCGCGTTCGACCAGCATGTTCGTCACGTCGGTCACCATGTCCGGGTTGCCGCATAGCATCACCTGGCTGTCTGCGGCATTGATGGCGATGCCCGCACGCTCCTCCAGCCGCCCGTCGGCAATAGCTTGCGGCACGCGTCCATCCAGCGCGAAGTCGCATACTTCACGACTGACGAAAGGGATATAGCTGAATTGCTGCGTATGCCCGGCAGCCACATGATTGATCTCATCCAGATAGCTAAGCTCGGCCACAGTACGTACCGCGTGCACCAGAGTCACGCGCTCAAAACGCTCCCAGGCATTGCCGGAACGCAAGATGCTCAAGAACGGGCCGATGCCGGTGCCGGTGGAGATCAGCCACAAATGGCGCGCAGGCGGCACTTCGGACAGCACCAGGAAACCAGCGGCCCTGGGCGCGACCAGGATGTCGTCGCCTGGTTGCAGTTTTTGCAGGCGTTGCGTCAGTGGGCCGTCGGCCAGGGTGATGAAGTAAAAATCCAGTGGTCGTTCTTGCGGCGGGGTGACAATGGAATAAGGCCGGCCGATGATCTCTTTACTTATCTCGCCGTCTTTTTCAACATCGATCTCCAGGCCTATTTTGATGAATTGCCCTGCTTCGTAAGGCTCGATCTCGGCCTCCACCCGCAGTGAATGCAGCAATCCGCCCCAGCGTTTGTTCTCTACTACTTTTCCGGGTACCCACAGTGCCATTTTATTTGTTTTCCTCTACACATCCGACAAGACGCAACTAGACTAGTTCCGGCGTAAAAAAGCGCTCGTCCAGTTGTTGCAGCCCCAACGTGTTCAATACTTCATGCAACCGCTCCGCAGGCCGTTTGCGCGGCAGGTCTTTATTCACTGCGATAATCAGTTCGTTCTTCATCGAATGCTCCCAGCCCACCAGTTCGGTCACCGTCACCTGGTAGCCGTGCGCTTCTAATTGCAGGCAACGTAAA
>DATBPY010000001.1:0-2343 GCA_036561085.1 Methylophilaceae bacterium | reverse complement strand
GATGTCTGAAACCAGCCATTTTCTTACGTTAGGTTTTACAAAAATGTGTAAAAAAGGGGGTAGTACAATGAATAACAAAAATCTGTTGGCCTGCGCAATGATCGCTTCACTGGCAACGGGCTGTGCTTCGATCACAGGGTCAACGAGCCAGAGCGTTTCGGTTCGGACCAAAGACCAAAGCGGTACGGAAGTTCAAGGTGCGGCATGCGACCTGACTAACAAGAACGGCACCTGGTTCATCAACACGCCGGGGTCTGTCGTGGTGCACCGTTCAAATGACGACATGAACGTAACCTGCAAGAAAGACGGACAGCCTAGCGGTAGTGCTGCCGTGGTATCCGACATCAAAGGTTCGATGTTCGGCAATATTATCTTCGGCGGCGGTATCGGTGCTGTCATTGACCACGTCGACGGCTCTGCCTATGAATACCCTACGCTGATCGAGATCGTGATGGGCACTTCTGCCAAGATCGAATCCCCGAGAAAACCTGTAACGCAAGGTAATAACCCGATGGGTCAGTCTTCTCACTAAGCAAAGACCGCTCGCATACGGTATTACTAAAGCCCGGCAGGGCACCCTTGCCGGGCTTTTTCATGCCTATCGATTTCTATCGAAAAAATATTTTGCCCTATGTACGGTGACGTACAGCACCCCTTTTCCGCCCGGCGTAATCTGCAGTTGTTAGATCAGTATTTTTACTATTCTTTTAAACATTAAAAGGGAAATCATCATGGGTAAATATTTATTGGCATGGATCCTGGGTGTACCCGGCATCGTGCTGGTGTTGATCTATATCTTCATGCATTGATCTTAAATAAATCAGGCAGAAGGTTTACACAATCGTTAACTGTAAAGGAGCAACAATATGAACAAGGATCAAGTAAAAGGTACCGCAAAGATCATCGCCGGTAAAACGCAAGAAGCTGCCGGTAAGGTGATCGATAGCGACAAGCAGCAGATCAAAGGGCTGAACAAGCAGATCGAAGGCCATGCAGAAAAGGCCTACGGCGATGTGAAGTCGGCTTTTAACGATGCCACCAAAGGTCGATGAGATAGCTTGGTAGGCTTGGCGGTTACGCCGGGCTTATCATTCGATCAAATCATCCGATCAAGCAAAACGCCCACCTTTCGGTGGGCGTTTTGTTTTATAGGCTCGCTTAGTTAGGGAATAACCGCAGGTTCCTGGGCTTGACGTAGACAGTATCGCCGCGCACCAAGCCTAGCGCCGTAAAGCGTTCACGTTGCAATTCGACTTCGATGGGTTCGGAGTCTTCATCCGAGTGCTGCAATTCAAGCCTGACCACCGGGCCTATGGCGTGGATGTCCTGCACGCGCGCGCTGAACGATGCACCTTCGGCTTCGCGCTGTAGCTCGACATCGTGCGGGCGCACATAGGCTAATGCTGAGAGGTTCTCTGCATCGCCATGGTCCGGTGCGTCGATGTTCAGGTCGCCGATACGGGCGATACCTTCATGCACGCGGCTCTGGAATACGTTGACGTTGCCCAGGAATTTGAACACGAACGGCGTGGCCGGATTATCGTATACATCCACAGGTGTGCCGGTCTGCTCAATCTTGCCCTGGTTCAGCACCACGATGCGGTCTGCCACTTCCAGCGCTTCTTCCTGGTCGTGGGTGACGAATACGCTGGTGATATGAAGTTCGTCATGCAAACGGCGCAGCCAGCGGCGCAGGTCTTTACGCACCTTGGCATCCAGCGCGCCGAACGGTTCATCCAGCA
The DNA here is from genome assembly GCA_036561085.1 of Methylophilaceae bacterium. Classification (GTDB taxonomy): domain Bacteria; phylum Pseudomonadota; class Gammaproteobacteria; order Burkholderiales; family Methylophilaceae; genus CAILHX01. Next base: position 601 of record DATBPY010000001.1, on the reverse strand, counting down.
ATAATACTTTGGGTTCCACGGCTAAGGCACGGGCGAGAGCGATACGCTGCCGCTGACCGCCGGAAAGTTGCGGCGGGTAGCGGTCGCCCAGCCAGTCCAGTTGCACCAGATCCAGCAACTCATGCACGCGCTTGCGTATCTCGAATTCGGAAGGGCGGGTCTTCTTGGGGCGTACCCGTAAACCAAAAGCCACGTTTTCGAACACCGTCATGTGGCGGAACAGCGCATAGTGCTGGAACACGAAACCCACCTGGCGTTCGCGTACACCGCGCGCGGTGGCTTCTTCGCCGTAGAAGCCTATACTGCCTGCGTCCGGCGTTTCCAGCCCGGCGATGATGCGCAGCAGCGTAGTCTTGCCGCAACCGGAAGGCCCCAGCAGCGCCACCAGTTCGCCGGACGGTACATCCAGGCTAACGTTGTGCAAGGCGCTGAAGCTGCCGAAGTTCTTGCTGACATTACGTATCTCTATGCTCATTTTTTATTACTCCATTGCATCTACAGCTTGTTGTGCGGCATAGCGTGCGCTCTGCCACTCGATATAAGTCTTCACCGCCAAGGTCACCAGCGCCAGCAATGCCAGCAGCGAGGCCACGGCGAACGC